>JAFLSX010000001.1 GCA_022510705.1 Lachnospiraceae bacterium
TCGGTGCAGACATGGTCATTGCAAACAGCCGGGATGTAGGCATCTTACATAGGATCTTAGCAGGAGAGAAGGAAGGTACCCTGTTTGTGGAGAACAGGGATGAAAACTTTGATCTGCCGGAGTTTGTAGATAATATATATAAGCATTAAGCATTATTGTCGGCCGGTCTATGCTAAGCATAGTTGGCGAGAAAAGAGGCACTATGGGAATAGAGGAAAAGATTGCCAGGATCAACGAGTTATATCATAAATCCCAGGCGGAGGGACTTACTCCGGAAGAAAAGGAGGAACAAGAGAGTCTGCGCCGGGAGTACGTGGCAAATGTGCGGGCGAATCTGCGGGGCCAGCTCAATAATATTGATATGGTGATGGAAGACGGATCGGTGGAAAACCTGGGAGATATGGTGAAAAAGAAACATGGAGAAGAATGGAAACATTGAGCATAACAAACTATTAACCATATCATGGCTGCATTTTGCAGCAGTGTGGGTTTTTGGTATCGGTTTCATTGTATTGCTAATGGGACTATTGCGTATCTATGCTTTGGAACATCCGGCTGCTTTGAAGGATATCTCTTTATCCGATTTACGGACCGGTATTTATATAAAGGATGAGGTGGATCATCTGGCAGTGAGCTGGTATGAACCGCCGGGCGGCGGTTTGGATTATAATGGCTGCTATATGGTAAGATTAAGCGGTATTTTGGGGTCCGAAGTTACAGAATATTATGTGGTGTCGATAGGTGCCGGCAGTGAATATATTTCTTTACTGGTACCGGAGCAGAAATCGGAACCCTTTGGAAAAATGACAAATGATCCTGGCGGCGAACGTGTGGCCTTCACTGCCCGGATTGTCAAGTTGAATAAGGAGTATACGCCTAATTATCCCTTTATGGAAAATGCAATAGGTGCTTCGGCAGAAGAATTAGAATCCTACTTTTCTCTTCGTTACGGAATCCGGATTATAGAGGAAGAAAAAGAGAAGCTTCTGTGGCTGAAAGGTATGGCACTGATGGTAGTAAGTGCCTTTTTATGGCTGGCAGGAAATTTGAGCAAAGGCACATATACTTTGGAGATTAGGAATGGGGAAAATGGAAAGCAAAAGTGAAATACGAAAAAAAGTTTTGGCGCTTCGTGATCGTCTTGGACCCATGGAAAGAAAACGCTCCGAAATTCTGATGACGGAACGGATATTAGGACATCAGTGGTACTATAAAGCTAAGGAGCTGCTGATTTTTTTAAGTTATGGAAGCGAGATAGATACCGCTCCAATCTGGGAGGAAGCCTTGAGGCAGGGAAAAAAGGTCTATGTTCCCTGTGTGCTGGGTGAGTATATGGAGTTTTTCAGAATTTCGGGAAAGGCGGACTTACAGCCGGGCTATAAAGGCATACCTGAGCCTGTGGATATAGATAAACGGGAAAAATTTGTTTTTACTGTAGAAAAAACGGATTCCGCCCTTATGCTGATGCCGGGGGTGGCCTTTGATCCGGTCCGTAACCGTATCGGTTACGGTAAGGGCTTTTATGACCGCTATTTGGCGGATAAGATGGGGCTGCATACGATTGCCATAGGTTATGACTGTCAGATGGTATCGGCAATCGAAGCGGAGGAAAACGATATCAGACCCATGCAGGTAATATGTCTGTGAGAATTACGGAAAGGCGTAGGTGAGTATGACGGATTTAAAGGAAATGGGAAAGCGAGCAGTGAGTACCAAATACATACTGCAGGCTATGACGACGAATGAGAAAAATCGCACACTTTTAGCGGCTGCTGATAAGTTGCGCATACATACAGAGAAAATCTTAAAGGCCAATGAACAAGATATTGCAGCCGCAGAAGCAAATGGCATGCATCCGGGACTGATAGACAGATTGCGGTTAAGTCCGGAGAGAATTGTAGCTATGGCGGAAGGGCTCAGGCAGATTGTTCAACTGTCCGATCCGATCGGGGAGATTTTAGAGAAGTTTGAACGTCCAAACGGCCTGCGGATAGAAAAAAGAAGAGTGCCCATGGGGGTTATCGGTATCATCTATGAATCCCGTCCCAATGTGACGGCGGACGCTTTCGGACTCTGTTTTAAGACCGGTAATGTAGTGATCTTAAAGGGCGGAAGCGATGCACTGCAATCCAATATTGCCATTACAGAGGTACTGCGCAGCGCTCTGGAAGAGACGGGAGTACCGGCGGACGCTCTGCAGCTGATCGCGGATACCGACCGTAGTATTACGGCCGCCTTTATGAAATTAAACGAATATGTGGATCTATTGATTCCCAGAGGAGGAGCCGGACTGATCCGCAGTGTAGTGGAGAACAGTACCATCCCCGTGATTGAGACCGGAACCGGCAACTGCCATATATATGTGGACAAGGAAGCGGATTTGACCATGGCGGTCAATATTGTTATCAATGCAAAAACACAGCGGATCGGCGTCTGCAACGCATGTGAATCCCTGGTGATTCATGAGGCTGTACGGGAGAAGTTCCTGCCGGTTTTGGCCAAGGCGCTTAACGAGCATAATGTGGAAATGCGGGGAGATGAAAAAGTAAGGGAATGCATTCCCGACTGCTTGGAAGCTTCCGAAGAGGATTACGGAAAAGAATATCTGGACTATATTATTTCCATGAAGACCGTGGGCAGCGTGGAAGAAGCCATCTCCCACATTAATAAATACAATACCAAACATTCTGAAGCCATCATTACAGAGAATAAAGATGCGGCGGAAAAGTTTTTGAAATCTGTGGACGCCGCCTGCGTCTATGTCAACGCGTCTACGCGTTTTACGGACGGCTTTGAATTCGGCTTTGGCGCGGAAATCGGCATCAGTACCCAAAAACTGCATGCCAGAGGTCCTATGGGTTTAAGAGAACTGACTTCCTATAAATATGCAATTGTAGGAAACGGACAGATAAGGGGATAGAACGAGGAAGATTATGCAGGAGAGAAAAGAAAATAAGAATTGGGCCGAGGCCCATGCACAGGCCCCTACAGGGGAGCCGGAGCGCCAGTATTATTTTATGGATAGAGCGAAAGAAAAGGTTGCCGCACTGGCTGAACAATTGGGAAGAACGCCCACATTTCACGTGACGACTTTCGGTTGTCAGATGAATGCGCGCGACTCGGAAAAACTCTGCGGGGTATTGGAATATGCGGGTTTTGCTTCCGTGGAAGAGGAAAATGCGGATTTTGTGATCTTCAATACCTGTACCGTGCGGGATAATGCCAATCAGCGGGTATATGGCAGATTGGGAGAACTAAAGGGATTTAAACGGAAAAATCCCCACATGAAGATTGCTTTGTGCGGCTGCATGATGCAGGAAAATACTGTAATTGAAAAACTTAAGGAAAGTTACCGCTTTGTAGATTTGATCTTTGGGACCCATAATATATATAAGTTTGCAGAGTTATTAAACGCAGTGTATGAGTCGGAAGATATGCTGATAGACATCTGGCAGGATACGGATAAAATTGTGGAGGATCTTCCCGTCAAGCGGAAGTATCCGTTTAAATCCGGCATCAATATTATGTTCGGCTGCAATAATTTCTGCAGCTACTGTATTGTGCCCTATGTGCGGGGACGGGAGAGAAGTCGCAGCCCTAAAGATATTATACGGGAAATCGAGGCGTTAGTTGCAGACGGTGTGGTCGAGGTCATGCTCTTAGGACAGAATGTAAATTCTTATGGAAAAAACTTGGATGAACCTATGAGCTTTGCGGAGCTGTTACGGGAAGTGGAGAAAATAGAGGGCTTAAAAAGAATCCGTTTCATGACCTCCCATCCCAAAGATTTGTCAGAGGAATTAATACAGGTGATGAAAGAATCCAAAAAGATCTGCAGGCATCTGCATCTGCCCCTGCAGGCAGGCTCCAACCGTATCTTAAAGGCCATGAACAGAGTCTATACCAAGGAGCAGTACATAGCGCTGGCTAAGCATATCAGAGAGGAAATTCCGGATATGGCCCTGACTACGGATTTGATCGTGGGATTCCCCGGGGAGACCATGGAGGATGTGGAAGAAACCATTGCGGTCGTAAAAGAAGTAGCCTATGACAATGCCTTTACCTTTATCTATTCCAAACGGACGGGAACCCCGGCTGCGGCCATGGAAGATCAGGTGCCGGAGGAAGTTGTAAAAGAAGGATTTGACAAGCTTTTAAAGGTGGTACAGGATACGGCCAGAGAACGGGTAAAGCGCTATCAGGGACAGGTGATGGAAGCTCTGGTGGAAGAGATAAACGAACAGGACCCATCGTTGTTGACAGGGCGGCTTTCCAACAACACCATCGTGCATTTTCCCGGTGATGCATCTTTGATCGGTAAGATCGTGAACGTGCGGCTTTCAGAATGCCGTGGATTTTACTATGTGGGAGAAATTGTAGAATAGATTTTACAATCACAATATTTTGTGGTATAATCCAAGACAGGTATGCATATATTGCGACCTGTCTTTTCTTTTGCTGCAACAGAATTCATAGAACAGGAGATAAAAAAGTGGCTGAATTTACTCCCATGATGCAGAAGTATTTGGAAACGAAACAGGAATATGCGGATTGTATCCTTTTCTACAGACTGGGTGATTTTTATGAGATGTTTTTTGAGGACGCACTGACGGCCTCGAAGGAATTGGAGATAACCTTGACGGGGAAAGACTGTGGGCAGGAGGAAAGAGCGCCCATGTGCGGCATCCCCTACCATGCGGTGGAAGGTTATTTAAATAAGCTGATAAACAAAGGATATAAAGTAGCAATCTGTGAGCAGGTGGAGGATCCTAAGTTAGCTAAGGGACTTGTGAAACGGGAAGTAGTCAGAATTGTTACGCCCGGCACCAATATGGATATGCAGGCGTTAGATGAAACCAGAAATAATTACCTGATGTGTGTAACCTATATGCAGTCCGGCATCGGTGTCTCCTTAGCGGATGTTTCCACGGGAGATTTTTTTGCCACGGAAGTGGAAGATTTAAAGAAGCTCATGGATGAAATTATGAAATACCAGCCAAAGGAGATTGTATGTAACGATGCCTTTTTAGTAAGCGGTATGGATATCGGAGATTTAAAGGGGCGGCTCGGTATTTCTGTCTATACACTGGAACCACATTTTTTTGAGGACAATGCGGCTGAGAAGTGCCTGATGAAGCATTTTCATGTGAACACGCTGATAGGATTGGGATTGGAGGATTTTCCCATTGGTATTATTGCGGCAGGTGTTCTGCTGCAGTATTTATATGATACCCAGAAAACCCCATTGAACCACTTGAATCATATCTATCCCTACATAGCCAGTAAATATATGCTCTTAGACAGTTCTACCAGACGGAATTTGGAACTGTCTGAAACCCTTAGGGAAAAGCAGAAGAGGGGAACACTACTCTGGGTGTTGGACAAAACCAAGACCGCCATGGGTGGGCGTACCCTAAGAAGCTATTTAGAGCAGCCGTTAATCGACAGGGATGAGATTGAGAAAAGACTGGATGCGGTGGAGGAATTATCTAAGGATTCTGTTTCCAGGGATGAGATCAGAGAATATCTAAATCCTATTTATGATCTGGAAAGACTGCTCAGCCGGGTCAGCTATAAAACTGCTAATCCCAGGGATATGATCGCATTCCGAAATTCTTTAGAAATGCTTCCTCACATTAAGCAGGTATTGGGTGCTTTTCAAAAGGAGATTCTGACATCCGTCAGAGAGGAGATTGACGGACTGGAGGATATCTGTAGTCTCATTGCGGCATCCATCGAAGAGGAGCCCCCTATTTCCGTCAGAGAGGGCGGTATCATTAGAGATGGTTTTGACGAGGATATAGACAGGCTGCGAAATGCCAAGCGGGACGGTAAGAAATGGCTGGCCGAGCTTGAAAACGAGGACAGAGAGCGCACCGGTATTAAGAATTTAAAAATAAAATATAATAAGGTGTTTGGATATTACTTTGAGGTGACCAATTCGTATAAAAATATGGTGCCTGAGGACTATATCAGAAAGCAGACTTTAGCCAATGCGGAGCGATATACCACACCCCGCCTGAAGGAGCTGGAAGATACCATCTTAAATGCAGAGGACAAGCTTTACACATTAGAATATGATATGTTCTGCAAAATCAGGGATTCCATAGCACAGGAGATGGAGCGGATTCAGAAAACAGCGAAAGCCATTGCCAGACTGGATGTGTTTGCCTCTTTATCCCTGACCGCAGAAAGAAACGGTTATGTACGGCCTAAGTTAAATGAGAAGGGTATTATTGATATCAAAGATGGGCGGCATCCCGTTGTGGAAAAAATGATAGAAAATGACATGTTCATTTCTAATGATACCTATCTGGATAACGGAAATCACTGTATTGCTGTTATTACCGGCCCCAATATGGCGGGTAAATCCACCTATATGCGGCAGACTGCCCTGATCGTGCTGATGGCCCAGGTGGGCTGCTTTGTGCCGGCAAAAAGCGCTAATATCGGGATTGTGGACAGGATTTTTACCAGAGTGGGGGCATCCGATGATCTGGCCAGCGGACAGTCTACTTTTATGGTGGAGATGAATGAGGTTGCCAATATTCTGCGCAATGCCACGGCAAACAGCTTGCTGATCTTAGATGAAATTGGCAGAGGGACCTCCACCTTTGACGGGCTTTCCATTGCTTGGGCGGTAATCGAGCATATCAGTAACCGCAAGCTATTAGGTGCAAAGACCCTCTTTGCGACCCACTATCATGAACTGACAGAGTTGGAAGGCAAAATGAACAATGTGAACAACTACTGTATTGCCGTAAAAGAGCAAGGGGACGATATTGTATTCTTGCGTAAGATCATTAAAGGCGGTGCGGATAAAAGTTACGGGATACAGGTTGCCAAGTTGGCGGGTGTACCGGATATGGTGATCGACAGAGCAAAGGAAATTGTTACGCAGCTTTTGGATAATGATATTACCGGAAAGGTACAGAGCATTGTGGTGGATACCGGCGGTGAGAAAAGGGCTGCAAAGACGGAGCGTTTGGATGAGGTGGATATGGCGCAGATGTCCCTTTTTGATACGGTAAAGGATGAGGACATCTTAGCAGAATTAAGAGAAATCGATATTAGCACTTTGACCCCTTTAGATGCCTTAAATACACTATATAAGCTGCAGAGTAAATTGAAGAACCGTTGGTAGAAAGGAAATCACATGGCGATCATTCAGGTACTGGATTCCGGGACAATCGATAAAATAGCGGCCGGCGAAGTGGTCGAAAGACCTTCCAGCGTGGTAAAGGAATTGGTGGAAAATGCAGTGGATGCAGGGAGCAGTTCCATTACCGTAGAAATCAAAGATGGAGGAATTTCATTTATCCGGGTGACGGACAACGGCAGCGGGATAGAAGCTTCTCAGATCCGGAATGCATTCCTGCGCCATGCCACCAGTAAAATATCTTCCGCGGAGGAACTGCACACGGTAAAAAGTCTGGGATTTCGCGGAGAGGCGCTCTCCAGTATTTCCGCAGTAGCAAGGGTGGAGCTGATAAGCAAGACCAAAGATGCTTTAAGCGGCATCCGCTATCTTTGTGAGGGTGCTGCGGAAACGGAGTATTCAGAAATAGGAGCGCCCGATGGTACGACTATTTTAGTACGGAACTTGTTTTTTAATACACCGGTGCGCCGTAAATTTTTGAAACAGCCCCAAACGGAAGGCAGCTATATTGTAGATTTAATGGAACATATGGCGCTGTCAAGGCCGGATATTTCTTTTAAGCTTACGGTGAACGGGCAAATGAGATTTCACACCTCCGGCAACGGAGATTTAAAAGAGGTGATCTACCGTATTTACGGCAGGGAAATAGTAGAAAATCTTGTGCCCATTACAGCTGAAGCGGAGGGGATTGCCCTTTCAGGCTATCTGGGAAAACCTGTATTAAATCGGTCAAACCGTAATTTTGAAAACTACTATATAAACGGAAGATATATTAAAAGTAATCTGCTGGCAAAGGCCATAGAAGAAGGCTATAGTCAATATTTGATGCAGCATAAATTTCCTTTTACAGTACTTCATTTTTCAGTGGATACCGCATTGGTGGACGTGAATGTGCATCCTACAAAAATGGATGTCCGTTTTACCGAAGGGGAACGGCTCTACCAATTTATTTCAGAAAATGTTGCCGAGGCACTGCATCAGAAGGAAATGATTCCACAGGTGACGCTGGATGAGAAAGCTTCCCGGGATTTGGAGATGCCGGATAAGAAGGTTTCTGTTCCGGAACCGTTTGAGGAAGTCCGTACCAGACAGTTTCATGTTATGGAAGAAATGAAATATGAGGCGGAAAAACCCGAAATGCAGGATTTCTTGCAAAAACCGGTTTGGAGCAGGGTGAAGGACAACGATTTTTTGGGGAAAAATGATGAAAATGAAGTAAATGCTGCAAATATAACGGTTAAACCGGAACAATTAAATCTGTTTGATGAAAAAATGCTGGCACCGCAAAACCGGGATGATTATAAAATTCTGGGACAGATTTTTGATACTTACTGGCTGATTGCTTTTCAGGATAAACTTTTTATTGTAGACCAGCATGCTGCCCATGAAAAGGTAAAATATGAAAGACTCATCAAACAATTCAGGGAGAAAAGTATAGTATCTCAGAGCTTGAATCCGCCTATTGTGGTAACGCTGACCGCAAGAGAAGAACAGGTGCTTTCAGAGTACCGGGGTGTTTTTTCGGGACTGGGGTTTGAAATAGAGGAGTTTGGCGGCAGTGAGTATGCATTAAGAGGCGTGCCTACGGATCTCTATGGCTGCAATGAGAAAGAATTGTTTTTGGAGGTGTTGGACGAGCTTGGGCAAGGACCAACCTATAAAAACCTTACGGTGGTAGAGGAAAAATTGGCTTCAATGGCCTGTAAGGCGGCGGTAAAGGGAAATAACAGTTTAAAAACAGCGGAAATGGAAGAATTGCTTGACGAACTGCTGACATTGGAGAATCCCTATAACTGTCCCCATGGCAGACCCACTATCATTTCTATGAGTAAATATGAAATAGAGAAGAAATTCAAGCGGATTGTGTAGGAAGAATATGGAGCAAAAAAAACCCTTGATTGTTTTAAGCGGCCCAACTGCGGTAGGCAAAACCAAATTGTCCTTAGCCTTGGCAAAGGCTATAGGCGGAGAGATCATTTCTGCAGATTCCATGCAGGTATATAAGCATATGGACATCGGTTCCGCAAAAATAAAGCCTGAGGAGATGGAGGGAGTACCCCATCATCTGATCGATGTACTGGAGCCGGAAGAAGAATTTAATGTAGTTATTTTTCAAAAGCTCTGTAAGGAAGCCATGGAGGGTATTTATAAGCGTGGGCATATTCCTATTTTAACAGGGGGAACAGGATTTTATATTCAGGCGGTACTCTATGATATTGATTTTACGGAAAATGACGGTGATATATCTTACCGGGAAGAATTAGAAGCTTTGGCAAAAGAGCAGGGGAGCGAATATCTGCATCAGATGTTATTTTTTGTGGATGAGAAGTCAGCGGAAGCCATACATCCAAACAATACCAAACGAATTATCAGAGCATTGGAATTTGCTCATCAGACCCATGAACCGATATCGGCCCATAACGAAGAACAGCGGAGTAGAGAGGGCCCCTATGCCTCCTGCTATTTTGTGTTAACCGACGATAGAGACAAACTCTATGCGCGTATAGACAAACGTGTGGAGGAAATGTTAAGCGAGGGGCTGTTTGATGAAGTGAAAAAACTCAAAGCCAGAGGCTGTACCCGCAACATGGTATCCATGCAGGGGCTTGGTTACAAGGAATTGCTGGCTCATCTGGAGGGCGAGATCAGCTTAGATGAGGCCGTATACCGTATTAAACGGGATACCAGGCATTTTGCAAAACGGCAGTTAACTTGGTTTAAACGGGAAAAAGAGGTTATCTGGTACCACAAAGGAGAATTCGGTTATGATGAGGAGGCCATATTAAAAGATATGGTGGATCGGATTACCCGGTGTATCAATAAAAACGAGGATCATATATGAGTGAGGATTTAAAAAAACAGTATGCCGTCATGGGGATTTCCGAAGAAGTTTATACTTACGGAGAAAAAACAGAGAAGGCATTAAAAAGCAGATTTGACGAAATTGATGAAATCGCAGAATTTAATCAAATGAAGGTTTTGACCGCCATGCAGGAACATAAGGTCAGTGAGGCTTGTCTTTTGGGAACTACCGGCTATGGTTACAACGATTTGGGCAGGGATACGCTGGAGCAGGTCTATGCTTCCGTATTTCATACCCAGGACGCGCTGGTGCGTCCCCAGATCACATGCGGGACTCATGCATTGGCATTGGCACTTATGAGTAACCTAAGGCCGGGAGATGAACTGCTTTCTCCGGCGGGAAAGCCCTATGATACCTTAGAGGAGGTGATCGGTATCAGACCCTCTAAGGGATCCCTGCAGGAATACGGTATCAGCTACAGACAGGTAGATCTGCTGCCGGATGGCAGCTTTGACTATGATAATATCAAAAAGGCTATACATGAAAAAACCAGATTGGTGACCATTCAGCGTTCAAAGGGTTATCAGACCAGACCTACGTTTTCTGTGGCGCAGATCGGAGAACTGATTGCCTTTATCAAGGGTATAAAACCTGATATTATATGCATGGTGGACAACTGCTACGGTGAGTTTGTTGAGAAGCTGGAACCAACGGATATGGGAGCGGATATGGTTGTGGGCTCCTTAATTAAAAATCCGGGTGGCGGATTGGCACCCATCGGCGGTTATATTGCCGGAAAACATGAATGCGTGGAAAATGCGGCATACAGACTCACTTCTCCGGGACTTGGTAAGGAAGTGGGCGCTTCCTTAGGAATTTTAAGCTCCTTTTATCAAGGTCTTTTTCTGGCCCCCACAGTGACGGCAGGAGCTTTAAAAGGCGCTGTCTTTGCCGCTAATATATATGAAAAATTAGGCTTTGCGGTAGTACCGAACGGACAGGAGAGCAGGCATGATATTATTCAGGCGGTAACTTTCGGCACGCCGGAAGGTGTTATTGCCTTCTGCCGGGGAATTCAGGCTGCAGCACCGGTGGATGCCCATGTTGCCCCCGAACCATGGGATATGCCGGGCTATGATGCCAAGGTTATCATGGCAGCGGGGGCTTTTGTATCCGGCTCATCCATTGAGCTTTCGGCGGACGGTCCTATCAAACCGCCCTATGCGGTCTATTTTCAAGGAGGACTGACTTGGCAGCATGCGAAATACGGCATTCTGAAATCCCTGCAGTCTTTGGTGGATGAGGGAATTGTGTCGAAACTTTTTCCATAAATTTTATATACAGTAAGCTAAAATTATGATAAAATTATTTCCATATGTGAAATACTGACAAATGAGGGAAGCGAGGACTCGACATTGAAAAAGTGGAACTGGACATTGGTGATTCTGGTACTGATCGGATTTGTGATCGGACGCTTTATTGGAACCTATTTTGACGGATCCTGGCTGAATTATGGACAGAACTTTGGTTTGAATTCTCCGGTGATACTGGATCTGGGCTTTATTATATTGACCCTGGGACTGCAGATCAGCATCAATATTGCCAGTGTGATCGGTGTGATCATTTCTTTGGTTGTTTATCGCTTTATCAGATAGGTTTCACATATACCCGGGAAGTCCATGCGCAGAAGGAGATTGGAGGACGTATGGACAAACAAAAAAAGCAAAGTCAGGTACAGCTGCGACCCTATGAAAAGTTTTTGGAATTCGGTGCGGAAAGTTTGACAGAAAACGAATTACTGGCAATCATTCTGCGAACCGGCAGTCGTGAGGAAGATGTGGAAGCTTTAGCCGCCCATATTCTAAAACTGGCCGGTTATGGAGGGCAGGGGTTGTTAGGATTGCACCGCATCAGTATGGAACAGCTTTTGCAGATAAAGGGAATCGGCAGAGTGAAGGCCATACAAATAAAATGCGTTATGGAATTCTGTACCAGAGTGGCACAGACCCGCGCCCGGAGTACTCTGGCATTCAACCGTTCCGGGACGGTGGCAGCCTATTATATGGAATTGCTGCGCCACAAGCCAAGAGAATGTGTTTTTTTATTGATGTTAGATACCAAAGGACAGTTGATCAGGGAATTGGAACTTTCCAGAGGGACCGTAAAATCTTCCCTGCTTTCTCCGAGAGAGGTCTTTGTGGAGGCGCTGAAAGCCGAAGCCGTAAATATTATTTTGCTGCACAATCATCCCAGTGGGGATCCGTCGCCCAGCAGAGAGGATATGACAGTGACGGAAAATATTGCCCAAATGGGACATGTATTGGATATTCCTCTGATAGACCACATCATTATCGGAGATAACAAGTATATCAGCTTTAAAGAACAAGGTTACCTATAAGAAAGGGGTTGTAATTTTGGCCAACAATACATTCGGTATCGATCTCGGTACCAGCAACATTAAAATCTACAGCAGGAATGACGACAGCATTATGGTAGAGAAAAACATGATAGCTATCGAAAATAAAAGCAATATTTTTGCCTATGGAAATTCTGCATTTGAAATGTATGAAAAAGCACCCGTAAATATTCATATTTCTTATCCGCTCTGTAACGGTGTGATCGCGGATATTAAGAATATGGAAACCTTGGTCCGCTTTTTCTTAGAGGATTTGATGAAAGGCAGTATTCGGCCTGCAGATTACTTGATAGCGGTTCCTACGGATGTGACCGAAGTGGAGAAAAGGGCCTTTTATGATCTGATCAAAGACGCCAATGTGAAAGCCCGTAAAATTATGGTGGTGGAAAAAGCGGTGGCGGACGGTCTGGGAATGGATATTGATGTAAAAAATTCCCAGGGTGTGCTGGTAGTGAATGTGGGCTACGATACTACCGAAATTTCCATTCTTTCCTTGGGAGGTATCGTGTTGAGCCGCTTGATCAAGGTGGGGGGACTGAAATTTGACGAAGCTATCCGAAATGCGGTCAGAAAAGAATATTCCCTCATCATTGGAGGAAAGACCGCAGAAAACGTGAAGATGGGTTTACGGGATTTAGAAGCGGAAGGAAAAGGGAAAGGTGCCATTGTATATGGCAGAGACATTGTGACCGGCCTGCCCGTAGAGAGGGAAATTCCAACGGTATTAGTGGATGAGTGTCTGGAGGAGCATTTCAATACAATCATTGACAATGTGAAGGTGATTCTGGAGCGGACGCCTCCCGAACTGGCCGCGGATATTTACAGGCACGGGGTTTATTTAACCGGTGGCGCTTCTCAGGTAAATCATCTGGCGGAGAAACTGGGAAAAGGAACCGGATTAAAGATCAATACTTCCGAAAATCCTGTGGAAAGCGTTGCAATTGGACTTTCCAAAATTATTAAAGATGATAATTATAAAACTGTAGCCTATGCAATTGAAGGGATGAGTAAATGAGTCCTATAATAAAGCCCAAAGGGGAGAGTTTTTCTCTGCCGGGAAAGTATCTCCTTTTTATTCTCACCGTCCTGTGTACAGTCATGATGCTTATGACTTTCAGTACGGATATTTTCAACAGACCGCTTAATACGTTAATGGCCTATGTGGTGGTGCCTTTTCAGAGGGGTATCAGCAGTGTGGGAGGCTGGCTGTCCACACGCTCCGAGGAGCTTGCACAGATCAGAGTGCTGTTGGATGAAAATGAAGCATTAAGGCAGCAAGTGAATGAACTGATACTTGAAAATACCCGTCTTCAGCAGGACCGTTACGAACTGAATACTTTACGGGAACTGTATAAACTGGACGGACAGTATGCGGAATATGAAAAAGTCGGAGCACGCATTATTGCCAGGGATTCCGGTAATTGGTACCATACATTTACGATTGACAAAGGAATAGAAGATGGTTTGGAGGTGGATATGAATGTCATTGCCGGCAGTGGCAGTGAAGGCGGTCTGGTAGGCAGAGTTGTATCCGTAGGTCCCAACTGGGCCAAAGTGGTATCCATTATTTCGGATAATTCCAACGTGAGCGGTCAGATGTTGGCTACCGGTGATAAACTGATCGTTTCCGGTGATCTGGAGATGATGCAGAACGGCCAGATTCGCTTTTCACAGCTTTTAGACAGTGCAGGTGCAGTGGTGAGCGGGGATAAGATTGTAACCTCGGATATTAGTGATAAATACTTGCCGGGCATTCTGATAGGCTATATCGGAGATATCAATCTGGATTCCAATAAATTGACGAAATCGGGTTCCGTCACTCCGGCGGTGGATTTTGAACATTTGGATGAGGTACTTGTAATCTTAACGCTGAAACAGACAGTTGAAGAATAATAAATAGACCTGTATGGAAAGGATATGCATTGAGAAGAAAACTGGTTATTGCCATCTTAATATTGTTTTGCTTTCTGTTGCAAAGCACGTTTTTTCAAAGCCTGTCCTTTAACGGGATTTCCCCTAATCTGCTGATTGTGTTGACAGCCGCATGCGGCTTCATGAGGGGAGAGAAGGAGGGGTTGGTCATTGGCTTCTTCTGCGGACTTATCTGCGATATTTTTTATGGGGATGTTATCGGGTTTTATGCATTGGTAAATATGTATATCGGTTATTTAAACGGCAAATTTTCCGGTGTTTTTTATCCTGAGGATATCAAACTTCCCATGGGCCTTATTATTGTCAGTGATCTGTCCTATGGACTTATATGCTATGTATTTCTGTTTTTATTGCGCGGGAAACTGCATTTTCCGTATTATTTTATACATATCATCTTACCTGAAATGGTGTATACCACGGTAATTACCCTTTTTCTTTACCCATTGATCTTATGGATAAATACACGGCTGGAAAAGGTTGAAAAAAGAGGAGCATAAAATTTGGTTGAGAGATTGAAAGAACGCTTTATTCAAATTTTAACCAGCAGACTGACGGTGATGGTGCTGGTAGTAATGCTGCTGGGCGGTGTTTTGATCTACAGGCTCTTTACGTTGCAGATTGTACGCGGCGCGGATTATCTGGAGGATTTTATTTTACAGAGTAAGAAAACCCGTGAGATACAGGCTACCAGAGGAAATATATACGATAGAAACGGAAACCTTTTGGCATTTAATGAGCTGGCCTATTCCGTAAAAATCGAAGATGTTTACGAAGCTGGCAGAAATAAGAATCAACTGTTAAATGATAATATCTATAAACTCATAAAACTGATAGAGAAAAACGGTGATAGTGTGATCACCGATTTTGGAATTGTACTGGATGAAAACAACGAGTATGCTTTCAGTTATTTGGACGATACCCGCAGGCTTCGTTTTTTAGCCGACGTTTATGGGAAGAGCTATATATCCGATTTGTCATTGGAGCAGCAGACTGCTACGCCGGATGAGGTTATGAACTATCTGGGAAACCGATATGCCATTGGGGAATATGAGGATCCGGAGAATACAAAGAGCGACTTTATTGCCGGGAGGGGTTATTCCAAAGCGGATTTTCTCAAAATGGTAACTATCCGTTATGCCATGAGCCTGACTTCGTTTCAAAAGTACATAGGTACCACGGTTGCCAAAGATATCAGTGAAGAAACCAGAGCCGTTATCATGGAAAATATGGCTGATCTGGACGGTGTCAGTATAGAGGAGGATCCTGTCAGAAGATATAATGACAGTATCTATTTTTCACAGATTATCGGATACACGGCCCGTATTTCATCGGATGAGCTGGAGAGTCTGAATGCGCAGGACCTTGCGGAAGGCGGTGATGGCAACCGTTATTCCATCAACGATGTGGTGGGAAGAACGGGGATAGAAGCCTATATGGAAACGACTCTGCAGGGAACAAAAGGAATTGAAACCGTCTATGTCAACAATACGGGAAAAGTTATCAGCGTGGATGAAGACGAATCATGGGAACCGGTGGCAGGCAACGATGTCTATTTAACCATTGACAGAGATCTGCAGATAGCAACATACAAGATTCTGGAACAGAAGATAGCAGGTATCCTGCTTGATAAGATAAGAAATACCAAAGAATATACGGGACGCAGCAATTCCAGTTCGGAACTCTATATTCCGATTTACGATGTCTATTTTGCCCTGTTTGATAATTCGGTGATTGATTTTAATCATATGGCTGCTTCGGATGCAGGGGAATATGAACAGTTTGTATATGATAAATATTTGGAATATAAGGAAACGGTCTATACGAAGCTGTTAGAGGAACTGACGGAGAAAAAGACACCTTATAATAAGCTGGAGACGGAATATCAGGTATACGAAAGTAATATCGTGGAGTATTTAAACGGCAGAGGTATCCTGGATACTTCGCTGATAGATACACAGGATGCCACTTATATTGCATGGAGGCAGGAGGAAACCATCAGTCTTTACGAATATCTGCATTATGCGATTTCTATGGGATGGGTGGATGTATCTAAGCTGAATCTGGAAAGCCGTTATGCGGACTCGGAAGAAATATATGATCAGATCATAGACAGTATCTTCCTGATTTTGGACAATACTAACGAGTATCAAAAGAAGTTGTTTAAGTATATGCTCAAAAGAGATATCATAAACGGTAAGCATGTCTGCTTTATCCTGTGCGAACAGGGCAGGGTGGAAATTTCAGAGGAAGATATCACCAAGCTGTATGATAATAAGATTTCCGCTTATGATTTTATGCTAAACCGTATCAGTAATCTGGAAATTACCCCGGCACAGCTGGCGCTTGACCCTTGCAGCGGTTCGGTAGTGATTGTGGATGTCAATTCCGGTGATGTGCTGGCACTTGTTTCTTATCCCAGTTATGATAATAACAGGATGGCGAATTCTGTGGATGCTGCTTATTTTGCCCAGATACAGTCGGACAAGTCCAGTCCCCAGATAAACTACGCAACCCAGTACCGTTCGGCACCGGGTTCCACTTTTAAGATGGTATCCGCTACGGCGGCACTGATGGAAGGGATTGTGACAACCACCTCTACTTATTCCTGTTACGGTAGTTTTGATACGGTTACCCCGCCCCCAAGATGCTGGATTTACCCGGGAGGGCATGGTTCCCTAAGCGTCACGGGAGCTCTGCGGAATTCCTGTAACGTATTTTTCTATCAGGTAGGTTATAATCTCAGTATCAGGGATGGTGCCTATGATGCGGAGGCCGGTTTGGAAACACTGGCAATGTATGCGGATATGTACGGACTGAGCGAACGAAGCGGTGTAGAGATCAATGAATACGCTCCAGAGGTGTCCGATGAATATCCTATTCAGTCGGCCATCGGGCAGGGTACTAATAACTATACCACTGTGGGATTGGCCAGATATGTGGCAACGGTGGCAAACGGCGGTACCTGCTATAATCTGACACTGCTTGATAAAGTTACCAGTCCGGACGGTGAAATAGTGGAAGAATTTGAACCGGATATACGCAATACGATTGAAATGCCGGACAATTATTGGAATGCCATCCATACGGGAATGCGACAGGTTGTGGAAAATATGTCTTACTATAGGGATTTTGGGATGAGCGTTGCAGGTAAAACCGGTACGGCGCAGGAGAGTACCACCAGAGCAAATCATGCTTTGTTTGTAGGTTATGCACCTTACGAAAACCCCGAGATTGCCATTGCGACCCGTATCGCATTCGGTTATTCATCCAGCTTTGCAGCGCAGACCTCCAGAGATATAATAAAATACTATTATGATTTAGCGGATGAAGAGGATATTGTAACAGGTGAGGCCGACAATGTGGATGGTGCAACCTATGGAGATTAAAGGAGTAGTGCAATGAAAGATGCTGTTGTAATCAAAAGTTATCAGAATGGGATTTTACTGCTGTTGAATCCGGAGAGTAGTTTTGAGGAGATTTTAGATGAGGTAACAACCAAATTTACAGAATCCAAGAGCTTTTTCGGAGATGCCAGAATGGCTCTGTCCATAGACGGCAAGGAGTTAAGCGACGGAGAGCAGCTAAAACTGGTGGATGCAATCCGCAATCACAGTAATATACAGATCGTCTGCGTAGTAGGAAAGGACGAGGCAACAGAGCAGTATTTTATAAAAGCATTAGAGCAGGTGGACAAGCATTTTGCAAAAGAAGATGCAGGCGGGCAGTTTTACAAGGGTACGCTGAAAAATAAGCAGATCATAGAAACCGAGCAGAGCATTGTCATTTTAGGAGATGTATATCCCGGCTCGGCAGTTATTTCGGCACATGATATCATTGTGCTGGGCGGCCTTTACGGAGAAGCTTATGCGGGCGGAAACGGGGAAGAAGGCCATTACATAGTAGCGCTTGAAATGGCGCCGGAAAGATTAAAAGTCGGCGATTTCAAATACAAAAGCTCCAAACCGGCTAAATGGGGTATCAAACCTAAAATTCAGCCACAGATAGCTTATGTAAAGAATGACAAGCTGGTTCTGGAAACCCTTACAAAAGAATTACTGAGTGCTTTTGAGTTGTAATACAACTTAAGTACTGGTGGACGATACACATTACTTGATTAAAAAGGAGGATATGTATGAGCGAAGTAATCGTCGTCACATCAGGAAAAGGCGGTGTGGGTAAGACCACCACATCAGCAAACGTTGGCACAGGTCTGGCACGTATGGGGAAAAAGGTATGTTTGATCGATACGGATATCGGTCTCCGTAATCTGGATGTGGTGATGGGACTGGAAAACCGGATCGTGTACAATCTGGTAGACGTGGTGGAAGGAAACTGCAGAATCAAGCAGGCACTTATCAGAGATAAGCGCAATCCGTCCCTATACCTCATGCCTTCAGCACAGACAAGGGATAAATCGGCGGTAACACCGGCGCAGATGGTAAAAATGATCACTCATCTGAGGGAGCAATTCGATTATATTATTCTGGATTGCCCCGCAGGCATTGAGCAGGGCTTTCGGAATGCTATTGCCGCAGCGGACAGGGCTCTGGTCGTAACTACGCCGGAAGTCTCTGCAATCCGGGATGCGGACAGAATTATCGGACTGTTGGAAGCGGAGGAGTTTAAGAAAATCGATTTGGTCATCAATCGGCTTCGCACCGATTTGGTGAAAAGAGGTGATATGATGTCAGCCTCGGACGTTGTGGATATTCTGGCAATCCCCTTGATCGGAGTGGTGCCGGATGATGAAAATATTGTAATCTCCACCAATCAGGGGGAACCCTTAGTGGGGAATGGCACGCCTGCCGGAATTGCATTTCAGAATATTTGTAACAGAGTTTTGGGCAAGGAGGTTCCCTTTGCGGATTTTTCCAAAGGTATTTCCTTCTGGACCAGAGTAAGCGGCATATTCCACAAAGTGTAAGGGGGCGGGCAGTATGAAATATTTTTTTCGTAGAAAAAGTTCCAAAGAAATAGCCAAAGATCGGCTGAAAATTCTGCTGATATCGGACAGAGTCAACTGTTCTCCCGAAATGATGGAAATGATAAAAGCAGATATTGCCAAGGTGATTTCAAAGTACATGAAGATAGATGCCCAAAGCATGGAAATTCAGATCAGCAAGACAGGAAGCAAGGGCGGGAGGGGAATGAAGACTCCCACACTCTATGCCAATATTCCCATTATTGATCTGAATCAGTAGGCAAGAAGGAAGATATATGTTTAAACATTACCGATTACGGGATTATGATTTTAAGTTAATCTTAATGGTACTGGCAGCATCGACCATCGGTATCATGATTATCGGAAGCGCCATGGAGTCCCTGCAAACAAGACAGCTTGCAGGTGTACTCCTTGGTATTTTCTTGATGCTGTTTATTTCCGTTATAGACTATAATATTGTGTTGAAGCTCTATTGGCTGATTTATATGGGAAATCTTATCCTGTTACTTGCCGTAATGTTAGTGGGAGATGACAGCGGCGGTGCGCAGAGATGGCTGGAACTGGGAAGTTTCCGGTTTCAACCGTCAGAAACTGCTAAAATCATGTTGATTTTATTCTTTGCACAGTTTATTATGAAACATAAGGAACGTCTTAATACTTTTAAGTACATTTTCCTTTGTATCGGTCTTGTGGCAATTCCGTGGGCATTGATTTATAAGCAACCGGATATGTCCACCAGTATCGTTGTTTTACTGGTGTTTTGTACCCTTATGTTTGTGGGGGGATTAAGCTACAAGATTATATTAGGCGTACTGGCCGTGGTAGTTCCTGCTTTTCTCATCGTATTAAGTCTGGTGCTGCAGCCGGATCAGGATATTATAAAGCCATATCAGCAAAACAGGATTTTGGCTTTTATCAATCCGGAGCAGTATGCTACCGAAGAAGCATATCAGCAGCTGAATTCCATTACGGCTATCGGATCGGGTCAGCTGGATGGCAAGGGCTACAAGAACAATGAAATCAGTTCTGTAAAAAACGGAAATTATATTTCCCAGCCGCAGACGGATTTTATTTTTGCCATTATTGGGGAAGAATTTGGGTTTAAAGGCAGCCTCGTGACAGTGATCTTGCTTATGTTGATTGCTTTGGAGTGTTTTTCGGTAGCCGCAAAAGCCAAAGATCCTGCAGGAACCATTATAGCCGGCGGTATGGGGGGACTGGTAGCGTTTCAGAGCTTTATCAATATTGGAGTGGCAACCTTTATTTTGCCGAATACCGGCTTGCCGCTGCCTTTTATCAGCTATGGACTGACTTCACTGGTGAGTCTGTATATCGGAATAGGGTTTGTATTAAATGTAAGACTGCAATGTAAGCATTGAAAGTTGTTAATTGGGGTTATGGGTTAAGGAGAAGGTTATATGAACATTGCGCTGATCGCACATGATGCAAAAAAGAAACTGATGCAAAATTTTTGTATCGCATATCACGGTATATTAAATAAAAATGAATTGTTTGCCACAGGGACAACGGGAAGGCTTATCGAAGAGGTGACCAATCTTACCGTTCATAAATATCTGGCGGGACATTTAGGCGGAGAACAGCAGATAGGTGCTCAGGTGGAACATAATCAGATCGATCTGGTTATCTTTTTACAGGATCCGCTTACCCCAAAATCTCACGAACCGCAGGTTAACAATATCATGCGGCTTTGTGACATACACAATATACCGTTTGCAACAAATTTGGCTTCTGCGGAACTGTTGATCAAGTCATTGGACAGAGGAGATTTAGAGTGGCGTGAAATGTACAAATAGGAAAAGACTGTTCTGCTTAGGGATTGTGATGCTGCTTTTGGCCACCTTCTGCGGGTGCGGAGGAAGCGCTTATGCTTTTCCTTATGATGCAGAGTATCAGGTTAGCAGTTTTCAAATTGTGAATACCGTAAATGCTTCGCAGGCTATACCATTTGCAGCCAATCTCTGCATTGTGGAAGGGGATCTGACTGACGATGAGAAGGTGGATATGTCCAATGCGGAAGCAGCACTTCTTTGCGACTTAAGCAACGAAGATGTGCTATATGCTAAAAATGCCTATGAGAAGCTTCATCCTGCTTCCCTGACAAAAGTTATGACGGCAATTGTGGCCATTAAATATGGTTCCATGGATCAGGTGCTGACTGCAACAAATTCCGTTATTATCACAGAGCCAGGAGCGCAGCTCTGTGGTCTGAAGCCCGGAGATTCCATGACGCTTTCCCAGGCTTTGAATATTTTGTTGATGTACTCTGCTAACGATGCAGCCATGCTCATTGCGGAAGGGGTTGGCGGTGATGTGGATAGTTTCGTTGATTTGATGAATGAAGAAGCACAGGCTATCGGTGCCACCAACACGCATTTTGCCAATCCGCATGGTCTGACGCAGGATAATCACTATACCACTGCATATGATCTATATCTGATTTTCAATGAGGCGATCAAGTATGAAAACTTCAGGGAAATCATACAGATGACCACCTATAGTACTACCTATACGGATGCCAACGGACAAAGCAAAGAATTGTCTTTTCATACACTGAATCAGTATTTAAACGGCAATCAGACACAGCCGGAAAATATTACGGTATTGGGTGGAAAAACCGGTACCACAAATGCAGCCGGAAGTTGTTTGATCCTCTTGACCAAAGATACGGGAGGAAATCTCTATATCTCCGTTATCCTCCGTGCGACGAGCAGGGATGTGCTCTATACACAGATGACGGATTTACTAAATGAAATAGGGAATTAATAGTTGTTTTTTGCGGGCAACTATTTTATAATAAAAGAGACATACATTATTACAATTATAATAACTTACTTTAGGAGGGTTTACCGATGGTTCAATTAATTGTAGGCAAAAAGGGGAAAGGCAAGACAAAACATTTATTGGACAAAGTCAATGGACAGATAAAGGAAGTAAACGGAAATATCGTTTATCTGGACAAAAGTACTAAGCATATGTATGAGCTGAACAACAAGGTAAGGCTGATTGATGTAAGTGATTTTTTAGTAGAAGATTGCGCCGCTTTCCTGGGTTTTGTCAGCGGAATTATCTCTCAGGATCACGATTTGCAGCAAATGTATTTTGACAGCTTTTTAAAGATAGCGAATCTGGAGGATCAGGACATTGCTCCTGTTGTGGATAAGTTGGAAAAAATAAGCAAGAAATTCTGTGTGGATTTCATTATGAGTGTTTCTTTAGATAAAGAAGAATTACCCGAAGCATTAAAAGAGAAAGTCATTATTTCTTTATAATATATCATTCAGGAACCACCGGTTTACCGGTGGTTCTGATTATGCATTGAGGGAGTTTAAAGTTGGCGGACAGCAAAAATAATAAAGTGGCAAAGATAAAAAAATACCGAAAACCACTGAACCTCAATATTGGTATGGTGATTTTTGCAGTCATTTTTATTTATGTCTGCATTTGTATTAGTATGTATTTTAAGGACAACCATATCAAACCCTATGAGGTCAGGGAAGGTTCCCTTTCTTCCAACAATCTGTATACAGGCATCATTCTGCGGGAGGAAAATATAGTAACCGCTACTTCGGCAGGCTATGTGAACTATTATGCCAGAGAGGGGCAGCGGGTAGCCGTTGGCAATCTGGTGTATACGGTGGATGAAACAGGCCGGCTTTCCGACTATATCAACAGTGAAGAACTGGGAGAAAATGCGCTCTCAGATGCTGATCTGTATCAGCTTAAAGGGGAGATCGTGGATTTTGTACATGAATTTTCCCCGAATAATTTTAGTTCCGCTTATGATTTTAAATACAGCGCAAAGGGAACAGTTTTAAAACTTGCAAATACTTCTCTCATGGAAAACATCTCCGACCTAAACGGTAGTGAGTTCGGAGGTAGTGTGGATCTTGCTTATTCTCCCTATACCGGTATTGTAATGTACTGGTTGGACGGCTATGAAGATCTGACTGCCGATGCCGTTACAACAAAGATGCTGAATAATAAGAATTATGAAAAAACACAGTTGATCGGCAATGAACTGGTATCACAGGGAGATCCGGTCTATAAAATCTGCGATAAAGAAGAATGGTCCATTGTAATAGCGGTGGATGAAGCCAGAGCTACAGAACTGGAAAAAAAGGAAAACGGCGTTGTAAAGGTACGCTTTATGCGAAACCAGAAAGAGTCCTGGGCAAATGTTACAATTTTACATAATGGGGATGATATTTTTGCGCAGCTGACTTTCACCAATTCCATGATAACTTTTGTTGATGAGCGTTTTCTGGAAATAGAGTTACTGCTGCATGAGGAAACGGGCTTAAAGATTCCGGTCAGTTCCATAGTGGAAAGAGAATTCTTTTTAATTCCGGAAGAGTTTATCACACAAAGTGGAGATACCGGTTCCTATGGCGTTTTAAGGGAGGCTGTTCTGGAAAACGGTACCCGCACTACGGAATATGTAGAAGTGGAAATCTACAGTTTGGTGGATGGAGAATACTATGTGGACGCGGATGCACTGCGAAGCAGTGATCATCTGTATATGCCGGATTCCACCGAAACCTATACTGTCAGCAAGAGAGCTACACTGATAGGCGTGTACAACATGAATAAGGGTTATGCCGATTTTAGGCAGATAGAGATTCTGTATAAGAATGAGGAGTATGCCATTGTGCGTTCCAACACAGCATACGGACTGAATGTTTATGACTTGATCGTACAGGACGCTTCCAGTGTGAAAGTAGATCAGTTTATTTACAGATAAATGAGGTACAGCGGATTGATACAGGAAAATATCAAGGCAGTACAGGAGAATATTGCAAATGCCTGCGCGAAGGTTTCCCGTTTGGGTAAGGATGTAAACCTGATAGCCGTCAGTAAGACAAAGCCCCTGGAATTATTGCAGGAGGCCTATGCAGCCGGATGCCGGGATTTTGGAGAAAACAAGGTACAGGAGCTTGTCGACAAGTATGAAGCAATGCCTAAGGATATCCGCTGGCATATGATAGGCCATTTACAGCGTAATAAAGTCAAGTATCTGGTAGGAAAAGTCTGGTTAATTCACAGCGTGGACTCCTATAGGCTGGCAGAGGAAATCAGTAAGGAGGCAGTTAAAAAAGGAGTATCCGTTAATATTCTCATAGAAGTCAATGTGGCAGAAGAGGAAAGCAAATTTGGTTTAAGCTGTCCGGAAACGATTGATCTGATTAAAAAAATTGCCGTTTTACCGGGCATTTTTGTCAAAGGATTGATGACAGTAGCACCATATGTAGAAAATTCTGAAGAAAATAGACAACATTTTGTGAATTTACGCAAATTATCTGTTGACATAAAGAAGCAAAACATTGATAATGTTAGTATGGATATTTTATCGATGGGGATGACCGGAGATTATATGGTTGCCATCGAGGAGGGAGCCACCCATGTAAGGGTGGGGACCGGTATCTTTGGAGAAAGGACCTATAGCATCAGCTAGTATCTTCAACTGGCTAGAAAGCAAATAAGGAGAGAATGATTATGGGAGTTATGGACAAGTTTTTGAACTATATGAAACTGAATGATGAGGATGAATATGAAACAGATGACGATTATTTGGATGATGATGATTATGTAGAGTCATCTCAGGCGAAAAAAGCCGTTAAAGAAAGCGATGGTGAGGATAGAGGCGTAGCCAGAAAGCCGATGACTAAGGTGACACCCATGCCGAAAGGCAATACGCGCCGGGTTCAGAGTGGCAGCGGTATGAATGTCTGTGTGATCAAACCTACCTCCGTAGAGGATGCCAGAGAGATTACGCTGACACTTTTATCCAATCAGACAGTTGTTTTGAACCTGGAAGGATTGGATGTGGATATAGCGCAGAGAATTATCGATTTTACTTCCGGTTCCTGTTTTGCGATCAGTGGTAATCTGCAGAAAATTTCCCACTATATCTTTATTATTACACCATCCACTGTAGATATCTCGGGAGATTTCCAAGACATCTTAAATGGCGGATCCTTTGAGGTTCCTCTTAACAACGGATATTAATACATAGTAGATATAAAGGACAGATACTCTTATCTGTCCTTTTAAAAAGCAGGAAGGAAACGGCAGGACCGTTAAAAATAGTATGGATACGAACAGATTGCAGATTATGTATGAAAAGAAACCCTCCTATGAGATTGTATTCGAACCCTCTTTTGACAGGCTTGCAGAGGAACTTACAGCTCTTGACATTGCAGATAGGAAGCTCTGCATCATAACTGATTCCAATGTAGAAAAGCTCTATGGGGAAGAAGTCTTAGGAATGCTCTCTGCATGCTGCAGGAGAGCGGTACTTTTCTCGGTTCCGGCAGGAGAGGAAAACAAGAATCTGGACAATGTGAAAAAGGCCTATGAGTTTTTGATCAAAGAGGGATTTCACAGAAAGGATATGTTGGTTGCGTTAGGAGGTGGCGTCATCGGTGATATGACCGGCTTTATTGCAGCCACCTATCTGCGGGGAGTTGATTTTGTACAGGTTCCCACCACACTTTTAGCGCAAGCAGACAGTTCCATCGGTGGGAAAACAGGCGTAGATTTTGACGGTTATAAAAATATGGTAGGAGCATTTAAAATGCCCCGGCTGGTCTATATGAATATTTCTACCTTAAAAACGTTAGAGGAGAGACAGTTCTTTTCAGGCTTTGCAGAAGTTATGAAATACGGATTGATCAAGGACGAGACGTTTTATGTCTGGCTTTTGGATAAAATGTATGAAATTTGTGAAAAGGATACGGACGTACTCTCAGAGATGGTACAGAGAAGCTGTGCGATCAAAAAACAGGTGGTGGAGAAAGATCCTTTGGAAAAGGGAGAGCGTGCTCTGCTAAACTTTGGGCATACGATTGGACATGCCATAGAAAAAGCCAGGAATTTTAACCTATATCACGGTGAATGCGTGGCATTGGGGGCGGTGGCAGCGGCCTATATTTCCTATAAACGCGGTATGCTTCATATGGAAGAATATTACGAGATAAGGGATATGTTCGTACCTTTCAATCTGCCCATCAGTGTGGAGGATATTGTGCCGGAGGAAATTACTGCATTGACCCGCTCCGATAAAAAAGCCGAAGCAGGTCATGTTAAATTTGTATTATTAAAGAAAATCGGTAAGGCAGTGATTGATACGACGGTTACGGAGCAGGAAATCACGGATGCTGTAAGAGAAATTTATTTTAGTGAAGAGGATGCACATGAATAAAGCAAAAGCAGGGACGGTAAAAGATAATTTCTTCAAAAAAAATAGTGTGAAATTAAAATGGATGGGAATCTTTGTGCTATGTATGTCTGCTGCCATTCTTGTGGATCAGTGGACGAAACAGTTAGCCCTTACCCATCTGATGGGTAAGGAAGCATTTTCCTTGATAAACGGTGTTTTAGAGTTGCAGTTTTTTTCCAATACCGGAATTGCCTGGAGTATGTTAAACGGCCAAACCGTATTTATTCTTTTTACGGGCATAATATTTCTGGCAGTGATCTTATTTATGATCATTAAGCTGCCGGAAGCTTCCAAATTTCATATTTTATATATTTTGGGCGGCATTCTTACCGGTGGCGCACTGGGAAATATGATAGACCGTATTCGTTTGGGTTATGTGGTTGACTTTATTTCCTTTGTGCTGATACATTTTCCCATTTTCAATGTGGCGGATATGTGTATTGTTTGTTCGGTTATTGTTTTAGGTGCCTTGTTCTTATTTTACTATAAAGAGGAGGATCTATCCTTTTTGAACTTTAAACAGAAAAAATTCCGTGAAGTAAAGTAGAAGATGATGGATGAATTTCGATTTCAAATAACAGAAGAGCTGGAAGATGAGAGGATCGATAAGTGTATGAGTATGCTTATCGATTCTTTATCCCGCTCTTATATTCAAAAGTTGATAAAAGAAGAGGCTGTTACGGTAAATGGAAGTCCAGTGAAGGGGAGTTATCGGGTAAAGACGGACGACGAGGTGGCCTTTTGTCTGCCGGAAGCGGTGGAACCG
The DNA here is from genome assembly GCA_022510705.1 of Lachnospiraceae bacterium. Lineage (GTDB taxonomy): Bacteria > Bacillota > Clostridia > Lachnospirales > Lachnospiraceae > Acetatifactor. The sequence continues at coordinate 27,259 of JAFLSX010000001.1, forward strand.
TCCATAGAGGCGGAGAATATTCCCTTGGATATTCTGTATGAGGATAAGGATGTCATTGTGGTAAATAAGCCTAAGGGAATGGTGGTACACCCTGCTGCAGGGCATTACAGCGGCACGTTGGTAAATGCCCTGTTGTATCATTGTGGCAGTGAACTGTCGGGAATCAATGGCTGTATGCGTCCCGGTATTGTGCACCGAATTGATAAAGACACCACCGGTTCCTTGGTCGTCTGCAAAAACGATTTGGCACACAGATGTATTGCCGAACAATTAAAGGAGCACTCCATTCAACGCAAATATCTGGCCATATGCCATGGCGTTTTAAAACAACAGGAGGATACCATAGACAAGCCCATTGGCAGGCATCCCACAGACAGGAAGAAAATGGCAGTGAACGAGAAAGGTAAATCCGCCATTACCCATTATCGTGTTTTGCAGCGCTTTGAGAAATATACCTATTTAGAATGTGTGCTGGAAACCGGAAGAACTCACCAAATACGTGTCCATATGGCTTCCATAGGACATCCGCTTTTGGGAGATGAGGTTTATTCTTCCCTTGCCTCCCCGTTTAAGCTGGAAGGACAGGTATTGCATGCACAGACCCTGGGCTTTGTCCATCCGTCCACCGGCACTTATATTCAGGTGGAAGCTGATTTGCCGGAGTATTTTTCTCACCTGCTGCAGGTACTGAAATAATCTTTGATACAAACGGTATTGTACACTGTTGATATTGCCTAAAATATGCAATTAATGCTGGAAATCCACCGTTAAATTGTATATAATGATACTATGAATGTACCACATATAGAAAGGCAGGTATTGCATATGGATACAGTGATCACAATAGGACGCCAGTTTGGCAGCGGAGGACGGGAAATCGGCGAAAAAGTTGCGGAGTATTTCGGTATTAAATGCTATGATAAGGAGCTGCTGTCCAGAGCGGCAAAGGAAAGCGGTTTCTGCGAAGAAATGATTGAAAATCACGACGAACGCCCCACAAATTCCTTTTTATATAATCTGGTAATGGATACGTATTCTTTCGGCTATAACGCATCTTCCTTTGTAGATATGCCCATCAGCCATAAAGTTTTTCTGGCACAGTTTGATACCATCAAGAAGATTGCGGATGAAGGTCCCTGTGTGATCGTTGGACGCTGTGCGGATTATGCACTTGCCGATTATAAAAATTGTATTCATTTATTTATATATGGTGACGAGGATACCAAGATAGGCAGGATCATGAAGAAATATGACCTTACGGAAAATAAGGCCAGGGACATGATCATTAAAAAAGATAAACAGCGTCAGAGTTATTACAATTACTATTCCTCCAAAAAATGGGGCAGGGCGGACAGTTATGATCTGTGCATCAACAGCAGCGTCCTGGGTGTGGAAGGTACAGTGAAGCTGATTGCACAGTATATAGAGGATTTTGAAAAGCTGGGCAAAAATACTTGACAAAATACTTGACAAGGTATTACCGCAATGATATGATGTTTGAGTATGCCGCATAACGAGGTAGAAGTGCGTCCTTATGACGCCACCGCAGTTAGCGAGTAAATGAGATGAGGTGTAAAAGCCGAAGCTCATGAATAGGAGGTGCCTTATGTACGCAATTATTGCAACAGGTGGAAAGCAGTATAAGGTTGCTGAGGGTGATGTTCTCAAGGTTGAGAAACTGGATGCCGAAGCAGGCAGTACCGTTACTTTTGACCAGGTTGTCGCAGTAAGCGACGGTTCTTTGAAAGTTGGCAAAGACGTAGCGAAAGCAAGCGTTACCGCAACTGTCGTAGAGCAGGGTCGTGGCAAGAAGGTTATTGTATACAAATACAAGAGAAAAACCGGCTACCACAAGAAGAACGGTCACAGACAAGCATACACTCAGGTTAAGATTGATAAGATTAACGCATAATGAGAAGAGCGTATGACGACGATTATAATCGGTAAGGATCGAAACGGTGCTTACAAGGAAATTACCTGTTTGGGACATACCGGGTATGCGGCTTCCGGAAAAGATATTGTATGCGCTTCGGTATCGGTACTTGTTATCAACACGATCAATGCGCTGGAGGAGCTGGCAGGTGAGCATTTTATAACAACTGTCAGAGAAGAGGAAGGCTATATACAGTGTAAGTTTGACGGTCCCATGCAGGAAAAATCCGTTTTTCTTTTGGATGCTATGGTATATGGACTTAAAAATATCCGTAAGGAATACGGTAAGAAGTATTTACAAGTTCAATTTAAGGAGGTGTAGAACAATGTTAAATATGAACCTTCAATTTTTTGCTCATAAGAAGGGTGTTGGTTCTACTAAGAACGGTAGAGATTCCGAATCCAAGAGATTAGGAGCGAAGAGAGCTGACGGCCAGTTTGTAAAAGCTGGTAATATCTTATACAGACAGCGCGGTACCAGGATTCATCCGGGTATCAACGTGGGTATCGGCGGTGATGATACTTTGTTCGCCAAGGTGGACGGTGTCCTGAGATTTGAAAGAAAAGGCAGGGACAAGAAACAGGCTTCCGTATATCCTGTGGAAAAATAAGATTTGTGCAGTAGACCTGGGCTTCAAACAGTCGTTTGAAGCCCATTTTTAAAGTGAATGATTTATCTAAAGGAGTTTCTTATGTTTGCAGACAGAGCCACAATCTATGTAAAAAGCGGCAAGGGCGGTGACGGACATGTGTCCTTCAGAAGAGAGAAGTTTGTTGCAAACGGCGGGCCCGACGGCGGTGACGGCGGCAAGGGCGGTGACGTCATTTTTGTTGTGGACGAGGGCCTGAATACCTTGACGGATTTCAGACACATCCGTAAATATCAGGCTGAAAATGGGGAAGAAGGCGGTAAGAAAAACTGCCGCGGCAAAAACGGTGCGGATATTGTGATCAAGGTACCGGAAGGAACCGTGATAAAAGAAGCCGACAGCGGTAAGGTCATTACGGATATGTCGGGAGATAATAAAAGAGTGATACTTCTAAAAGGAGGAAGGGGCGGTAACGGTAATCAGCACTATGCGACTCCCACCATGCAGGTTCCCCGCTATGCCCAGCCCGGACAGCCGGCTAAGGAGCTGACCTTGACATTGGAGTTGAAGGTGATTGCAGATGTGGGACTGGTAGGCTTTCCCAATGTTGGGAAATCCACCTTTTTATCCAGAGTGACCAATGCCAGACCCAAGATCGCAAATTATCATTTTACTACCTTAAATCCCAATTTAGGCGTGGTGGATATGGATGGAAACGGCTTTGTCATTGCAGATATTCCGGGCCTGATTGAAGGCGCTTCCGAGGGTGTAGGACTGGGGTATGAGTTTCTCAGGCATATTGAGCGTACAAAAGTGCTCATCCATATGGTGGATGCTGCCGGTACGGAAGGGCGGGATCCCATTGAGGATATTTATGCGATCAATAAGGAACTGGGAGCATATAATCCGGAAATAGCAGCACGTCCTCAGGTGATAGCAGCTAACAAAATTGACATGTTCTATGAGGGAGAAAATGAGACCATAGAAAAGCTGCGTCGGGAATTTGAAGGAAAAGGTATTATGGTTTTTCCGATTTCCGCCGTGAGCGGCAAAGGTGTAAAGGAATTGCTCTATAAAGTGAGGGGAATGTTGGATGAATTGGATACCAAGCCCGTCATCTTTGAACAGGAATACTTTCCGGAATGGGATCTTAAGTCTGCGGACGAGCCCTATACGGTTGTCTACGATGAAAAAGAGGATGAATATGTCATTGAAGGTCCCCGTATAGAGAAGATGTTGGGATATACGAATCTGGAGAGTGAAAAAGGATTTACCTTCTTCCAGAATTTCTTGAAAGATAATGGCATATTAGAGGAACTGGAGGCTCTGGGTATTGAAGAAGGGGATACCGTGCGAATGTACGGACTTTCCTTTGACTACTATAAATAATATTAATATAGGAGAAAAGCAGTATTATGACGAGTAAACAACGTGCTTATTTAAAAAGCCTTGCCAGTACCATGGAACCTATTTTTCAGATTGGAAAGGCATCTTTGACCCCGGAGGTTACGGAAGCAATTGCAGAAGCTTTTCACACCCATGAACTGTTTAAAGTAGCAGTTTTAAAGAATTGTATGGATGATCCGAAGGAAATTGCGGCTATACTGGCCGAGCGGACGCAGTCACAGGTGGTACAGGTGATCGGAAAGAAGATCATTCTATATAAAGAGAATAAAGACAATAAGAAGATATTCCTTCCCAAATAAGGAGAATGAATCGTATGAGTCAGAAAAAGATCGGTATTATGGGAGGAACTTTCAATCCCATTCATACAGGGCATTTGCTCTTGGCACAGGAGGCTTTGGAAGAAGCAAAACTGACACAGGTTTGTTTCCTGCCAAGCGGTGTATCTTATTTAAAGAAGGATGATCACATATTAGACGCAGTGCACCGGCTGCATCTGACAGAGCTTGCCGTCTCGGACAATCCGAATTTTTCAGTTTCGGACATGGAAATCAAAAGAAGCGGAAACACTTATACCTGCGATACCCTAAAGCAGTTAAACGAAGAGCAGCCTGAGACCGACTTTTATTTTATTTTGGGAGCGGACTGCCTCTTTAGTATGGAAACCTGGTACCATCCGGAGGAAATATTTTCTTCCTGCAAAATTTTAGCGGCTGTAAGGGATGACTTGAAGCTGTCTGATCTGGAAGAAAAAGCCGATGAACTGAGAAACCGATTTGATGCGGAGATTTTCCTGCTCCATCTGCCACGGATTGATATTTCCTCTACGGACATAAGAGAACGTTTGAAGGCCGGTAAAAGTATTCAATACATGGTGCCGGAAGCAGTGCGTGACTATATCCTGCAAAATCATTTATATCAATAACGGGGGTGTGTATGAAAGTAACAGACATTAGAAAAATCAGGAAAGCAATGGAAAAGGTACAGGATGCAAAACGCTTTGAACATACCCTTGGCGTGACATATACTGCAACAGCCCTGGCCATGCGTTATGACGCGTCTATGGAGAATGCAGAACTTGCCGGTTTGCTTCACGACTGTGCTAAATGCATGGATGATAACAAAAAAATCGCTATCTGTGAAAAGCATCATATCAGTATGACGGAGTTAGAGAGACGAAATCCCTATCTGCTCCATGCGAAAGTGGGAAGTTTTTTGGCAATGGACATCTATAAAGTGCACAATCCCGATATTATAAACGCAATTTTAAATCATACCACCGGCAGACCGGGCATGTCCCTGCTTGAAAAGATTATTTTTGTGGCAGACTATATTGAACCCCATAGAAAGCAGGCACCGTCCTTAGCTGAAATCAGGAAGCTTGCCTTTGAGGATCTGGATGAGGCCATGGTTCGCATTTTGGAGGATACGCTGGGATATTTGGATGCTTCAGAAGCAGAAACAGATCCCATGACAAGAAAAACTTATTTCTATTACATGGCTGAGAAAAAAGAAAGAGAGCAGAAGAAAGGAAACGGAGAAACAGAATGGACTTAAATAATTCCAAAGCAATGGCAAAATTAGCCATTGCGGCATTAGAAGACAAAAAAGCGGAAGATATCCGTTTGATAGACATCAGTGAAGTGTCGGTAATGGCTGATTTTTTCATCATAGCAAACGGCGCCAACCGCAGCCAGATTCAGGCCATGGCCGACAATGTGGAAGAGACTCTGGGCAGGGCCGGTTATGCGCTGCGCCAGGTCGAAGGCTACAACACCGCCAATTGGGTTTTAATGGATTTCGGAGATGTGATCATTCATGTTTTTGATAAAGAAAACAGACTATTCTACAATCTGGAACGTATTTGGCGGGACGGTAAAATGATAGAGAAAGACGAACTGTAAATGAGCGGGTATCTCCCCATAGAGAGATACCCGCCATTTTGACCCAAAGGCCATAGATTTTATATTCATTTAAACATTGGATTCATTTTGAGAAATGTTTCCAAAAAAGGTAATTGTATAAAGACCACACAGACCGACAATCACGTAAATGATACGTGAAATCCATGACATATCGCCGAATAAAAAGGCTACCAGGTCAAAGTTCATAAGACCGATCAGGCCCCAGTTAATGGTGCCGACGATGGAAATGATCAATGTGGTAATCGCAAGCCATTTGATATTCATAGTCTACCTCCTTTTTTTGAGATTAGTATCTGTTTTCATTTCTGAAAATATACTGTATCTTGTTTTAAGAAAATATTGACAAAAAATTGCATAAAGTGTATATTTTATTTTAATTGATTGCCTGTTGTTCATCACGGGGAATCATATGATAAGGAGGAAATTATTATGAAAAACATGAAAAAGGTGCTTAGTGCAGCACTTGTTGCAGCTATGTCATTCACCATGTTGACAGGCTGTGGCAACAGCAACAAGACTTCCGATACTTGGAAATTCGGTGGTATCGGTCCTGCAACCGGTGACTATGCCGCATACGGTATCGGCGTCAGAAACGGGATTGAGCTGGCTGTTAACGAGATCAATGAGAACGGCGGTATCAACGGTGTTCCGATTGAATACAAGTTTGAAGACGACCAGACTGATAATGAGAAATCCGTAAACGGATACAATGCACTGAAAGATTGGGGTATGAATGTTCTGATCGGTTCTACCACCAGTGGTTGTTCCATTGCGGTAGCCGATGTTTCTTCTCAGGATCATATGTTCCAGCTGACACCTTCCGCATCTTCCATTGATGCAGTGAAGACTGACAATACTTTCCAGGTATGCTTTACGGATCCCAGTCAGGGATTTGGCTCTGCACAGTATATCGGTGACCATGGACTGGCTACCAAGGTAGCAATACTTCACAACAGCTCGGATGTATACTCTACAGGTATCTATGAAACTTTTGTTGCCGAAGCAGCAAATCAGCCTTTTGAAATTGTAGCTGATGAAGCTTTTACCGATGATAGCAAGACCGATTTCACTGTACAGCTGACAAAGGCTAAGGAAGCAGGCGCTGAGTTATTATTCCTGCCCATGTACTATACAGAGGCAGCTCTGATTCTGACCCAGGCAAATACGATGGATTATGCACCGATTTTCTTTGGTGTGGACGGTATGGATGGTATTCTGGGCAATGTGGATGGTTTTGATACCGCTTTGGCAGAGGGTGTTGTTCTGCTGACTCCTTTTGCTGCAGATGCTCCGGAAGCAGTTGACTTTACAGCTGCATATGAGGCAGCATATGGTATTACGCCCAATCAGTTTGCAGCAGATGCATATGATGCCGTATATATTTTAAAGCAGCTGATCGAAGAGAGCGGTGCAACTCCTCAGGATGGTATTCCTACCATTTGCGACAAGCTTACCGCACAGATTTTAGTAACTTCCTTTACCGGTATGACCGGTGAGAACATTACATGGAGTGAAAGCGGCGAGGTTAACAAGTATCCCAAGGCTATGCAGATTGTAAACGGTTCTTATACCTTATTTAAGTAATTTATTTAAAAAAAGTAACCGGAGAGGGTTGCAGATTTCTGCAACCCTCTTTATAATTTAACGTATCGACAATACATACGAGGTGTTGCAAATGAGGTTTATTTATTATTTGATCAGCGGTATCAGCTTGGGAAGTGTATATGCAATCATTGCATTGGGGTATACCATGGTTTACGGCATTGCAAAGATGTTAAACTTTGCCCATGGAGATGTTATTATGGTAGGTGGTTTTGCGGCCTTTACGGTTATCAGTACGTTGGGGCTTCCTCCTGCATTGGGTGTACTGGTTGCGATCATAGTATGTACGGTATTGGGAATTACCATCGAAAAGATCGCATATCGTCCCTTAAGAGATGCATCCTCTTCATTGGCGGTACTGATCACGGCAATTGGCGTCAGCTATCTGCTGCAGAATCTTGCATTGCTTATTTTTGGTTCCTCTACGAAATCCTTTGAGTCGGTAGTAAGTATTTCTGCTATTAAACTGGCTGACGGGCAGATCAATATAACGGGAGAGACCATTGTAACCATTATTACCTGTATTATCGTCATGATGATGCTGACTCTGTTTATTAATAAAACCAAAGCAGGACAGGCCATGTTGGCTGTTTCCGAGGACAAAGGGGCTGCTAAGCTTATGGGAATCAATGTCAACGGTACTATAGCGCTGACTTTTGCTATCGGTTCCGCATTGGCGGCAATAGCAGGCGTGCTGCTTTGTTCTGCCTATCCGACTTTATCACCGACCACAGGGTCCATGCCCGGTATCAAAGCTTTCGTTGCAGCGGTATTCGGCGGTATCGGTTCCATTCCGGGAGCTTTACTGGGCGGTCTGCTCTTAGGTATTATTGAAACGCTTGGAAGAGCCTATATTTCATCTCAACTCTCAGATGTCATTGTATTCGGTGTTTTGATCGTAGTGCTGGTAGTGAAGCCTACCGGTATTTTGGGTAAGAAGATTCAGGAAAAGGTTTAGGAGGTGCCATATGAAGAAAATCAATATCAGTAAACAGGGCAAATCCAACCTGATTACTTATGGTATTATATTACTGTTAAGCTTCCTGCTATTTTTTATTGGACAGTCATCTTATCAATTGAAGGGATTGCTGGTACCGGTGTGTACGCAGATCATGCTGGCAGTTTCCCTCAATCTGACAGTGGGTATTTTAGGAGAATTAAGTTTGGGGCATGCGGGCTTTATGTGTATCGGCACCTTTGTTGGGGCCAGCTTCTCCATCTATATGGAGCAGTTTATTCCGATAGCGGGAGTAAGATTTTTTCTGGCTCTGTTTATAGGTGCGCTCAGCGCCGGTATTATGGGCTTTTTGATCGGTCTGCCCGTACTTCGTCTAAAAGGTGACTATCTGGCAATTGTAACGCTGGCATTCGGTGAGATCATTAAAAATATTGTGAATATGATCTATTTAGGATATGACAGTAAGGGACTTCATTTTTCCATGACTGATACAGCCTCCATGGGACTTGCAGAGGATGGCGTTGTCATCATAAAGGGACCTCAGGGCGTTATGGGAACACCTGCTGATTCCAATTTTGGCATCGGTGTGATTTTGGTACTGATCACCGTATTTATAGTGCTTAATCTGATCCATTCCAGGGATGGGCGTGCCATTATGGCCATCAGGGACAATGAGATTGCAGCAGAATCGGTAGGAATCAATATTACCAAATATAAGCTGATGGCGTTCACCATATCTGCTGCATTGGCCGGAATGGCCGGTTCATTCTATGCTCATAATTACAACAATATTAAAGCAAGTACGAATAACTTTGGCTACAATATGTCCATTATGATTCTGGTATTTGTGGTATTGGGGGGTATCGGTTCCATAAGAGGTTCCGTGATAGCAGCAACCATTCTTTATATGCTTCCGGAAATGCTGCGTTTCATGTCCCAATACCGTATGTTGGTCTATGCCATCGTGTTGATCATTATGATGCTCTTTACCTGGAGTCCGAAAGCGCAGGAGTGGAAGTCTGTACAGATGGAAAAATTAAAGGTACGATTGAAACCCGTCATAGATAAATTCCGTAAAAAGTCTTCCGACAAACTGACAAAGGAGGGCGAATAGTATGGCATTATTGGAGGTACAGAATTTAGGCATTTCCTTTGGTGGTCTGCGCGCAGTGGATGATTTTAATCTTCAGATCAATAAAGGACAGCTCTATGGCTTGATCGGGCCCAACGGAGCAGGCAAAACTACGGTTTTTAATCTCTTAACCGGTGTGTATAAACCAAACGAAGGTATTATCAAGCTGGACGGTATAGATATTACAGGCCATAGCAATATTGAAATCAATAAAGCCGGAATTGCCAGGACCTTTCAGAATATCCGTCTATTCAAGGATCAGACGGTACTTGATAATGTAAAAATCGGTTTGCACAATAAATACCATTATAATACTTTGGAAGGTATTTTCAGACTGCCGGGATACAGAAAGGCAGAGAAGCAGATGGATGAGCGTGCGATGGAACTGTTAAAGGTGTTTGAACTGGACGGAGAGAGTCATTATCTTGCTTCCAACCTGCCTTACGGTAAACAGCGTAAGTTAGAGATAGCCAGAGCGCTTGCAACCGAACCTAAGCTGTTATTGTTAGATGAGCCGGCGGCGGGTATGAATCCCAATGAAACCAAGGAATTGATGGATACCATACGCTTCATACGTGAAAAGTTCGATATGACCATTCTTTTAATTGAACATGACATGAAATTGGTATCCGGTATTTGTGAAGAACTGACAGTACTCAATTTCGGCAGTGTTCTCTGTCAGGGAGAAACTTCTAAAGTACTGCAAAATCCCGAAGTCATCAAGGCGTATCTGGGTGAATAGGAGGCAACGCAATGGCGATGTTGGAAGTAAAGGATTTAGAAGTATATTACGGTGTAATTCAGGCCATCAAGGGTGTTTCCTTTGAAGTAAATAAAGGAGAGGTAATAGCGCTTATAGGTGCAAACGGTGCGGGGAAAACCACTATTCTCCATACCATTACAGGCTTGCTTGCACCGAAAAGCGGCTCTGTTGTCTTTGAAGGTAAAGAGATTACCAAGATTCCCGGACATAAAATTGTTTCCATGGGAATGGCTCATGTACCGGAAGGCAGAAGAGTATTTGCTAATCTGACGGTATTACAGAATTTAAAGCTTGGAGCTTATACCCGAAAAGATAAGCGGGAGATTGAGGATACTCTGCAGACAGTTTATAAGCGCTTTCCCCGTCTGGAAGAACGGAAGAATCAGATTGCCGGAACCTTATCCGGCGGAGAACAGCAAATGCTGGCAATGGGGCGCGCACTGATGTCCCATCCTAAGATTATTTTGATGGATGAACCCTCCATGGGACTCTCCCCCATTTTTGTGAATGAAATCTTTGATATTATTAAAGAAGTAAGTGAGAGCGGTACTACAGTGCTTTTAGTGGAACAGAATGCTAAAAAAGCATTATCCATTGCCGATAGGGCTTATGTGCTGGAAACCGGTAACATTGCACTGGAAGGAAAAGCATCTGATTTATTGCATAATGATTCCGTGAAAAAAGCTTATTTGGGTGAATAAGGAGGCGAGGGGTTACTATGAGTAATAAAAAAATTGTCATTACCATTGCCAGACAGTATGGCAGCGGGGGAAAGACAATCGGTGAGATGTTAGCAAAAGAATTGGGATTTACCTACTATGATAAGGACCTGATGCGGTTGGCATCGGAGGAGAGCGGCATCAATGAGAGTCTTTTTGCAAAGGCGGATGAAAAAGTGAAATCCTCCCTGTTTCATATTAGTAAAAAGGTTTACCAAGGAGATCTGATTTCACCGAAAAGCGAAGATTTTACCTCTGATGAGAACCTATTTAATTATCAGGCAAAAATCATCAAAGAGCTGGCAGAAGAGGGATCCTGCGTTATCATCGGACGCTGCGCCGACTATATATTAAAAGACTATGAGAATGTATTGAGCGTATTTGTGCATGCTCCTGAATATTTCTGTATTGAGCAGGCTGCCAAAAAGCACAGTATGGATTTGAAGGAGTTAGATAAACTGATTCATAAAATTGACAGACAGCGTGCGGGATACTATAAATACCACACCGGCCGGGAGTGGACGGATGCAAGAAATTATGATCTGTGTCTGGATAGTTCCAAACTTGGTTTTGTACGATGTGTGGAAGAGATAATTGCTTATTTAAAGGTGCGTTTTGGAGAATAATTTATAAATAAAAAAGGACGTTCACAATTTTAGGGAGCGTCCTTTCTGCATCTATAATATATTAACTGAACAAACGGAAGACACCGAATACTTTACCTAAGATCTGGCAGTCATCTACAATAATAGGATCCATCGTGTCATTTTCGGGCTGTAAACGGATATGTCCGTTTTCTTTATAGAAAGTCTTTACGGTAGCGGAATCATCCACCAGAGCAACCACGGTATCACCGTTATTCGCAGTTTCGCATTTCTGAACAAAAATCTGATCTCCGCTGAATATGCCAACATTTATCATGGAATCACCCTTTACCTTTAAAATAAAGGATTCTCCACGGGGAACTACTTCTGCAGGAACGGGAAAGTAGCTCTCTATATTTTCCTGTGCCAAAATAGGTTCTCCTGCAGCCACTCTGCCTATTACCGGAAGACTCACCATTTCTGTACGCACCATCTGGAAACTGTCATCACAGATCTCAATTGCTCTTGGCTTAGTGGGATCACGGCGGATATAACCGTTCTTTTCTAATGTTTCCAAATGAGAATGAACGGAAGAAGTGGACTTTAAATGCACTGCTTCACAAATCTCCCTTACAGCAGGGGGATAACCTCGCTTTAATATTTCTTCTTTAATATACTGTAGAATTTCCTCTTGTTTCGCGGTAATCTTTCCATTACTCATTTTAGTCCCTCCATAGAAATAGACAGATAAATGAAATACGACTGCACCAATTATTAAATACATTATAACACGATTATTTGAAAAAAGCAAACATATATTCAGAAAATATGTTCGATTTTTTGGTTTAAAAGTATTGACAATCGAAAATATGTTCTGTATAATGCACTTAAAAGAACAAATGTTCACGAACGTATTTTCTGTAAATGATATAGAGGCAGTATTTACAGGAGTGAGGAGGAGTGATTATGGAAGAAAGAGTATATGAAGCAATACTCAGAAGTGAAGATAGGAGCAGAAGATATCGCGAAAGAAGGATCAGACAGATGCGCAGACGTTTTCTTTTAACTTTGGCTGCAATAGTGCTGACTGTGATCATGGCCATTTCTTATCGTGCGATTCTTTCTGATGCAAAAGAAACAGATGATGTAATATATAAATATTATACCAGTATTGAAGTGCAGTACGGAGATACACTTTGGTCTATAGCACAGGCATATTACAGTGAGGAATACGATTCTGTGGATGACTATATTTATGAAGTGATGAAAATTAATCATCTGCAGCAGGAGAGCGTGATTACTGCAGGAAGTCATTTGGTCGTACCTTATTTTTCTACGGAATTAAAGTAGAAGAGGGAAAGATATTTAATGTCATTTAGAATGCCTATGGGGATTGCTTAGATACATAGGATGATTTTTTCTACATATGGATATAAACCGTAAATTACGGAGGGTAACACTATGAATTTTTATGAGGTGATCAACAAGCGACGGACTATAAGAGATTTTAAAAATGCGCCTATTGAAGATGAGACAATTAGCAGGATTATTGAAGCAGGAATGAAAGCACCGACAAATGACCATATGAGAGACTGGCATTTTATTGTAATCAGAGATAAAAAAGTTCTGCTTAAACTTATTGATAAAATCCCCATGAAAATATCCGACGAAGAAGTAAATGCTATTTTGAAGGATTGGAACTTAAACGATACTTGCCAACAGGACATGTATAAAAATGCTATTCCTAAACAATATAGAATGTTTGCAGAAGCATCTTGTGTCATAATACCTTTATTCAAACAAAAAAACGATATCTTGCACCCTGATAATCTATCCCACTTAAATGGTCTTGCCTCCATTTGGTGTTGTATTGAGAATATGTTTTTAGCTATTACTGCGGAGGGGTATGCTTCTGCTTTGCGTATTCCGTTGGGCGATGAGGAGAACAGGGCACGATCGGTATTGAACTATCCAAATGACTATTTTATGCCCTGTTTCATTGCTGTTGGAAAACCGGCTGAAAATATAAATGAAATCAAGCAAAAAGAATATTCCTTGCATGAAGTGATCCATAATGACGTATGGTAAGTTAAATCCTAATATATGAGATGATTTGGAGATACAGTAATGGACGATATTTATGAAGTCATTCCGACTTTAGAAAATGAAAGTTTTCTTTTACGAGCAATTGATTTAGAAAGAGATTTGAATGATTTATTGAAAGTCTATTCGGATGAAAAAGCAGTTCCTTTTTTTAATTCGGATAATTGTCATGGTGATGATTTTTACTATAAAACAATAGAACGTATGAAACAGGCAATAGACTTTTGGAATATTGAATATCAGAAAAAGTATTATGTACGAATGGCGATTGAAGATAAATCGACACATACAGCGATAGGAACTATAGAGCTTTTTAATCGAAAAGCTGACGACTATTATAATAATTGTGGTTTGTTAAGAGTGGATTTGAGAAGCGACTATGAAACAGAAAAACACATAATTGATATTCTTAATATTATTATTCCAAAGGCCGGAGAGTTATTTGGGTGCGATAAAATTGCAACGAAAGCTATATCAACCGCAAAAAATCGCATTTCCGCCTTAAAGAAATGTGGTTTTCAACCGTCAGAATATTTTCTAATAGGAGCTGATGGAACCAAATATGATTCCTATCACATTATGGAACTGAAATAACTTCCGGTTTATTGTAGAAACTTTTTAAAATATGCGTCATTTATCCGTATTTTCCTCCCGCAGTCTGACCACATTGGCTGCTGAACGGCGGCGTTCTTCCTCCATGGAAGCATAGTGTTTTCGGGTAGTGTTAACGTCTTTATGCCCAAGTACATCGGCTACCAGATAGATATCGCCGGTTTCTCTATAAAGGCTGGTACCGTAGGTACTGCGCAGTTTGTGAGGTGTTATTTTTTTCAAAGTAGTGACCCTAGAAGCATATTTCTTTACCAGATTCTCAATAGAGCGAACGGCCATTCTTCGGTTCTGCATGGAAAGGAAGAGGGCATTTTCGTGACCTGCTTCCGGAATCATATGTTTTCTCTGCTCAAGATATTCCCGCAGTGCCCGTTCTACCTCTTCACCAAAATAAACTACGGCTTCATAACCGCCTTTTCTACGGATTTTAATGCCGTTATTTTCAAAATCCACATCATTTAAATCCAGACCCACACATTCCGATACACGAATGCCGGTACCCAAGAGCAGGGTCAGCAACGCCACATCCCTTACTTTGGTTTTTTCGTGGTAAGCCATTTCCTTTTTCGTAAGTTTTGTTCCGCTTTCTACCTGATCCAAAAGCGTAGCAACCTCATTCGGTTCCAGACGGATAATGGTTTTTTCATGTAATTTTGGCATGGGTACCAGTTCTGCAGTATTTCTTTCAATTTTTTCATTTTGAAAATAGTAGTTATAAAAACTGCGCAGACTGGAGAGCTTACGGGCTTTTCCACGCTCTGTATTGGTGATTTCTTTGCCCTCCTTTTCATAATAGCTGACATAAGAGAGATATTCTTCAATATCCTGCCTGGTAACCTGATTCAGAAGAGAAATAGGAAAATCCCTGATATCCATTTTGGCACAGACAGAATTTGTTTCATGCAAAAATTCAAAAAAGACCCGTATATCGTAGGCATAGGCCAATCGGGTTCTCGTAGAGGTAGTATCTGCGATTCCTCTGAAAAATTCCTGGCAGAAGGGTGGAAGCGTATCCAGTACAGCTCTCAGTTTTATTATATTCTGTTTATTTTGCGCATCATGGTAATTATCATAATTTGGCATTATTTTTCCCATCCTTTTAAATTGCCGCTTTGAATTGCGGTGAACATTCTTTCCTTTACACCCGGATTCTCTATATTGATTTGTCTGACTAGTTGCTTGATATATTCCCGCTTTGTGTGTCCGTCCGCAGGACAGGGGCTTTTCACTACAGGAACATCGTATTTGTTGACAAAACCAATCACATCAGCTTCATTCATATACATGAGAGGTCGAATAACGAACAATTCGGTTCTGTCAAGATAGGTCACCGGAGCAAAGGTATGAAAACGTCCTTCATAGATAAGAGACATCATCATAGTTTCCACCACATCATCTTTATGGTGTGCATAGGCTACTTTATTGCAGCCGGCAGCTTTTATTGTGTCATTGAGAGCGCCTTTTCGCATTTTTGCACATAGTGAGCAGGGATTGGTTTCCTTTCTGTCCTCAAATACAATTTTGGCGATGTCCGTATGGATAATTTGATATTCTACTTGTAATTCTTCGCACAGAGCTTCAATTCTTTCCAGATTTAGGTTTTTAAATCCTAAATCTACGGTAATGGCTATAATATCAAAATTCAACGGATAGAAGCGTCGCAATGCCGCAAGCGCGTACAGAAGAGTTAAACTGTCTTTTCCGCCGGAAATACCAATCGCAATCTTATCACCATCCGCGATCATATGATAATCGTCTATTGCCTTACGAACTATACTAAGTACCTGCTGCAGTTTCATTTTCTTAATTCCCATCCATTTTTTGATTTTCTTATATTATACTTATTTTTTAAATAGATTTCATCTATTTTCATAAAATTCTCTGTTTTTCTTTTCTTTTTCGTGCTATACTTTATAAGAATAAACTAGGATTTTCGAGCAGGAGAATAAAAATGAAGATTAATATGAATAATAAATATACAAAATGGGGAGTTACCGGCTTCTGTGTAGTAGCCGCAAGTATTTGTTTTTATTATGTAATATTCCATATATCCAATATTCTTGCAAACCTTAATCGACTGATGAACATTATTATGCCGGTGTTGATAGGTCTGATCATTGCCTATTTATTGGCTCCTGTATTGAATTCATTGGAAAGAAATATTTTAAATCCGTTGTTTGATACACTTAAAATTGCAAAAAACAAGAAGAGAGATCGATGGGTACGCGGAATAGGAGTGATATTAACATCTGTTTTGCTTATTCTGATTCTTTATATATTGATAAGTATGTTGATTTCTCAGATTGTACCCAGTATTCAGAATATTGTCAAAGAATTTGATACTTATGTCAATAATCTGTCTTCCTGGTTGAACAAAATGTTGGAAGATAATCCGGATTTAAGAAATTATGTATTACCTCAAGTAAATAACATATCTCAGGAAGTGGAAGATTGGCTGGCTGACACGGCAAATTGGCTCGATAAGTCCGGCGAGGTTTTAAAAACAGTTTCCATGAGTATTATAAACATCCTGAAATTTGTATGGAACTTTGTGATTGGCTTTATCATTTCCATTTATGTGCTCTGCAGCAAGGAAACCTTTGCATCTCAAGGAAAAAAGGTCATTTATGCATCTTTTGATAGAAGCACGGCAAATACGATATTAAGAGGATTTCGTTTTGTACACCATACCTTCAGCGGTTTTATCAGCGGTAAGGTATTGGATTCCGTTATTATCGGACTGCTGTGTTTTATCGGCACTACCTTGTTGAATATACCCTATGCCATGTTGGTAAGCGTGATTGTAGGTGTTACCAATATTATTCCGTTTTTTGGACCGTATCTGGGTGCAATTCCCAGTGCATTCCTGATTTTGCTGGTAGATTTAGCTCATCCGCAGAAATGTCTGTATTTCATTATTTTTATTCTGGTTTTACAGCAGTTTGACGGGAATGTATTGGGACCTAAGATTCTGGGAGATTCCACGGGATTATCCAGCTTTTGGGTTATCTTTGCGATCACTGTTTTCGGAGGTATGTTTGGCATCCCGGGCATGATCATCGGTGTTCCGGTTTTTGCGGTTATTTTTGCAAGCGTAAAATATTCCGTAAACCGTTCTCTGCAAAAGAAAGAACTGCCTATAGATTCTACCCTCTATCTGGATATGTCATCTATCGATGAAAAAATGAACTTTTGTAAGGAAGAGGAGAGTAGTCCGGCTCAACATAAGAATACTATTATAGGGAAATCCACTGTACTTCGTTTGATCAAAAAAATAAAGAAAAATAATAGCGATAAAAAGGCTGGATCAGTAAAAAAGAGTGATTTAAACAAGGAAGATGGAAAATAAAACCAAAGAATAAGGCGGAATATCTGCATGAAATTTGTGATACAGAGAGTTTTATCTGCAAGCGTAGCCGTTGATGGGAAAGTAGTAGGAGAGATTGGTCAGGGATATCTGGTTTTTATCGGTATCTGCAACACGGACACAGAGCAAATTGCAGATAAGATGGTAAAAAAGCTGATTGACTTAAGAATATTTGAGGATTCGGAAGGCAAGACCAATCTAAATTTAAAGGCTGTATCCGGTGGGCTGTTGTTGGTTTCTCAATTTACTTTATATGCGGACTGTAAAAAAGGAAATCGGCCCTCTTTTATTCGCGCAGGCGCTCCGGAAATGGCCAATTCCTTATATGAATATATAATTGAAGTATGTAAAAAAGAAGTATGCAAAGTGGAATGCGGAATCTTCGGCGCAGATATGAAGATAGAACTGCTAAATGACGGACCTTTTACCATTTTGTTGGATTCGGAAGAAATCTGTAAATAGTCATTATTAAGAGGATTTACTATGGTATATTTTTTCCTGACCTTGATAGTTACCTTATTGGTTACGTTAATGTTTCCGCTGATCACCTGGATTACGTTTTTGGCAAATGTACCACTATTTGTATACGTTCCGGTTCAATTACTTCTCAGTTTTGCCGTCATGTGTGGATACGGATATATGATCACAAAAGTGAAACATCCCCGTAAACCGGCCAGTATGATGGCGATATATCTTCCGTTGTTTCTGCCGTTTATATGGCATTTAATATGCAGGGGTATTTGTAATATACAGAATTTATCCGGCAGCTTGTTTGAAGTTTTGCTTGGATTTGTCAGCTTTCATCTATTTGGTGTTTTGGTTTCTCCGCAAATACCCGGATTCAACCAGTGGCATTCCATACTGCTTGTGAATCTGTTTTATGATTGTATCCTCATTCTAGGTTTTGCAGCGGGAGAGAGGCTTTCGGCAAAAAGAACGGAAGTGGAGCGTAAACCCTTTGCTTATCATAAAAAAGTCATTGCTGCAGTTCTTATTCTTGTTTTTTCTGCTTATGCGTTAAGCGAATATGTTCTTTTTAAGCAGCGTGAAAATATTGTGGAATCGGCACATCCTTCCTATAACTTTGCTTATGCGGGAGGGTATTCCAGCATTGATCTGCGTCCTTATTCCGTGGAAAATGAAGAAAATATTCTGGCCAAATTGGAAGAACCTTCTATCGTTATCATAACAGACCCGCAGGAAATGCCCATAATGGATGGAGCAGAAGCAGCCTATCCGGTCTATTCTGCCTTTGCAAACGCCTGCTATGAGAATATTGCAGAGATTCAGGAAAAAGCAGGTGAATCAAAGGACAATATCATGCCGATTCAGTTTACTAACACCATCTATGCCTATGAAAAGCTATTATCAGGAGAAATTGATATATTCTTCGGCGCAAGACCTTCCGAAGCACAGTTTAAAATGGCAGAAGAGGCAGGCGTAGAACTGGAACTGACACCGATTGGGAAAGAGGCCTTTGTTTTCTTTGTAAACGAAGAAAATCCTGTGAACACTTTAAGTTCCGATCAGCTCCGTGCTATTTACTCCGGAGAAATTAACAATTGGAACAAAGTAGGCGGTACAAATCAAAGGATTCTTGCCTTTCAGCGTCCGAAAAATTCCGGTTCCCAGACCATGATGGAATATTTTATGGGTGATACGCCTTTAAGGGAACCATTGGAAATAGAATATGATGCGGGTATGGGTGATATTATAAGAGATGTGGCTGACTACGAAAACAGTGCTTCCGCCTTAGGATACAGTTTTCGGTATTATACTACCATAATGTTTGCTGATACGGACGAAGGGGTACCCGGTATTAAGCTTCTTGCAGTGGATGGCGTCTATCCGGATACGGCAACCATTCAATCCGGAGAATATCCCTATACAACACAGCTTTACGCTATAACCGTAGTAGGCCGCGCGGATGCAAAGAGCACTCTGGAACCTTTTCTTACATGGATGATTGGACCGCAAGGACAACAGATTGTGTCAGATACAGGATATGTGGCTATAAAATAAAGTGATTCATAAAAATGTCGGAGAAGCAAAATGGAACCCCAGACAAAAACACGTCTTCTATATGAATGGAACACAAAATATAATAAACTGGATTTTGCAATTACAGAGGCAGAATTTCAACTTGCCAGTGTCAATAAACGTTTGCGGATGCTGTGGTATGATCTTGCCGCCTATATTGGTATGATCATCGTTCCCTGGTTGATATGTCAATTACTGTCATTGATACCGGAGAATGCTACCTCCTTTATTTCGGTTATATTATCAGGAATGAGTGGTATCATAATGATGTTATTTTCGTTTTCGCTGCCGATATTAGTATATTATCTTATGAAATCGGTTTTGATGTTAATTCTTAACAGTGAAAGTAAGGCTGAATCAGAGTTTTCACCACCAAAGCTGCAAGGGTTACGGCATGGGGCAAAGATTGAGCCTGAGAAAACCTATCGCATTGAACAGAAAAAATTGGTATATGTACTGAGCCGTTATTATCTAAGCAGAGATGCTTTGAATGAATTATATAAGGAGTTGGATTCTGATGCATGTACCATTACTTTAGAAGAATTAAATGATATATTTAAACAATATCCGCTCTATGAAGATATTCGACCTGCCAGTGCAACCGTATTATGGAAGAAATGGAGAAAAAACGGACTGGTTATTATGGTGTTTGCTATTATTATAGGCGCCTTAATAATATGGGCGCTTATGGGGTATTTATCACAGGTTGGGAATCTAACGATAGCCAATTAATAATATTTTATTCTATATTATTGTTTCTTACAATATCTATTCGTTAAAGCCGCATTTTGCGCATAGTTGCATTTCTGCTCTTCAGTACCGATCGATCTATTATAAAAGCAAAAACCCAAGCCAATTTTAAGGCCTGGGTTTTGTTTTTGATTGTTCTAAGATTTCATAGAGTTCCCGGATTTCTTCTTCCGACAATGCTTGTTTTTGCGTCATTGCGCTGACCATGAGGCTGACGCTGCCTTTATAGACACGATTTAGAAAGTTTTCGGTTTCTGTCTTTACGGCATCATCCCGGTTTATACAAGGACTGTACATACGTATTTTTTCACTATTTTCACAGGAAATCAGATTTTTTTCAGTCATTCTCTTTAACATGGTCAATGTGGTGCTTTTTGACCAACCGATGCGTGTATGTAAGGTATCTACGATTTCTCTGCCTGCCTGTGGAGCTTTTTCCCATAAGCAATCCATCACGTTCCATTCTGCATTTGTTAAGTTCATATTAGACATTTGATATTTTCCTCCCGTTTTATTCTTCTTTAAACTGTTTTAACAATACTTCCAGTTCCTGTTTTTCCTTACGCAGTTTTTCATATTCCATACTTAATAGTTCAAGTTGTTTTTGAGTGTTTTCTCCCTCTGGTTGTTGACCTAATGCTTCTATTTGCTTATCTAATTCTTTTATTTGCTTATCTAATACTTCTATCTGCGTATTTAATAACGCCAATGCCTGTTTATTTGCTTCTTCTTTTATTTGCATGAATTTAGCCATTTCTACTTCGGCAGAAATTTCATAATTGAAATTTACATAATAAAGAAGCAAATCACTTGTAAACGCAATATTTCCGGGCGTGGCGTCATTACTTCCGCCATTAAAGCATCTGTCATATTCCCAGTCATAGATAACGCAGTTTCCATAGTCAAATTGATACCAGCCATCTCCCATATCCCTCATACCACCGGCCCAGAACGTACCTTCGTCGAGATCGTTTACGTCAATATTTTCGTCTAATTTACAATAATAGTCATAGCGGTAGACATCCAATGTGTGCCCTCCCATCCTGTAGGTACCGTAAAAATCAATATAAGTAATCTTCCAATCCACCCACGGTATATTTCGCTGTTCCTGTTCTGTATTCACATTAGCTTCCACACACTGCACAGCATATTCTACGATATCATACTTCATGGTTAAAGCATTTTCAGGCACTTTTTCTAACGTCTCCGGTTGATTGCGCATATATTCACTGTAAGTCATGCTTCTGTTTGCAGGCGGCATATTCCACCAATAGGTTACTTCCCATCCTAATTCATTTACAAGAGCTAAAGCGTTTCCTTCCAGATAAGGTGTAATTCCGTTAAACTTATACAGCAAGGCATTGTATAGCGCTTCCTGCAGAGTTTCCTCGGAATTTGCTGAACCGAAAGCATCATCCCAATACCATATGGCAAAGGCGTTAGGTTTAAGAACATTGTTCTCATAATAGGTAGTAAATAGAACCTTACCAAAGATACTGGTATCCATGATGATTACTGCTTTATCCAGATACTCTTTTAACTCCATTGTATAGGCAATCATATCTTCTATCGGAAACTTTTCAGCCATATACTCATACGGGCTCATCCATGTTAGCTCGGGACTGTATGGAATCGCTAAAAAATTTAAATTATTTTCTGCAACCGTTTTTTGTTTCCAATCATTTGTATAGGTAAATACCAGATATTGATAAGCGACTGCATCCTGACCGAAATAGGGGCAATTGTAAATCAAATATCCTCTTCCGTTCTCTTCATAATAGCTGTATTGCATGTTGCCGGCATGTGCCTGTCCCGGGTCAAAAGTGGCAATCAGGGCATCTTCATTTAGCTCGTCTCCCACCCTGAAGCTCTGCATATCGGCCGCACGCGCGCCATCATAGAGCGCAATCTGATAATAGCCGGCTGTATTCCCTTCCACCGCTTTACGCAGGGCTTCACTTTCTGTTAAGGAATCGTCCAAGGGGGCATCATTTATATTGCTTAACCGAAGAATATCAGTGATTCCGTCACCATTCATATCTACAAGAAAATCGTTGATAAAGAGTCCGTCCTCGGTAATCAGGGGAATATTATCTGCAGGTTCTTCGGCTATATCTTCTGCCGGTGTTTCAGACGGATTGCCTGCCAGTGTTTCAGAAATCACAACGGATTCATCATCTATTGGCGCAGCAGACTTCTCTTTCCCGGTAAAGGTAAAGATAAGAGCCGTAATACACAGAACAATAACCGCTGCAGTAGAAAAGATAAATAGCTGAGGTCTCCCGGCAATACGGCTAATGCGTTCTTTTAAATATTTTTTCCCGCCGCCCAAAGTGGTGGCACAACTTATGACGGATTGATAATCCGCATTTTTTAAGGAAAGGGAAATCAAGACCTTTCCGTACTCTTCCGCTTCTTCTGCGCTAAACTGGCGGATAAGGCTTTCATCACAGAATAACTCCGCATCCTGTTTACTGAAATATGCGGCTATCCATACGAAGGGATTATACCAATGCAGGATCAGGCATAAGCTCCTGAAAAAGGCCCAAATATTGTCCCTATGGCGGTAATGTATATTTTCGTGTTTTATAATATAAGATAGGGTGACCTTATCTTCCGTATCCCGGCTTCTTACATAGACAGCGGGATGAATAAGGCCAAACATGCAAGGAATGGGAACATTTTCGGAGATATAAACGGGCAAAGGTTGTCGATTTTGCAAGATTTCCGTCATTTTCCGTGATTTTTTGACTTTATTGACAAAATAAAGGTTGGAACCTGCAATCACCAGTAATACTACTGTCATACCGCTCATCCAAAGGATAAATAACAGTCTCTGTGACGTTAAGTCATCAACTTTTATAGCTAGACCATTATTTATATCCTGAGGCTCATGATCACTTTGGTATATGGTGCTATTGTTTACACCCCCGGCCGGTATGTACTGATACTGAGAATAGTCTGACGGTATGTACTGATGCGGCGAAGGTAAAGTTTCGGAAAACATTTCTTCCACCGCTGAATTAGGCAGCATATCAAGCGGTGCTGTTTGAACCGCAGTCTCCTGCCCCGGAATAAGATTCAAAAGACTGAAGCTGCTGTTAAAGAAAGAAAATGGCAGTAAAAGACGCAGTAAAACCAAAAACCAGATACTGTATCTGACTTTTGCGGACAATCTCTTTTTATAGACCAGCCGAATCAGCAATATCAACAATATGAATATACTTGAGGTCAGCATCCATTCCCACACATTCAGTCTCATAGTCTTCTCTCTCCTCCTTGGCAGTAATTCTACCATGTGCATAGAAATTTTATGGTATATAAACAAAAATAGTTTACATTGTAGACTCATTATAACACACTTAGTCTACAATGTAAACTACAATTTATTTTTAATAGATAAAATCCGTGGTGATTATCAGCATTTCCAGTCTGTTTTATAATTTTCCTTCCGAAAAGAAATAGGCTGCAATCTGCGCACGGGAACTGAATTCCTCCGTTTCCAAAAGGGCCGCCACCTCTTCTTTTGTGTAAAGAGCAGCCTGAATTTCTTCGTTGTCCGAGGAATGATCGCTGAACTCTCCTTCCACCTCTACAAATGCAATCTGGTTCTTGATATCGGAAATGGATACAGCAGCAAAGGCCGCCGGGAGGATCTTATGAATCTTTTTGAGGCGAAGTCCGGTTTCCTCATACAACTCCCTGCGAATACAATCCTCTATGCTCTCTCCTTCTTCCAGCATGCCGGCGCATAGATTGTAAATACTCCTGCCTACTGCCATGCGGAATTCTTTTAAAAGCAGCAATTTTTCGTCACAAATGGCTACAATGGATATGCCACTGCTTTTTCTGCCTATATCGGAGAAACTGTAAAGTTCCTTATGGCTGACTATTTCGTAATACTTTTCTTTCCCTGCCTTGTTTAAATAAGTCAGTTCATAATGCTTTAAATAGCGTCCGCTCCAGACTTTTTTCAGGTTCAGAAATTTCATGAGTTTACTCCTTTATTATCAGCTAACAGCACACGCAGTGGTCTGTTGACTCTTTTTCTTGTAATCTCTACCAGACCCAAGGGAGTCATGTCCACAACGTCCGTACGGATAGAATCCCGGGCAGTAAATGTCTTTAAATAGTTTAATAATTCCCGGTTATGGACAGGATCTTTCATATTGATAAAATCCACAAGAATAATGCCGGAGAGGTTTCGAAGCCGCAGTTGTCTGGCAACTTCTTCGGCCGCTTCTTTATTGATTCGAAAGAAAGTGTCTTCACTGTTTATGCCGGCATCATATTTGCCGGTATTTACATCAATTGCGGTGAGCGCTTCCGTAGGCTCGATCACAAGATATGCCCCGCTTCTAAGCCATACTCGTTCCTCTATGGCCGATTGCAGTAAAGTAGAGACGCTGTATAGCTTGGCAAGGGGATAATCATCCTCATAAAGCCGTATGCACGGATGAGCCGGCAGATTTTCACGCTCCTGCACCAATACCCGGTAAATATCCGGGCAGTCCGTTACTATCTCATCATATTCCTCAGTATT
Organism: Lachnospiraceae bacterium; assembly: GCA_022510705.1. Taxonomy (GTDB): domain Bacteria; phylum Bacillota; class Clostridia; order Lachnospirales; family Lachnospiraceae; genus Acetatifactor. Next base: position 52,283 of record JAFLSX010000001.1, read on the forward strand.
ATAATCCTTCAAATCTGCTATAAAGGGTTCTTCTTTTTTATGCAGACAGGTAAAGCAGGTGCGGTATGAAGCCTCTTTGCATATTTTAAAAAGCTGCTTTGTCAAGTCTTCCCATTCTTTTAGCAGAGGTGTCAGATCATCCAGATTACCCGCATTGGTCCTTACTACCATGCCATAATGTCCCCAGACTTCTTTTTCCGGCTGTACACATTCTCTTTCCGGAGAACAGAGACCGTGTTTGATTAAAAAAGAAATGAGTTCTTTTCGTTTCTTTTCAGGAAGTTTTACGGAAACGCCAAGGTGGGAGTTTTCTCTGGAAATTGCCAGATAATTCCCGGCAATGGAAAGATTAGTCGTCAGTGATGGTTGTTTGTTCTTAATACCATCCCTGGCTACTTGTACTACCAATTCATCGCCCCCGCGCAGATTACCGTCAAACTCCCTGTTTAAAACCAGAGGATCTTTTAATTCGCTTAAAGGTAGAAATGCAAGCTGATTATTGCCAATTTCTACAAAAGCAGCCTGTATGTTTTTTATGATACGCTGTACTTTTCCGATATAGATATTTCCTACAAGAGAAACTGCATCTTCATCATAGACACCTACTGACAACAGACGTCCGTTTTGTATTAAAAGACCCAGGAGCCTTTGTTTATAGCGCAGATATAATATTTTTCCCTTATTCATAGCCTGCCTCGCTGTCTGTTGCTGCTATAGCCTCGCTTTCCATACCGATTTCATCCAAAGGTACCAATTGTCTATTTTCTTCTGTGCCGATATTCATATAGGTTTCTTCTCTGGTAATAAGAAGCGCATTTTCTTTTAACTGTTCCCCGTGCATATCTAAAAAAGCCTCCAATACTAAGGACGGTTTTATATTCTCTGCACTGCCTGTCCGTAACAGCATATAGATGGCATCCTGACATAGCCTGAGTTCATAGATACCCGGCTTTAAGTCCATATCCAGAGTACTCTTTTTTGTTTCTTTGGTAATAGGAATGGACTCTTGTAAATAAAACCGGGGCAGGCAGCTTTTCCAATCAAAATCGGGTTCTCTGCCCGCTCTGAAACGCACGGTATAGGAAGCCGCTGCTACGCTGGCCATAGCATTTTTTGTATGCTCCGGAAGTACTTTTGCAGAAAGAATCTCAATACCTTCTACACTGGCTGCATTCAGTCTCTCCACGGTTTCCTTACTGCCTAAAAAGCTGTTTACCTCCATATCCATATATTCTCCGTTGCTTTCCTGTCCCAATCCCAAAGGTGCTGCAAAGGACATGATCTGATGGGGGGAAAATCCTGTGGAATAAGCTACATCAATGCCAGCTCTACGCACAGCCTTTTGAAAAAAACGCTGTACATCCAGATGACCGATAAACTTCAGATTCCCATATTTTCTAAATTTAATTCTGATTTTCATAGCATATACCTCCGCCAAATCGGGCGGCTCCACAGCCCTGACACTCCTTCCGGCAGTTATTACTGATTTCTTCCCGCTGTGCCTTTTGCCATTCTCTCTTTAAAAAATCTTTGGATACACCGCAGTCAATAAAGTCCCAAGGGAAAATTTCGTCCAAGCTTCGCTCTCTTGAGGTATAAAAATCAGGATCTATACCACACTCTTTAAATGCCTGCATCCACTTTTCATTGTCAAAATATTCGCTCCAGGCATCGAAAATGGCACCTTTCTCATAGACCTTTAATAATACCGGTGCTATTTTTCTGTCCCCCCTGGCCAAAACACCCTCCAATACGGAGGTATCCGCTTCATGCCAGTTATATTTGATACTCTTTTGGTTTAGCTGTTCCATAATAGCCTTTTTAGTTGTATAGGCCCTGTCCAAAAACTCATCCTTTGTACACTGAGAGGCCCACTGGAACGGTGTAAAAGGTTTGGGAACAAAGAAGGAGGTGCTGGCCACAATCTGCACTCTGCCGTTGATTCGCTTCTCCTTGGGTACCAGATCATAGAAAGTTGCTGCAACTTTATTGGAAAGTTCCGCAATTCCCCTGATATCCGCTTCTGTCTCGGTGGGAAGTCCCAGCATAAAATATAGCTTGACCCTTGTCCAACCGCCTTCAAAGGCCAGTGCTGCACCGCCCAGAATATCCTCTTCAGTCAGCCCCTTATTGATCACATTCCGCAGTCTCTGACTACCGGCCTCCGGAGCAAAAGTAAGGCTTGACTTCTTCACATCCTGTACCTTGCTCATAACATCCAACGAGAAAGCGTCAATCCTCAGGGACGGTAAGGATATATTAACATGATTTTTGCTGCAGTCCTCAATGAGATAATCTATCAGCTCCGGCAGTTTGGTATGATCGCTGGAACTTAAGGAACTTAAAGAGATTTCCTCCTGTCCAGTATTTCTTAACATTTCCTGTGCATATTGTTTCAGAGTTTGAACATCCCGCTCCCGCACCGGACGGTAAATCTGTCCGGCCTGACAAAAGCGGCAGCCTCGCATACAGCCTCGCATAATCTCCAAAACAACTCTATCCTGGGTAATCTTCATAAAAGGAACCAAAGGCTTCAAAGGATAGGGGGCATCGGAAATTTTCATTTCTACTTCTTTTACAATAGTTGCCGGAATGCCCTCTTCAAGAGGTGTAAACGCAGCAATGGTACCGTCCTCATTATAAGAAGCCTCATAGAAAGAAGGTACATAAATACCGGGAATTTGTGCGGCCCGTCTTAAGAATTCTTTTCTTCCTACACCTTCTGTCTTACATTTGCGATACAGGTAGATTAATTCTTCATTCTGGGTTTCACCCTCTCCGATATAAAACAGATCAAAAAAATCTGCTATGGGTTCCGGATTGTAAGTACAGGGACCACCACCTACCACAATGGGCATGTCCTCTCCTCTCCCAGCTGCTAACAGGGGAATGCCGGATAGATCCAAGACCTGCAGAATATTGGTATAGCACATCTCATACTGAATGGTAATATCCAAAAAGTCAAAATCCTTTATCGGGTCTTGAGATTCTAACGCAAAGAGAGGAATCTTCTCTTTACGTAAAATAGCATCCAAATCTATCCAAGGGGAATAAACTCTTTCACACCAAACGCCTTCCATCCGATTAAACATATCATAGAGAATCTGAATCCCCAGATGGGACATACCGATTTCATATACGTCAGGAAAGCAAAAGGCTATCCGTACATCCACCTCTTCTTTTCTCTTTATCACAGAGTTGACCTCTCCGCCAATATAACGGGCGGGTTTTTCGATCTTTAATAAGATATCATCCGAAAGTGCAAGTTTACTCATAAATTCTCTCATTTCTCATTTTCTGTATATACTAGACCATCTAAAGTATACGTGATTTTTTCAATAAAAGCAAATGCATTCGAGGAGTAATTTTCCCCTATATAAGTAAATATCTTTCCGGAATTAAGAGAAAGCCATTCTCCTCCGGTATAATCCAAGATCACATAGACAGAAAACAATATAACGGCAAGCAAAGCACGTATCCCTAGCGTCGAAGCCTTCCTCTTACTGTTTGGATGCGTTGAATCCGTCATATCATCATCCATATCAAAGATACTATTGTCATATTTTCCACCGTAGAGAATATGCTGTTGCTGCCTTAAACTATTGCGATTTCTACTGTTTGCTTCTCTAATACTGCGAATTAATTCCAGTTTTTTCTCTATTGAAATATCACTCACTGCACTTTTCCTTTCATAAAAAAGGCAAGAAGTATACATAATTATTTTATGTCGACTTCCTGCCGTTCTTCTTACTTTATTGTATGAAAGATATACTTTGGATATGCTTTCTAACGTCTGGCAAGCTCTTCGGTAATATCTGTCCAGCTTACCTCTTTTTCTGCCATCAAAACCATCATGTGGTATAAAAAGTCAGCCATCTCATATTTAATCTCATTGGCATTGGGATTTTTCGCTGCAATGACAATTTCTGTAGCTTCTTCTCCTAGCTTCTTCAGAATTTTATCAACACCTTTATCAAAGAGATAATTGGTATAGGATCCCTCTTTTGGGTGTAGCTTGCGGTCCTGAATCACGCTAAATACTTCTTCAAATACTTTTAATGGATTGGCGCCCTCTACATAATCTTTCTTAACCACTTCATTGAAAAAGCAGGATCTTGCTCCGGTATGACAGGCAACGCCTACCTGGGAGACCCGTGCCAAAAGTGTATCTAAATCACAATCTGCATGCAGAGCTTTTACATACTGAAAATGTCCGCTGGTCTCTCCTTTAAGCCACTGTTCTTTTCTGCTGCGGCTGTAATAATGCATCTTACCTGTGCGTAAAGTGGCCTCATAAGCTTCTTCATTCATATAAGCTACCATCAGTACTTCTAAAGTAATGTAGTCCTGTACTACTACCGGCAGCAATCCATCTCCGGAGAGCTTGAAATCACTCCATTTATATGCTGCTTCCAGCCTTTCTACCTGAATGCCGTTTTCTCTGCAGATATCCTTTAAATTCAGAATTTCCTTCACATTGTCATTGACAGTATTTCCCGTAATGCCTGCTACATTGTCATGGGAAAAAATTTCTAAAAGCTTATTTAAGGCCAGCTGATTGATCTGTACGATCATGGGAAGCTCGGTCAGAGCCGCTGTTTCCCTGATTCTATGTGCATTCATAAGCAACAGCCCGGAAATGTATTTTTCCGTCTGTTTTAGGTGTCTTGCAATGACCTGTTCATCATTATAAGCAGCAAGCAGCTTTTCTTTTCCAAATTTCAGGGAAACTTCTTCCGTCAGCGCTACATTTTCAGGTTTATCGTAGTCCAAAATAGCCTTTTTGCATCCTGCATACAGTAGCTTTTTCACATCCTCCATTCGGTGTATATTGCCGGCACCGAACACATCTACTTCAACGGCTGCACAAATCTCTTTAATAATATCCAGAGCCTCTTCATGACCTTCGTCACCCTCGGACATATCAAACAGAATCAATTCATCTATGTTGTTTTCGCTGTAAAATCGCGCCAGACGTATGGGATCAGTATCCACAATGGTCGTATCCTGCAGGCTTTTCACCGCATGAGTATGGTACAGATAAATACAGGCTATAAATTTTTTGCTATACATAATTTCTCCTTATTGTATAAATCTTTAAAGTAGGCCTTTTGTACTCAGAACATCGGTAATACGTGCATCCAGAGAAGACGCCTCGTCCAGTGCTTTGGAAAAGGCCTTGAACATGGATTCAGCCATATGGTGATTATTTATACCGGAAAGCATCTTGATATGCAGATTCATTGCCCCGCTATAAGAAACTGCATAAAAGAATTCCCGGATCAGTTCTGTATCCAGTTCTCCCAGCCGTTCTGCTGTAAAATCACATTCATAACGAAAATAAGGCCGTCCGCAAAGATCTATGACGCAATAACAGAGTGCATCATCCATGGGCAGAATAAAGGAACCATAACGTTTAATGCCCTTCTTATCTCCTAATGCCTCTTTAATAGCGGTTCCCAACACAATGCCCAAATCCTCCACAGTATGATGACCGTCCACATTCAAATCACCTTTGACGGCACAGGAAAGGTCAAAAAAACCGTGTCTGGCAAATCCCTCCAGCATATGATCTAAAAAGCCGATGCCCGTATCAATCTGATAAATACCGGTACCGTCCAGATTCAAATTCAATATGATATCGGTCTCTTTTGTTTTACGTTTTATCTCACTATTACGTGCCATATTAGCTCCTTTCAAATCTGACTGCAATAGAATTTGCATGAGCAGTTAGTCCTTCACTTTTTGCAAAGGCTTCAATATCTTTATGAACCTTTTCTAAAGCCTCTTCTGAATACGAAATAATACTGGTTTTCTTCATAAAGTCATCCACATTTAAAGGTGAGAAAAACTTGGCAGTACCGTTGGTGGGTAAAATATGATTAGGGCCTGCAAAATAATCACCTAAAGGTTCTGAGGAATACTCACCTAAGAAGATTGCTCCGGCATTCTTGATTTTTGTCATGACTTCAAAAGGATTCTTCATTAAAATTTCTAAATGTTCAGAAGCAATTTCATTGGCGGCATCCACAGCATCAGAAAGTGTTTCAGCCACCAGAATGTATCCGTAATTCTCCAGTGATTTACTGATGATCTCTCTTCTGGACAACTTTTCTAAAAAGCCCTCAACTTCAGCGTTAACCTGCTCTGCCAGTTTCTCTGAAGTTGTGATCAAAATTGCACTGGCCAGTTCATCATGCTCTGCCTGCGAAAGCAAATCCGCTGCCACATAGCGGGGATTTGCGGTTTCATCCGCCAGTACAAGAATTTCACTGGGACCTGCCACGGAATCGATACTAACATGTCCATATACCGCTTTTTTTGCCAGTGCAACAAAAATATTACCCGGACCGGTAATCTTATCCACTTTGGGAATAGATGCAGTTCCAAAGGCCATAGCCGCAATTGCCTGTGCACCCCCTACTTTAAAGATTAAATCTGCTCCGGCAATATCGGCTGCAACCAAAGTCGAGGGATTTACTTTTCCTTCGTTGTTACAGGGGGTTGTCATAATGATTTTTTCTACGCCTGCTACTTTTGCCGGAATAATATTCATCAATACACTGCTGGGATAAGCAGCCTTTCCTCCCGGAACATAGACTCCGGCTTTAGAAATCGGTGTCATACGCTGGCCTAAAATACTGCCATCCGGTTTCATATCCATCCAACTGTTGCGCAGCTGTTTTGCATGAAATGTTCGGATATTTTCTGCTGATTTTCTGTATACTTCAATGAGTCCGGGATCTACGGAATTATATGCATCTTCAATTTCTGCCTTAGTAACTCTAATATTTTCAGCGTTTTGACTGAATCGGTCAAACTGTTCCGTGTACGCAAATACCGCTTCATCCCCCTTCTCCTTTACATTTTCTATGATTTCAGCAACCTTTGCTTCATAGCTTCCGTAATTGGAAGGACTTCTTTTTAATAGATCATTTAATATATTATTTTTTGTGTCTTCGGTTAATTTTATGATTTTCATAAGATGCCTTTCTTTCCTATATCATTTTAAACCTTATCCTTCAAAACAGCTCTCAAGTCCGATAACAATTTGCCAATACGTTCCTTTTCCATCTGCATACTTACCTGATTGACGATAAGGCGCGCGGACAAAGGACAGATTTCTTCCAGTACCTGAAGTCCGTTCTCTTTTAAGGTAGAACCTGTTTCTACGATATCCACAATTACATCGGAAAGCTCTACAAGAGGCCCCAGTTCTACGGAACCGTTCAGTTTGATAATATCTACGGTCTGATGCTTTTTATTATAAAAATAATCCTTTGCAATATTAGGATATTTACTTGCTACCCGAATCCGTTCATGATGTTGTAAAAGCTCTCTTGCACTCTCCGGTCCGCACACACACATTCTGCATTTTCCAAATCCCAGATCCAGTACTTCGTAAACTCTTCTGTCTTCCTCTAAAATGGTATCCTTGCCAACTACGCCGATATCTGCAGCTCCGTACTCCACATATGTGGGAACATCCGGGCCTTTGGATAAAAAGAATCTCATTTTTAATTCTTCATTGACAAAGATTAACTTCCTGGAATCTTTATCCTTGATTTCCTCACAAGTGATACCAATCTGCTCTAACAGTTCCAGTGTTTTATTTGCCAGCCGACCTTTTCCCAAGGCAAAGGTTAAATATCTGTCCGTACTCATGCCTGTGGCTCCTTTCTACGCATCTCCACGGCTCTTCCGCCGCTTCGCAATGCCTGTGCCTCCTTTAATACTTCGGCATAATCCTCATCCGTATAGATAAGAATCTGCTTTCCCTCAGGCAGGGGCACTTGTACTTTCTGTCTGGAAAGTGCTTCCAAAATATCATCTACTACTGCCACAAAGCCCACAGCCGGAGTTTCCTTTCCAAAATGGGAAAGCAGGGAATCATAACGGCCGCCCTTAGCAATGGCATCTCCGATACCGTAGGTGTATGCCTTGAAAATAATACCTGTATAATATCGATATTTGCTTAACATGCCTAAATCAAAGGAGATATATTTTTCATTGCCGTATAATTTCAATACTTCGAAGAGTCTCTCCAAGCGTGTAATTGCATTTATCGCACGGGCATTGCGGATATTTTTTCCTGCCTTCTTTACCACATCAATACTTCCAAACAAATTAGTAGTATTTAAAAGCAAGTTACAATACTCGTCTGAAACCCCGACTTCCTGCAGTAGATTTTCTGCAGCATAATAATTTTTAGCGGAGATATACTCCCGCAGATGCAATTCGGTTTCTTCATCCAGTCCAGCTTCTTCACAAATACCTTTGAAATATTCCACTTGACCGATGCTGACTTGAAAATGTTCCAGTCCTGTATTTAATAGGCATTCTATGACTAAATTTACCATTTCCGCATCGGCTTCCACACTGCCGTCACCGATGAGTTCTCCTCCGGTTTGCGTTACCTCTTTTAGCTTACCCTGCAGATTGGAAGTATTGATAAAAGTATTTCCCATATAGCAGCAACGGACCGGAACCGATTCTTCACAAAAATACTTGGCTGCACATCTGGCAATGGACGGCGTAAAATCCGGTCTGAGCACCAAGGTATTGCCTTCTTTATCAAAGAATTTATATAAATCCTTGGAGGCAGTGGTTCCGATTTCTTTGGAAAAAACATCAAAAAATTCAAAAGTCGGTGTCTGTATGTCTTCGTAACCGTAGGAAACCAGTTTGCTTCGAAGGCTCTCCTCTACAAACAGCTTTCTTGCATATTCTTTTCCATAAATATCTCTGACTCCTTCAGGTGTATGTAATAATATCTGATTCATATATTTCATTCCCTTTCACTTTAACGCTTTAACGCATTACCTAATTATCGAATTAGCATATAAAATTATATGTAGTATACTGAAACTGCAGCCATTTGTCAAGCCTATTCCCGATCCTCCAAATCTTTTTTCATGATTTCCAGGTAAGGAACCAGTACGCCGCTCTTTTTAGGAATCAGATAGTCGGGATTTAATTCTTCGTATCGAAAGCTTTTTCTGCCGCCCTCCTGAGCTCTGTCCCAGAAATATCTAAGCATTTCATAGGGGAGATAATAAAAAATATCTTTTGCAGTGTAATAAATCAAAAAGAAGGCAATGCCGCCCTGCTTTTCAAATTCTTCCATAAATTTCACCTGATGGGAATGAATATTTTGTAAAGAAAAAGTATCCACCGCACATTCTTTGGCATCAAAACAGACAGGAATCCCCTGCACCACACCAATATAGTCCACAGTACTTTTCTGCTCAAAATACGCCAAAGTAATCTGATGATGTGCTTTGTCCATTTTGATAGGGGTAATAGGTGTCGGAATCTTTTGAATCAGTGCCAGTCCGTTCTCCAGATATTTTTCATTGGTTTTATTGATCAACTCTTCCAGCGTGGAACCTCTAAGTCCTCGTGATTTCCAGGTTGCCATATGCTAAAACCTCCTTCATTGCGGCAGGAAGCGGTGCTGTAATACTTTTACCTGAGAGTGCTTCCAACAGAGGATCTGTTGGGAACTCCAAACGATGAGCATGAAGCAGCTGACTTCTGACACCAAATTTCTCCGTATATTTCCGATTAAAAGCAGTTTCTCCGTATTTCATATCTCCTAAAACAGGATGTCCGATGCTTGCCAAATGAGCCCGAATCTGATGGGGTTTACCCGTGATAAGTTCCACCTCCAAAAGTGTAAAATCACGGCTGCTTCCTAAGGGTACATATGCGGTTTGAATGGCAGTTGCATCGACGGAGGCTTGCTTCCTAATATATACCCGATTGGTACTTTCCTCTTTCGTTAAATACCCCTCAATTCGTGCCGCCTTTTTTAATTCCCCTTTTACCACGGCAAGATAATATTTTTTAATCCCTCTCTCCCGTATCAGCTTACTGAAAAGCTGGCTTCCCTGCAGAGAAATGCCGCACAGTACCAGCCCGCTGGTATTACGGTCTAAGCGGTTTAACACAGAGGGCTTAAAAGTTTTTAAGATTTTCTCCGTAAGAAGTCCCTGCTTCAACAGATAACCGATCATCCATTCATTCAAAGAAAGCTGTTTATTATCTGCCTTTTGGGTCAAAATGCCGGCAGGTTTATTGACAATAAGTACATTTTCATCCCGGTATAGAATATCCACGCCTTTTATTGTTTCATAAGCTGTCAGATATGCATCGGCGCTACTGCCTGTCTTTGTATTTACGGACCGTATTTCTAAGGGATTTTCAGACAATTTTCGGAAGGTATCTTCCGAAAAAAAGAAATCGACAGTATCACCTACTGCCAAGATTTCCTTTCCTTCCGCCTTTTTATGATTTAATACAATATTTTTCTTTCTGAGCATCTTATACAGGAAACCGCTTCCTGCACCCGGCAGCAATTTGTGAAGAAATTTATCAAACCTCTGCCCAGCCTGATTATTTTCAATTAGAAATGACTGCATAGGTTCCTTTCATTTGCCTATAGAGAAATACTCTTTAAGGTATTGCCAATATTCCTGCTTAAAGACGCATCCTCTGCAAGCGCTTTCAACTGTTCCAATCTGCCTGCATACTTTTGGACATCTCCAAAAAGCTTAATACTTACATCTTTAAAATTATCTATTTTAAGGCATCCATCCAAGTGTTTTATACAGTCTGTCTCCGATAGTCTCTCATCCGGCATAAATCCTACAATAGTATTTCCGCGAATCACTAAATGTGAAACCGGATAGGTTTTATCCCTGGAGGTAAACACCAGATCATAGAGACAGTACAGTCCCTGTGAATGTTCCTCAATAATATCCGCATACTCACCGGAAAGACTGTGATACCGTGTATAAATAACAGCTTCTACAAAACTCTTACTGGCCGGCAGACAGCCTAATACCGCAACGATCGTCAACAGATTGTTGCGGGTACCGGTCGTTAGGAAACCGGCCGCAAATAAAGCAAGTGATATGGCAAAATAGATTACGGTACGGATCCACTCATATTTATGTTGACTGTCTAAATAGTTTTTAGTACCTTTTACGGCTTCTGTTGTAAATAAACGCTTAAAGCTCATAAGAACTCCCTGGCTGCCGTTATTCCGATACGGGCGCAGAACCGTCCTGTATCATTTCCAGCATATATTTTACGATTTCGGGATCAAACTGCTTGCCGGCATTCTCTTTTAATTCTTTCTTTATGTAATCCATATCCATGGCTTTACGGTAACATCTGGCACTGCTCATGGCGTCAAAGGAATCTGACACACAGATAATGCGGGCCACCAAAGGAATATCCATGCCTTTTAATCCGGAAGCATAACCGTTTCCGTCAAACCGCTCATGATGATACAGCGCTCCGTCAACTATATTGGGTATGGAAAAGAAATCTTTCAGAATTTCTCCGCCGATGGTAACATGCTGCTTTATGACAGCTCGTTCCTCTTCGGTCAGAGCTCCCGGTTTGTTCAAAATATTATCCGTAATACCTATTTTCCCAATATCATGCAAAAGTGCAATATAATATATATTTTGAATATCGTCTTCCGACATACCCATGCGCCTTGCAATTTCACGGGAATACAGTGATACCCTAAGAGAATGTCCCTTGGTATACTCGTCTTTTGCATCTATAATGCGGGCAAAAGTCTGCAGGGATTCATTGATAATGTGCTGGTCCCGTATCTGTTGCTGTCTATATTTGCGCAGACGGGCACTGAGCAGAATGATCACCAAATCCCATATCAACAAGACCACCGCATAAGAGAGCAATAGCCAGAACAGGGGATGCTGCCAGAGTTTGGTCTCCCGATAGAATTCTATCGTGCACTCCGAAAAATGGAAGCTGTCAATATGCGTCATCATGACAAATCCGAAAGTAATATTATCTTCTGCACGAATGGTACTGTTATAATCCAAAGGAACTACTGTCAGTACATCTCCTACAAAAGTGAAGCTTCCGCTCCAGTAACTGTCCAGTACACTATTTAGCGGCGCGCTTAAATGCATACGCCAGTTCTGAATATCTTTGCTGGAATTGTTAGTGAAAGTAATATCATACTGGGTACCGTAAATGTCATTTCTTTCATCCTCCAGCCACATCTTGGTAAGTGTCACGTCAAATTCAAAATTGGAGGCATTCACCTGCCGGGCATTCGGCTTCTCCTGCTCTGCCATAACAAGTAAGTTCCTGCCTTCCTCATTGATATTGGGGCAGACAGCATATAAAAGCCGTGTGGATTGATACTTTAAGTAGGCAGACAATCCAATGAATGACAATATGATCAATAAAAATGATATGCCGTTAAAGATAAACCAGCCTTTTTTACTAAAAAGCATGATAATCTCCTTTATCCATAAATATTAGCGCACTTATTGATGCATTATACCGTATTTTAACAGAAAAAGCAATCTTTGGACTATTTTAGGAAAGTTTTCATCTGCAACAAAAATTCATGCGGCAGATATTTACAGGCAGCCAGAAAGGATTTCATGACAAATCCGGGGACGATCATAGATTTCCTGCGGTAGGAAGCCCGTAATGCATCGGATACACATTTTTCCGCACTGATCATAACCAGTTTCTTGTAAGCCGGCATATCGGCATACTGCTCCGCCGTTGCAAAGAACTCTGTATTCACAGGCCCCGGACATACTGCAGTAACATAAATACCATAGGGAGCCAGCTCTCTGCATAAAGCTCTGGATAAACTGAGTACATAGGACTTACTGGCCGCATAGACTGCAAAATTGGGCTGTGGCAAAAAAGCTGCACCGGAAGCTAATTGAATGATTCTGCTTCCCTTTGCCATAAAAGGCAGAGTAAGATAAGTCATTTTTGTAAGCCCTTCACAGTTGACAAGCAGCATTTCCAGCTGTTCCTCCAAGGAAAGTTCCATAAAATCACCAATCAGTCCAAACCCCGCTGCATTGATCAACATTCTGACAACTGCACCGGATTGTTCCAACAGTTTTTCAAAATCGTCCGTGGCATATTCATCCGTAACATCCATGACGATCAGTCTGGTAGTATGCTCCATAACCCGGGCCACTTCTTCAAGCCGTTCTTTTCTTCGGGCAATCAACCAAATCTCATCAATATTGGAGAATGCTGTATCTATCTGTAAAGCAAATTCCTGGCCGATGCCGGAACTGGCTCCGGTAATTATAATAATATTCTTTCTCTTTTTCATTTTCCATATCCTTTCTTTAACCATTCTGTTCCTATGGCATATGACATTCTTCACAACAGTTCCGTATATGAATTAATAAAATAATCCGCCATTTTGACTTTCTTATCTTTAATCTCCTTGGAATAGAGATCATCCACCGCACAAACCTTCATCCCTGCAGCCTGACCGGCTTCAATTCCCGGTAATATATCCTCAAAAACCAGGCATTTGGAGGGTGGAACCTGCAGCTTTTCTGCAACTGCTAAATAAATATCCGGTGAAGGTTTCCCTTTTTCCACCTCGCATGCAGTCATAATACAATCCATATAGTCATGAAGAGAAAGCGCTTGCGCAGCTATCTCCACGAGTTCTCGGGAATTACTTGTGGCCACTCCCATTTTCATGTTCCGATGTTTGCAGAGTTTTAAAAAGTTCTGTGCATCTTTTTTAAAAAACACCTCATGTCGGTATTTGTAAGCAGTCATGGCATTCCAGTCCGCCTTGATCGTCTCAATGCTGTCGGGAAGTTCAAATCTTTCCTTGAAATAGACTGCTGTTTCAGAAAAACTCATTCCTTCAATTTCCTCCTGCAGTCGTTCGGGTAAGGCAATCCCAAAGCGAGAAAGATATTCTATGTCTATCTGTCGCCACATCCACATGGAATCCACCAGTGTGCCGTCCAAGTCAAACAATATTGCTTTAAATTCCGGCAGTTTTTTCTTCAGTGGATTCTCTTTTGTCATCATGTGCATACTCCTTTTTTAAAACCTCTATTTCTGCTTCTCTAAGTGGTCTGAATTCACCCTTTCTTAAGTTCTCATCCAAAACCAGACCGCCCATGGACAGGCGTTTTAAATAAAGCACTTCATTTCCCACTGCTTTTAACATTCTTTTGATTTGATGATAGCGTCCCTCTTGAATAGTTATCAGAATGCGTTTTTCTTCTATCAATTCAACTTTGGCCGGTGCTGTGAGTTTCTTCTCTCCTATGTCTACGCCCCGTCTTAGGGCATCTGCCGCCTCTACGGAGAGGGGTATGCTTATTTCTGCCAAATAGGTTTTATCCACATGCTTTTTGGGAGCCAGCAGATTGTGTGCCAATGCGCCGTCATCCGTAAGCAATAGAAGTCCTTCCGTGTCCTTATCCAGCCTGCCTACCGGAAACAGTCCTTTCACGGGAATATCCGTAAGCAGATCCAGAACGGTTTTCTGCCGACTATCCTTGGTTGCGGTAACCACCCCCGCAGGTTTATACAACATATAATAATGATATTTAGTAAAGGAAAACAGCTGCCCTTTAAAGCATACTGCATCCTTCTCTTCGGCCACCCGGGCAGATGCATCCTTTATAATACTGCCGTTTACGGAAACCAGCCCTTTTCGGATAGCCTGTTTTACCTCGTTTCTGCTTCCCGCCCCGGTCTGGCTTAAGAATTTATCCAGACGCATTGTACTCCTTTCGTCCATTACCCAAAAGCATTTCTTATTTTACCGTCACATACAATGAATAAAAAAGGAAATTTCTATGAAGTTATTTTTCTTTTTATTGCTGTTTCTCCTCATTCTGCTCCATCCCGGCATGAGCGTTCATTTTGCTGCAACCGGACTAAAACTATGGTTTGAATGTATGGTACCTGCACTGCTTCCTTTTATGATCCTTTCCGGTATCATGATCCGCCAGAATCTGACGGAACGTTTTTCCAAAGTACTTTCCCCCATCTTAGCTCCTATATGCAGGCTGAGTGGTCATTGTATATACTGTATGATTCTAGGATTTCTCTGCGGTTTTCCCATGGGTGCCAAAACAGTAGCAGAGCTATATGAAAGAAAACAGCTTACCAAAAAAGAAGCCTCTCTTCTATTAGCTTTTTGTAATAATATCGGTCCCGTATATTTTTTGAATTTTCTACTGCCCACCATCGGGATGAAAAAACCGATCCAAATCCTAATCTGCACAATAGGAATGTATGGAATACCGCTGTGCTATGGGATTTTTCTGCGTTACAGTAACTTTTTACTGCCTAAAGGTGTCTTTACTGATCCTACAAAAGAGACATTATCTCCCACAGAACCTTTTTTCCAAAGTTTGGATGATTCCATGCAATCCGGTATTGCCGGCATTACTACACTGGGTGGATATATGATCTTCTTTAATCTGCTGAATCTGATTCCCTATGTTCTGCTCTCTGCCGCAGATTCCGTTCATACCGAAAAAATCCGGTTGTTTTTTCACTGCATAACGGAAATTACAAACGGTGTAAATTATTGCGGTACGCAGATGCCGTTTTTAGTTCTTTTGATACTGCCTATAGGAGGGCTTTCCTGTATTGCACAGACGGCCAGCATGATAAAAAATACGGATTTATCCCTAAAAAATTATTTGGTACATAAACTGGTTCAAACCATGCTTACAATCTTTTATTATTATTTTTTGTGCCGTTTTCTCCTCTGACGTTTCCTGCCGGCTATGATAATATTGGAAATAAAAAGTGCCATAAACAAAATGCAGGCTATAAAAAAGCATACCATCAAAAAACCGAAAAAGTTTCGTTCCTTATTTTCTTCCTCAGGTTTTTCCGGAGCATGAAATCCGGCGGACGGACTAGCTTGTATAGCGGAGTCATCTCCGTCGGATACCGTATCTGAAAGTTCTTCTGTAGGCAAGAGTTCTGCAACCGGCTTTACAAATACGGGCAGGCCATCCAAAAGATTGCTCTCGGTATAGCGGTCGTACTGATTTACTGCTTTCACCAAGACCACGGGACTGACGCCTTCCGGCACCTCTATTTCAAAAGTAAAGGTATCCGGACTGTACCGCGCCATAACATCAACATTCGGCCATGCCAAATAGGGTGTATAGGTGATTCCGCCGTCAATACTGTAGGAATAATACAGCATGGGGCTGTCATAATCATAAGCAGTCAAAGTAATACCTATTATACTTCTTTCCAAATCCGTATAGGCTTCTTCAATTGTACAGATATCCGGATCCGTAGTATCCGCCTGGACATACAGCGCACCGGGTTCCAGTTCTATTAACTCATAATCGCTGTAATCCACTCCCAAAGTCTGGCTGCTTAAGCCAAAAAACTTTGCCACGGAAGTAGCATCCGCAACGCCAAAGCGCACCAAATCCTCTTCGGAATCACAAAATCCCACATCCGTTTCATGGTCGATATGGCAGTGTTCAATGAGGGCTGCCGGAATATCATACTCTTCACAATATCGTAAAATACCGTAATAGTCCCTTCCTCTGTCATTAAATCTGGTTTTGACGCCTCTGATATATAACCCCATGTCTGCCATGGTTTCCATCTGAACGCAGCCAAAACGATATCCCTGCCGGTTCTCATCCCCAAAAGCGGATACCCAGACCTCCGAACCAAAAAGAATATTGCCCGGAGACATATTAAAATGCAGACAGAATACAAAATCCGCATTGACGGAAGCGGCAAAATCCGCACGGGCCTGAATACTCATATCCGTATCCGTAGAGGTATGGGTCATATAGACCGTAACATCCTCGTATTTTTCCAGCTCTTCCTTCATGGCATTGGCCACAACCATATTCATTTCTTTTTCCAGAAAACCGTTATAATCTGCTCCTAAATTGTTCCCGCCATGTCCGGGATCAATGACAATGACCAACTCCCCATCCGTATCCAGAGGGTAAGAAAAGCCTGTTGCATATACCTCTTCTGCAGGAAAAAGAAATACAAAGGACAAAACGGCAAATATCATAATCCAACGAAATGATTTCCCCATACTCATCTCCGTTCTTTTTGTATTTGGCATCCTATATCAAAAAACCGGTTCCCGGCAATTAGGTTCCGGAAACCGGTTTACTTTCCCTATTTTAAATCACATTCAACCCCGCCTTGGAATCTTCTAAATCCACCTCTACAAGTTCTTCTACAGGATGCAGTTCCGCACGATTTGCCTGGATAATATCGTGGTAATGATTTAAATTTCCGATCAAAGACTCATAATTGGACGAAGCTGTTCGGGATGCTTCCGCTGTAATTCCCTCAAGATTTGCTAACATGTCATCCATATACTGCATAGCCGACATTCGCACGTTATTGGCCTCCATGGTCGCATTATCCAAAATCTCCTGTGCCTGCCTGGTTGCCATTGTCACAACCTCATTTGCCTGCGCATAAGCCTGCTGCATAATCTCATGTTCACTGATTAATTGATTGGTCTGGATGGTAGCTTCTTTTATCAAGGTTTCTGCTTTTGAGCGGGCATCATTTAAAATTGCTTCCTTATTGCTGATGATCTTCTGATAGCGCTTGATTTCATCCGGCGTCTTCATTCTCAGTTCCCGCAATAATTCGTCAATTTCATCCTTGTTGACAACGATCTTCGTACTGGAAAAGGCCATAGGCTTACAGTTGTCAATATATTCCTCTATATCGTCAATCAGTTGTTCAATTTTGCTGCTCATTGGTTCATCCTCCCACTACTTGCTATATCCATCAGATTCAGTTTGATACGTAATCTGTCATCAAACAAAAAACTCACTTGATGATGCCGAATTTATCATACACCATACTTACCACAAAATCCGGTACACACATGGAAATATCTCCTCCGAAAGAAGCAATCTCCTTCACACTGGAAGAACTGAGATAGGAATATTCCAAATTTGTGGTAAAAAACATGGTATCCAGACTTTCCTTGGATAAAATCCTGTTTGTCTGTGCTATCTGCAGCTCATACTCAAAATCCGTAATGGCACGCAGCCCCCTTATGGCAACATGAATATCCTTCTCTTTTGCATAATCGATCAATAGTCCACTAAAGGAATCCACTTTTACATTAGGTATGTCCGCAGTTGCTTTTTCTAATATCTTAACACGTTCTTCCAAAGAAAACAACGGCTTCTTTTCTTTATTGTTGAGAATACTTACAATTAATTCATCAAAAACTGATGCAGCACGTTTGATCACATCCAAATGTCCAAAAGTCACCGGGTCAAAGCTGCCCGGATAAACAGCACGTTTCATAGGCTCCTCTCATTCTGTAAAGACATAAATACATGTTTATTGGTTTTGTATTTCTTTTCTTTATCGATACGATATCCCAAGTCTTCCACGTAGGAAAAATCCGTTGTTAAATCTGCTTCCACAATGATCAGGGTATTTCCCGTTACATAGTGACAGTTTTGTAAGATTTGCAACACCTGTTTTTCCAACCCCATCTCATAGGGCGGATCCATGAAAATAATATCAGCCTCTTTTTCAAAGATATTATGCAGTGCTCCTAATGCATCCTGCTTGAGAATTACTGCTCTGTCAGTAAATTTAGTGAACTCCAGATTCTGGCGGATACAGTCAATAGCGGGAGCCGCATTTTCTATAAAATAAGCCTTTCTGGCTCCTCTGCTCAAGGCTTCAATGCCGATACTTCCACTGCCACTGAAAATATCAATAAAGACGCTGTTCGGCGTATAGGCCTGCAGCATATTGAACAGCGTTTCTTTTATTCTGTCCGTGGTAGGTCTGGTACCCATGCCCTCCGGTGCTTTTAGCGGCAGGCTTCTGGCAGTTCCTGCAATGACTCTCATACCCTCACCTTGGTTCCCTTTCCGTCTCGTTTTCCCAACTTCAGTCCGTTCAAGGATAGATTTTTATTCTTATACTCTATGGCAGTTTCTATTGCGTTTTGGGTGTAATATACAGCCTCTAAAGAGTCCTTCTCACCTAAGCGCATTCCCCTAACACCTATAGCAGTCTTCTTCTTTTCTGGTATTTCTTCAATAGGAAACCGTAAAAAGAATCCCTCTTTAGACTGCAGGACAATGTTTCTTTGCTCTTTTAATATAACCACACTGATCACTTCATCGTCGTCACTTAACTTTGTAGAAGCGACCGTGCGCTTATTCACGTCAAATTCGCCGCCGTCCACTACTTTCATCATGGACTGTCTGGTAACAAATACAATGCGGTAAAGATTCAATTCCGACTGACTGGCCACACATAGAATTTCCTCTTTTGCAGAACTAAAATTACTTACATTGTCTATAGGGGTACCCTTGTCCCTAAATTTGCCGAACGGCAAGTCGGAAACTTTGACGGTATGGAGTTGCCCCAAATTGGTAAACAGACATATTTTTCCTGTGTTTTTACACTTTACGATAAATTTATTCTCTATATCGGCAGCTTCTTTATTTCTCTCATAAGTAACGGTGTCGACGGTCTTGGCATAGCCGAAACGGTCCATCAGGAATATTACTTCCATCTCTTCCGGCTTTTTCTCTTCATAAACCGCTTCTTCAGCATTTTCAATCACTGTCCTTCTGGGACGTGCATATTCTTTCTTAATGGCTTCTAACTCATTCATGATGACCTGCGCCATGGAATCCTTTCTGGAAAGAATATCTTCATAGCGGTAAATGTTGGCCATGGTCTCCTCATGCTCATTGATCAGCGCTTCAATTTCCAGACCTATCAGCTTATACAGACGCATATCCAAAATGGCGTTAGCCTGTTTTTCCGTAAATTGCAGCTGCGTTGCCATGATCTTGGATTCTTTGGACTTGAATTTGATGCCGTCTATCTTGCCTTCTACCAGACAGGCCTTTGCCATATTCCTATCCTTGGAACCTCTTAAGATTTCAATGATCAGATCGATCACGTTACAGGCCTTGATAAGACCTTCCTGAATCTCACGCTTTTCTGTTTCCTTCTGTAATAACGTGGTATATTTGCGAGTGGCCACCTCAAACTGAAAATCTACATTAGCTTTGATGATCTGCTTTAAGCCCATAGTTTCGGGACGACCGTCTGAAATTGCCAACATATTGACACCGAAGGTATCCTCAAGACGCGTCTTTTTATAGAGCATATTGGTAAAATTCTCTATATCCGTATCCTTACGCAGTTCTATTACAATGCGGATTCCCTCTTTAGAAGACTGATTGGAAATATCGATAATATCAGCAGTTTTCTTGGTTTCGGAAAGGGCTGCTATATCGGATAAGAACTTGGCGATATTGGCACCTATCATAGGATAGGGAATCTCGGTAATGACCAGGTTCAGCTTACCGCCCTTTGCTTTCTCTACTTCCACCTTACCGCGCAGTTTCACTTTGCCTACACCGGTTTCATAGATTTCTAACAGCTCATCTTCATTGATAACAATGCCACCCGTAGGAAAATCCGGACCTTTTACATAGCGCATCAATTCCCTGGTGGAGATATTTTCATCCTTCATATAGGCTTTGACAGCATCAATGACCTCCCCAAGATTATGGGGCGGTATATTGGTAGCCATACCTACCGCTATACCTTCAGAACCATTTATGAGAAGGTTAGGAAGCTTTACGGGCAGTACGGCAGGCTCCTTCTCCGTTTCATCAAAATTAGGGATGAAGTCCACAACATCTTTATCCAGGTCAGCCAAAAAAGCCTCTTGGGTAATCTTCTGCAGGCGAGCTTCCGTATAACGCATGGCCGCCGCTCCGTCCCCTTCGATATTGCCGAAGTTGCCATGCCCATCTACAAGAGGCAGTCCCCTCTTGAAATCCTGTGTCATGACCACCAGCGCCTCATAGATGGAACTGTCACCATGGGGATGGTATTTACCCATGGTATCTCCCACAATACGTGCACTCTTTCTATAGGGTTTATCATATCTTATGCCCAGTTCATACATATCATAGAGCGTACGTCTCTGCACCGGTTTTAAACCGTCCCTTACATCCGGCAGCGCCCTGGCTACGATAAAGCTCATAGCATAATCAATAAAAGATTTCTGCATTAAGTCGGAGTATTCCGTCCGTATGATTCTTGTGTCGTCCATCTTACTTTTTTACCTTCCAAATTTTGTTTCGGGATTCTTTTTGACCGATTATATATCCAACTCTGCATCATGGGCATGCTCATAAATAAATGCTCTTCTGGGCGGGACATCCGTTCCCATCAGCAGTCCCGTTATTTCGGAGGCCATTCGGGCATCTTCGATTTCTATCCTTTTTAAAAACCTGGTCTCAGGATCCATTGTTGTTTCCCATAACTGGGATGCATCCATTTCTCCCAAACCTTTATAACGCTGCAAAGTAAAAGGTGATTTGTGACTCTTACGGTATTTTTCCAATGCCTTATCGTCGTAGAGATACTCTTCGTTCCCTTTATTGGGCATGGCCTTATATAAGGGCGGCATGGCTTGATAAACATGTCCTTCATAGATAAGTTCCGGCATAAAACGGTAAAACAGAGTAAGTAACAGGTTGCTAATATGAGCACCGTCCACGTCTGCATCTGCCATAATAATGATTTTATCATAGCGCAGCCTGCTGATATCAAAGTCATTTCCATAGCCTTCGGAAAAACCACAGCCAAAGGCATTTATCATGGTTTTGATTTCTGCATTGGCAAGCACTTTATCAATACTGGCCTTTTCTACATTTAAAATCTTGCCGCGGATGGGCAGAATAGCCTGGTACATCCGGTTTCTGGCCATCTTGGCACTACCGCCCGCAGAATCACCCTCTACAATAAAAATCTCGCATTTAGATGCGTCCTTGGACTCACAGTTTGCCAGTTTTCCGTTGCTGTCAAAAGAAAATTTCTGCTTTGTGAGCAGATTGGTCTTGGCCTTCTCTTCGGTTTTACGAATTTTTGCAGCCTTCTCTGCACAGGAAATCACATTCTTTAAGGTTTCCAGATTTCTGTCAAAGAACCGTACCACCTCATCATTGGTAACTTTACTTACTACTTTAGCAGCATCCTGATTATCCAGCTTGGTCTTGGTCTGGCCTTCAAAACGAGGATCCGGATGTTTTAAGGAAATAACCGCAGTCATGCCGTTTCGTACGTCCGCACCGGTAAAATTGATATCCTTTTCCTTTAATATACCCAGTTCTCTGGCGTAAGAATTAATAACATTGGTAAAAGCGCTCTTAAAGCCCGTTAAGTGGGTACCGCCTTCCGCATTATAAATATTATTGCAGAAGCCAAGCACTTCCTCGTGAAATTCGTTCACATACTGAAATGCCACTTCTACCGAAATGCCTTCGCTCTCACCGGAAAAATAGATCACATCTTCATGAACGCATTCCTTACTTTTGTTCATATCCTTAATAAAGCCGGTAATACCATCCGGCTCATGATAAGTAATATGTTCCGGTTCCTCCTTGCGCAAATCATGAAAAATAATGGTCAGATTTGGATTTAAATAAGCAGTTTCATGCAGACGGCTTTTTACCTCATCCTCTTTAAAGCGCGTTCTGTCAAAAATAGTATCATCCGGTAAAAAATTAACGGTAGTCCCTGTTTCTTTTGTCTTACCGATTACCGGAAGCAGACCGTCTATTAAGTCTATAACGGGAATTCCTTTTTCATATTTATCTTCAACGACTTGTCCGCTGCTTTTGACCGTCACAGTCAATCGATTTGAAAGCGCATTCACAACGGAAGAACCTACACCGTGCAAGCCTCCGCTGGTCTTATATGCACTATTATCAAATTTACCACCCGCATGAAGTGTAGTAAAAACAAGCCGCTCCGCACTGATGCCTTTTTCATGCATACCCACCGGAATGCCTCGGCCATTATCTTCCACCGTTGCGGAACCGTCCGCCTCCAGCGTTACGTTGATGGTGTCACAGTAACCGGCCAGATGCTCGTCCACCGCATTGTCAACAATTTCATAAATCAAATGATTCAGACCCTTTGTAGAAACGCTGCCGATATACATACCGGGCCGTTTCCTGACAGCCTCCAGTCCCTCCAGTACGGTAATGCTGGAAGCGTCGTAGGTATTTGCTTTTGCCATTTCTATTCTCCTTTTGTTGCAAAAAAAATCTTTGCACACATAACAGTATACCATATATTTAGTATGTGTGCAAAGAAAAATATACAATTTGTAGTTGTTTTATCTTAAGGAACCTGAATCTTTTTACAGCAGGCAATTGCCAGGGCGCCCGGACCAATATGACAAGACACGCTTAATGAAAGCGGGTCGATATGTATATCATAGCCGGGGAATATCTCTAAAAGCTCCTGTTTTAGTACTTTTGCCGCTTCCTCATTGTGGCTGTGAGCAATCTCCAGCCAAACACCCGGCTCATCGTTCATACCCCCAAAACGATTGATGATATCATTTTTGATAGCATTGATCATGATCTGTTTGCCCTGACTGGTAGTTCTGGCTTTGGCAAAAGCATCCAATTTTTCTCCCTGTATCTGAAGAACAGGTTTGAGTTTTAAAATTGTTCCAAGTGCAGCCGCTGCCGGTGTAATGCGGCCGCCTTTCTTTAAGTAGTATAGCGTATCCAGCATAATATAAATGCTGCTGTTAAACTTATCTTCTTCCAAAAAATCTTTGATCTGCGCTCCGCTTAAACCCTTTTGGGCCAAAAGTTTGGCATCTAAAACGGACTGGCGCTGTGTTACGGAAATCCGCTGATTGTTGACAACATGTACTTTGCCTTCAAATTCAGGTTCCTGCGCCAGCATCATGGCACTTTGACAGGAGCCGGAAAGTCCGCTGCTCATAGGAATATGAACAATCTCATCATACTCCTTAAGCAGCTTGTTCCATAACTCCATCACCGATTCCGGAGAAGGCTGACTGGTACCAATGTCATCTCCTCCTACCAACATCTGATAGAATTCTTCCTGCGTTAAATCAATATCTTCAAAATAAGTTTTCTCTTTAATCATAAAAGGCATGGGCAGAACGGAAACGCCGTACTCTGCACTCTGCGCCTGGGTAATTCCACTATTGGAGTCTGTAACAATTGCAATTTTACTCATATGATTCTTTACATTTCCTCCTTAATGTATATTTATACAAGATGTATTTTACAGTTAGATAGAAGTAAAGTCAACAGTATTAAGCAGTCCTTCTCTGATCAGTTCTTCATATCGCAAAAACAATCCGTTTTCTTTTAGTTTTGCTCCGTAGATATCTACACAATCCGCAGCTTGTTTTAACAATCCCGCATCATTGTAGATATCTCCCAGCTTAAACTGCAGATCACCGCTCTGTCTGATGCCAAAGAGATCTCCCGGACCTCTTAATCGTAAATCCTCTCCTGCAATAAAAAAACCATCGTTAGAATGATTTAGGATCTCCAATCTTTCTCTTGTTTCCTTTTTATCGTTAGTATTTATAAAAATACAATAGCTCTGATACTCTCCGCGTCCTACGCGTCCCCGCAGTTGATGCAGCTGTGCCAACCCGAAACGTTCCGCATTTTCCACAAGCATCACGGTAGCATTGGGAACATTGATACCCACCTCGATTACGGTAGTGGATACCAGTACATCTGAATTTCCTGCAGCAAACTCCTCCATGATGCGGTTCTTGTCCGCCGGACGCATTTTCCCGTGAAGGCAGGTTACTCGTATAGCAGGAGGCAGTGCAGCTCTTAATTTCTCTGTATACTCCTCCACATTCTCTAAGCCATCCATCTCTCCTTCTTCTACCATGGGGCAGATACAGTAAACCTGTCTGCCTGCTGAAACCTCTTTAGAAATAAATTCATAGGCTTTGGGACGGTAAGATGGTCCTACTACACAATTCTTTATTGCCTTTCTGCCTCCCGGCAGTTCATCTATCACGGAAATATGCAAATCTCCGTATAAAATAATTGCCAGTGTTCTGGGGATGGGCGTTGCACTCATGACCAGTACATGGGGATGCAGCCCTTTTTCTTTTAAATTTTCACGCTGTCTTACACCGAAACGGTGCTGTTCATCCGTCACTACCAATGCCAGTTTACTAAATGCTACCTTCTCCTGAATTATAGCATGGGTTCCCAGTACCAGATTTGCACTACCTTCTGCAATAGCCGCATAGGCCTCTCGTTTCTCTTTTGCCGGTTGGGAACCTGTTAATAGCACAGGCTTAAAAGGCAGTCCGTACTTATCAGTAAGCTCTTTTATAGTATCAAAATGCTGTCTTGCCAAAACTTCGGTAGGTGCCATCATTGCACCCTGATATCCGTTGGATACACATAATAATAATGCCCATACAGCCACAATGGTCTTACCGGAGCCTACGTCACCCTGTATCAGTCGGCTCATGACGTTTTCTCCCGTCATATCCGATTTGATTTCATCGATTACCGAAAGCTGGGCTTTTGTCAACCGGTAAGGCAATTCCTCTAAAAATCGGCTTGTTTCTCCGGTTTCTATCATAGGATGTTCATTCTTTACCAGTTCCGTAGCAGTCTTTGCTTCCCGCAGCATCAGAATAAAAAAGAAAAATTCGTTGAATACCAGACGTTTTCTGGCTTCTCTTAACTGTTCCTCGCTTTCGGGAAAATGAATGGCACACAGAGCTTCTTTATAAGACATCATCTTCTCTTTTTTTAGAATTTCCTCAGGCAAAATCTCTTCCGGCAGCTTACATAGACTCAGAACCTGCTTTACAGCTTTGGAAATACTCTGATTGGTAATACCTTTCGTCAAAGGATATCGGGGCTGAATAAAGCTCATCAAATCCCGATATTCTTCCTCTTTATATATTCTGGGCTGCTCCATCACCAGCGCATGATTGCTCTTTTCTAAAACCATACCGTGAAAAAGATATATGCTCCCCGGTTTTAAGGTGTTTTTTAAAAACGGCATATTAAAAAATGTCAGCTGCATACCGCCCGTTTGGTCCTTGACTGAAAGAGTCAATATCTTTAGATTCCGCACATGGCGAAGCATTGGTACAGTCATAACCAGCCCTCTTACCGTACATGTTTCCCCCGGCCTGACATCCTGTATGGATATAGGTGCTTTAAAAGTCTCATATGCTCTTGGAAAATAAAATAGCAGATCTTTAAGCGTAGATATATGCAGTTTACGAAAAAGAGCGGCGGATTTCTCCCCCACTCCTTTTAAGGTGGTAATGTCTGATTGTAAATTCATAGCCTTTTCCGTTTTATTCTGCTGAAATCACATAGTAATAAATGGGCTGTCCACCGTACTGCAGCTCCACATCACAGTTGGAATATTTATCTGCAATGCTCTGCCGCAACGATTCAGCATCACTTTCGTTGACATCATTTCCGTAATAGATGCTGATAAGCTCCAGTTCGTCACTCATCATGGCGTCCACCATACCTAAGGTGACTTCCACTAAGTCCGTACCGTTTGTCAGGATGCCTTTATCTCCGATGCCCATATAATCACCCTGCGTAATGGTCTTATCATCTATCTGAGTATCCCGTACTGCATAGGTAACTTCACCGGTTCGCACGTTTTTGATCTCCTCCATCATGACCTCTGTATTTTCCTCAGGAGATAAATCCGGCACAAAATTGATCACTGCGGTGATGCCCTGTGGTACAGTCTTGGTAGGGATAACCACGATTTTCTTATCCTTCACCAATCCCACTGCTTGATTTGCTGCCATAATGACATTGGAGTTATTTGGCAGGATGAATACAGTATCCGCATTGACTTTTTCAATAGCTTCCAACATATCCGCTGTAGAAGGATTCATGGTCTGTCCGCCCTCGATGATATAGTCCACGCCCAGACCCTTAAAGATTTCATTCATTCCTTCTCCGATGGATACCGCTACGAAGCCGGTTTCCTTCTTTTCGGCAGGTATTACCTCTTCCGCTTCAGGAACCGGGTTCTCATCCGTTACTGAGGCAGCCTCAGCCACACCGCCCTTCTGTTTCTCCGCTTCCTTAAAGAGCTTTTCCTGATGCTCCAAGCGCATATTATCAATCTTGATATTGGACAATGCACCATACTTTAACGCCCGCTGAATTGCAAGACCGGGGTCATTCGTATGTACATGCACTTTGACAACATCATCATCTGCCACACATACGATAGAATCACCGATGGATTCCAGAAATGCCTTAAAGTCAATTTCAGCTTTGATATTGAAATTCCGGCTTAACATTATAATGAATTCCGTACAGTATCCGAACTTAATATCCGCTTGCGCCTGAACATCCTGTCTGGGTCCTGACTGTGCGCTCGGAGTAGGTTCAGCAATAATATAATCCACTTCTTTGCCAAGAAAAGCATCATAGGCGCCACTTAAGACTTCCACAAGTCCCTGCCCGCCGGAGTCCACTACACCTGCCTGTTTTAAAACTGGTAAAAGCTCAGGAGTCTGACTTAATACATAACGGGCATGTTCGATCACAGCACCCAGAAAAACTTCCAGATCATCCGCTCCGTCATCACAGAGCTCCCTGGCTTTCTCCGCAGCTCCTCTGGCAACGGTCAAAATGGTACCTTCCTTTGGTTTCATCACAGCTTTATATGCCGTTTCCACCGCTTTTTCAAAAGCATCAGCCAAAGCGGGAATATCAATGACATTTAAAGTCTTGATACTGCGCGTAAAACCTCGCAGTAACTGGGACAGGATCACTCCGGAATTACCTCTGGCACCGCGCAGAGATCCGCCGGAAATGGCTTTACAAAGAGCATCCATGTCAGGATTCTCTCCTAAAGTCACCAGTTCCTTCGCGGCTGACATAATGGTTAAGGTCATATTGGTACCGGTATCTCCGTCGGGAACAGGAAACACATTCAGTTCATTTATCCATTCTTTTTTAGATTCCAAATTCTTTGCGCCGGCTAAGAACATCTTGGAAAGCATCTTAGCGTCGATGGTATTTAAAGCCACAACAAATCCTCCTTAATCTATCACTCTTACACCTTCAACATAGATGTTTATTTTTTCGATTTCAATACCGGTGAATTCCTCAACCTTATATTTAACACTGTCAACCAGATTTTCGGATACAGCCTTAATACTAACACCATACGCTACAATTACATGAAAATCCAGTGTAAGCTTGTTATTATTAAGAGAAACCGCAATCCCTCTTTTCAGACTGTCCATTTTCAACAATTTGGCCAAGCCGTCTCTGGCAGAATATCCGGCCATACCTACAATACCAAAGCATTCTACTGCAACACCGCCTGCATACTGGGCGATAACATCATTATCAATTACGATATTTCCCATATGGGTATTGATAGAAGAACCTTTCATAAAACCTCCTTCTTGCTCGTCCCGAGCGGATTCGCATAACATATATGGTATATTATAACTGCTTTCCCATAAAAATGAAATAAAAAAATTGAAAAATTGAAAAAACTTGAGTTTTTACTTGCAATCTGATTTTATTTCTGTTAATATATCAATGTTGTGAGTTTATCCCGCATGAAATATTTGTAAAAAGATGAAGCTGCATTTCAAGGAGGTGTCAAGATGGCTAAATGTGATATTTGCGGTAAGGGCGTTCATTTCGGAAACAACGTAAGCCATTCTCATAGAAGGTCCAACAGAATCTGGAATTCCAATATCAGAAACGTAAAGTGCAAGGTAAACGGTGGTTCCAAGAGAATGCATGTATGCACCCGTTGCTTGAAGTCCGGTGCTGTAGAAAGAGCTTAATAAGAATATTAAAGACGATGCGGCAAATGCTGCATCGCCTTTTTCTTTTACTCTGCTTTCTTCCTCTTTTCATATTCCCGATTGATCATCTGTACCAGTTCTGCGTCACCACAAAGGTTGTCCGGATGAAAAATCTTTAATAAATCCTTATAACGCTTCCTTAGGGTAAGCGGATTGCTAACACCCCTGAATAAAATGGCACACACATCCTCCATACCGGCTGAAACGCCCTTTTCTCCTCCCCAGAATTCCTTTTCCATAGAAAAGCGGGCGCGGTCTTTTTCAAACTTCTTTCTGTCCGCATCCAGTTGTCTGAAGCCCTCCTGCAGAATCTCCATTTTCTTCTCAAAGAACAGATTGTCATCCTTTAATCGTTTTTTCTCCAAAACAATCCGATGATTCAGCATATCCATTTCTGTTCTGAACCGGCGTTGGTCTCTGAGCAGCTTGTCCATACTTTCGGCGATCTCACGCTTTTCATTTTCTAAGCGAATATTTTCCTTGAATAAAAATGCCTTTAATTCTTTCAGCACCTCATCGTCCTCAGACTTTAACATTTCCTCAATATCAATCATATCATCCTCACCCGCATCAACTGCAGCTATAACAGTTATAACCAATAAACAAAAGCAATGCGATCAATATGATTCCCACAAAATCATTGTGTAAAAACAACATGATCAGCATACCAATGGCGACAAAAAAGGCCAGTAAACCAATTATTTTCCTTCTGTCCATACCGCTATCCCAAACGCAGTGCTCTTATAGTAGGATATGCGTGGACATTTAAAAAGTTTCTATTCGGAAGCTTTCTCGGGAAAGGCAATATCTACTGCCTCTTCGTCAGGGATCAGTTCTTCCTTCTTGGATGTAAATTTATTTACCACATCCGGAATCATATCCAGAATCTTGGTAACAGCATCCTGATTCTTTATATTTACCAGCTTAGTAGAGCCGTTCTGACCGATCACCAATACAGCACTGGGTGTCATCTTACCGCCGATACCGCCGGCCCCGTTCTGCGATTTCTTTTCTCCGTTGAGTCCCGCTCCTGCGCCAACGCCAAATGATACATCCACCAACGGCAAAATAATGGTATCACCGATCTTGGTGGCTTCTCCTACTACCGTCTTAGTAGAAAGCACCGTGTCCATTCCCTTTAATAAGGATTCCACAACTCCGTTCAACTGATTCTCTGCCATTATTTTTCCTCCCTTTTCAATGCTTTTATGAAAGTCATAAGCTGCTTATCCAAAACAAACATCACTGCCTGCGATAAAATCGAAAAAATAGTAAACCTCCCCTTGATATAAACACGGCCTTCCCATACAGCTTCCTCAAAATCCGGTGTTATCTTCACATTATTGCCTAAAACAGGTGAAAACATACCGTAGACGGCGCAAAGGTATCCGGTCGTATCAGGTGAACCGGTTCCGATATGCAGATCAGCCTTTAGCACTCTGGGTTTAAAGATTCTTAGGAGTTTAAAAAGCCGTTTTTTTACTCTGCGGATCAGCTTCCTATCCAACTGCTCAAATGTTTTTTTATAGTAGGTAACGGTTTCTTTTAATTCCTCTGCTTTTTGCAGGCTACTTTTTATCTTATCACAAATGGAGCGTATTGTGTACTGAATCTTTTGAAAGATTTCATTTATGCGTTCCTTAAAAGTTTTTTTCTTTTTATCATCTTCAGATGACTTTGGGCTCTCCTCCGAAGAATCCGGCAAGTCAAAATCATTCTCTTCATCGGTTTTTGCAGAATTTTTCTCTTCTTCCGCAACGGATTCCGCCGGCACATCAGCCGTTAAGATTGTTTTATTTTCTTTTCGTGCTTCCTTTTCCGAATATTCATGCTCCGAAGTTTCCGCTTTTGCTGCCTTTTGGGTGTCAAATATCCGGAAACCGAATACTCTTATGATCAGACTGCCCGGTTCCGGATAGTCAAAACGCACCGATAACAGATGAAGCAGATAGGTCACTCTTGCGGAACAAACTAAAGTTATTTCATCCTTATGTCCGATCAACCGGTATCGTATGGGTACAAACAAAACTAACAATATCAGAAAAATCAGCAAACCAAGCAGGCACAGCAGAACAATGCCGATAATGCCCAGTATCTGCAAAATTACATGTAGCATTTTAAGTACTCCTTCATTCTGCAGTCACCCTGTGCGGCAAAAGTCTCCTCGGCAATCTGCCTTACCAACTCCACCGCCTCCTCATAGCTGGAGGCCAAACCTATTATATAGGGCGGGTGCTGCCGGTAATATCGTTGAGATAAATAACCGGCTTTATATATTTCCAGCTGATCAACAGGATTTTGGGACAGGGTAATCACGTAAGCATTTAAAAACTTAGCATGTTTTTTTAGTTTATGTATGACTTTATCGGGATTATGCAGTTCTTTCCCCACATACAAACGCGGATACAGTTTCATACCCTGCTCCTTTCCAACAACTATCATTTTAATCATATCACATTTTACGTTTTTTCCAAAGTAAAATATTGACATCCTGACAGATTATTTTTATTATGAATATATATATATTCTTTTTTAAATAGCTTGCAAAAGAGAATTGGGGAATTTACATGAAAACGATCGCTCGGATAGAACTTCAGCCCGGAATGGAACTGGCTGAGGATATTGTAAACAGTAACGGTGACCTTATCGCAGCTGCCCGCACCAAGGTAGACTCTTCCATTATTTCACGTCTTGCACGTCTTGATATTATGGTGGTCAGTATCATGGAAGAGATTGATTATGCCACTACGCATTTTGAGAGAGTCCGTTTATCCAATGGATTCAAAAAATTTGTGGACTCCTATCAAAATCTTTACCCCTATTTTAAAAGCATGATGAATGCCTTAGTAGAAAATGGTACCCCCATAGATACCAAGGCTTTGCTCGAAATGTATCATGTGTTGACCGATGATATTACTTTTAACAGGACGCTTTTGGACTATTTGTACAATATGGTTGTCGATGAAGACGAACTTACCTATACTCACTGTCTCAATTCCGCTTTGATAGCAGGAGCTTTTGCAAACTGGCTGGGGATGAAAGAAGAAGAAAAAAACACCTTGATTCTCTGCGGCTATCTCTATGATATCGGCAAGCTGAAATTACCCAATGATCTGCTTTGGAAACCGGGAAAGCTGACCGATGTGGAGTTTGCCCGTATCAAAACCCACCCTATTCTTGGATATAACATCGTCAAAGATCATACCAATTTAAATCCTGCTATTTTTAAAAGTATTCTTATGCACCATGAACGTTGTGACGGACAGGGCTATCCTTCCCGCCTGAAAATGGAGCAGATTGACCAATACGCAAGGCATATTTCTGTTATTGACGCATATGAAGCCATGACTTCGCCCAGGTCTTACCGCCCCACTCTCATGCCGCTTCAGGTGATTGAGCGTTTTGAAGCCAGCGGTATGATGCAATATGACTATACCATACTGCATCCTATTATGACCCGCATTGCAGACTCCCAGATAGGTATGACCGTTAAGTTAAGCGATAACTCTATGTGGGAAATCTTTCTGATCAACCAGCTGCATATGTCCCGCCCCATACTACGAAAAGACGTGGCGGAAGACAAAATTGAATTGCTGGACTTAATGGAACGGACTGATTTACAGATAGTAGCTATCTATTAACAGTGCCCCAGAGATTATTTTTTCGAAGTTCCTGATATTCATTATATGCTTTTTCCAAGATCTGCTTTTCATTTGCAAATTTTAGTAAATGATATGCCTCGTGATATTTGTAGAACCCGGAGTCAATAAAATATTCCTCACGCTGTGGTTTACTGTAATAGCTATCCGCCATCATCAAATACCAGTGTACTTCCTTTTCTACAATATCCTCGGGCACATTAAATGTGTATTCACTCTTTCCCACGTACTTAATCACACTGGCTCGGGCGCCGGTTTCTTCCAACACTTCTCTCATTGCGGTGTCCTTAAACTCTTCGCCTTTTTCCACTGTACCTTTAGGTAATACCCATCCTTCATATTTATTTTTCACATTTTTATACAAAAGAAGAATCTTCCCACGGAAAATAACCACACCGCCGCAACTGGTCGCTTCTATCATTGCAATACCTCCCGACTTGGTGTGTCAATTAACTTGACCTGATTTTAGTATAGTCCAACATTTAAGCCCATGCAACTGTTTTTATTTGTTAAAATAGGCATTAAATACCCTTTTTGCTATCGGTACCGCATAGTCACTGCCGCTGCCGGCACTTTCTACGATGACCGTTACACAGATTTTGGGATCCTCTATGGGCGCAAAACCGGTAAACCATGCATGGCTCTCTCCTTTTATAGTGCTATACTCAGCAGAACCGGTTTTTCCTGCAACCGTATAAGCCAGTCCGGAAAGGCCTCTGCCGGTGCCGTTCTCCACTACTGCCTGCATCAGCATTGTAAGTGCTTCGGCCTCTTCAGGTGTCATAACTTGTCCGCAGGAAGAAGGCATAAACTGCTTTATAACAACACCTTGACAGTTCTCAACTCTATCCACCACATATGGCTTGTACATAGTACCGCCATTGGCAATAGCCGCCGTGATCATATTCAACTGCAGAGGAGTAATCTGTGTTTGCCCCTGACCGATAGCCGTCTGCATCATATCATTTGCAGAGATTTCTTCTCCCATCACTACACTACTTTGCGAATATAGAAACTTTACAGGCAATGGCTGATTAAAATACAACCCTTTCAATGTATCGGCAAAAAGTGCTTCATCCAGACTCATGCCAATCTGAGCAAAAGCCGCATTACAGGAATGGGAAAAAGCCTCTTCAAAATTGATACTTCCATGGCGGGTACCATGATAGCAATTGATCCGGCTCCCTTGCTCTTCATAATAGCTGGTGCATAAAAACTCATAGTTCTGCCAGCTATCCGGATTTTCCCTAATATATTCCAACGCTGTAAGTATTTTAAAAGTGGAACCGGGAGGATATAGTCCCTGTGTTACCCGATTTACCAAAGTTCCTTCTTCCTCATTCTCTACCAGTTTGGGCCATAGTTCTTCTATCTGATTGGGATCAAAATCCGGCATGGAAACCATGGCCAGTATTTTCCCTGTTTTTACATCCGTTACAATAATCGCACCCTTATAACCATCAAGCGCATTAAAGGCTGCTTCCTGCAGTTCCACATCCAAGGTTGTATAAACATCATCTCCCGGATTTTTTACATTCGCTTTACTATTTACAACCCTCAAATTAAGCGGTGCATTGGAATGGACCAAATAGTAGTTAGCCTGATCCTCTACCCCTGTCCTTCCATAGGTGGAGTACCCGATCACGTGCGCAAATTTTTCTCCGTAGAGATATTCTCTGGTTTCAGTCCCGTCTTCTTCTACGGATGTATATACCAAAACCGTCCCGTCTGCTGCATAAATACTGCCCCTGACATTTTGGGAAAGTAAAAGTGCCTGTCTGGAATTATAGCTATTATTGATCAAAGTCTGCTCATTTGTGGCAACAAAATAGACTAAATATCCCATCATGCTCACAAAAAGCAAGGAAAAGAAAGCCGTAACCAGCAATATATTGGTATTAGCTTTTTTTCCCGGTCCGTTTTTGTACATTGTCTTGTTGCGAACGTTTTTTCTTCGTGTTTCTGCCATAGACGTTCCTTTCCTCCCCTTCTTTTATGCAGAGCCCCTGCACAAGAGAAAACATTAACAACGTAGCCATCACCGAACTGCCTCCATAGCTGATAAGAGGTAGTGTAACACCGGTTAGGGGAATGAACTTGATCCCCCCGCCAATAGTTAAAAATACTTGAAAAATATAGATGATCCCAAATCCGGTTGCTGCCAGCCGCACAAAGATATCTTTCGATTCCATACCGATACGCATCATCATCACAAAGCAGCTTAAACAGATCAGCAGCAGACAGATACCGCTTATTACACCCAATTCCTCACAGACAGCGGAAAAAACGAAATCTGTATCAACATAAGGAATAGCCTCCGGCCTTCCTCTATATAGTCCGGTTCCAAACCAACTGCCATTTGTGATGGCAAAGAATGACTGCGTGATCTGATAACTCTGATTATCTATATAAGTAAAGGGATCCTGCCAGGCAAGAACCCTGACCCGTACATGTGCAAAGAGATAATAAGCACTCACTGCGCTCACACATCCACCCAGGATACCCAATCCTAAGTATAGATAACTTCCGGATGCCACAAATACAACGAATACAAAACCAACGAAGAATATAAGCGCACTGCCTAAATCTCTAGAGACAGCAAGCACCGCCACATGCATCCCCGCAAGAATTGCCGTAACAGCAATTCTCTTAAAAGAGGTATCTTCATACAAAGCAGCAGCTAAAAAAAGAATAAAAATCAGTTTCACCACTTCAGATGGCTGAAAAGTGAAACCTGCCAGCGAAATAGAAAGCTTTGATCCCCTGGTGAGGTTTCCCAAAAGCAAAACCGTACTTAACATACTGATACCTAAAAGTGCATAAAGCCAGGTAAGCTTATACCAAAACTTAAGTTTAGCTATGATCATAGACAATATCATACCTATGATAAAAACTACAACCACAATAAAAAACTGTCTCATAGCCCTATGCAAGGACAATCTGGATAAGATCACAAATCCCAATCCTAACAGCATACACATATTGTGCAAAAGTCCTCTGTTGATATGCTCATGGATCAAGGGGGATAACACCACAGCTGCTATCATAAATACTTGTATGAACATATAAAATAATAAGTATTCTCTGTCTTTGCTTCTAAAATAAAGAGTAAGAAAACATAGCAGCTGACTTAAGAAAAGCAGGCATATCTGTCTGATATAGCAAGCTGATCTTTGCGTCTCTTGTTTTAGACGGAATATCAGCAAACTCTCTAACGCATAGAAGGCAATTGCCAAAGTTATAAAATATTTAGATAATTCTACAAAATATTCCTGCATAACAGTTCCTATTCCACCCCTCTTTTTTCATGCCCTTTCGTATACTCCCGATATGGCGGCTCAGCTCGGTTCCCCTGCAGTAATTTTTCAAAAAATGCAAGCACTTCCGCGGTCTGATCATAGTCTTCTACGGAAAAATTAAGCCGCATGAAAAAAGGCATCTTAGCCTTGATAATCTTTTCGTGAAGCGAAAGCGGAAGGGAATTATAAAGCACATTGTAACAGTATCTGCAATGTATGGTGACCGGAAATATCTTATGATATCTGTCCTTAAGGTAATAACATGTCTGATCATGAAATGATTTCTGACATGTATCTGCGGTTTTCGCAATGCAGTTGGCCGTTACCATCAACGGAAGCCTTCCATAGACCGTCTGCTCTAAACTTGAGCATTCTTCCAGCCGCAATACATCTTGTGTAAGCAGATTCAGTTCCCGCTCATTAAGTTCATAAGGCAGGCAAATGCTATGTACTCTCTCCCGCCAGAAATCCAGTGATTTCTTGTTAAAACAGTAAAGTCCTGCATCCAGTGCGATTTCTCCCTCATAAGCAATCCCTCTCAGCCATGCATAGGTTTCAAGATTACGTACAAGACAGCCGTCTGCTTCCCGTATTATTGGCAAGAGTGGCCGTAAACTATCTGTATCAGCACTTCTGACAATATAGGGAAGGGCCAAATAGACCTTACAAGGATGCTCTGTGTTATCTCCGTATGACTTCAACTCACTGATATATACATATTTCTCCTGTGCCAATTCCGATTCTATATATATCATTTGCGGTTTGAGGGCAGCTTCCTTTAGGGCAAGAAGCTGCTCTTTGCTGCTGATCAGGATTCTAACGCCTTCGATGGTTTGCGATTTTGTGCTTTTGTAATTGACCATTCTAGTCAACATATTGTTTTCAATATATCCATTTGCATCATTGGATATTGCAGCCGCATCCATTATGTCAGATAGTTTTCTTCCATACGGATCAAAGGTCTTGATCAATTCTCTAACACCTTCCCGGCGCAGTTCGTTCAATGCTTTTAAGGGATAAAAAACATCTCCTGTTACGGTTAGTTCCAAGTCCCCCACTTCTGCCATAAAAGGTGTATTTCCAAGTTTTAAGAGGGCAGTTTTAATATTCTCTTCTGAAACAGGCTGCTTCATTGCGGCTTCCACCGGCATTCCTTCTACCCTTACCTGATGTACTTCTCCCTTATCATTTGGCGCCTCCAATATCAGAATTGCGTTTTTACCTACCGTAAATTCAGCATATAACTTAATCTTTTTCTTTAAGGGCTTATCCAAATAAAGCTTTCTGATTTCCTGAAGCAGTTTTTCGTCACTGCCATTATAGGAAGGGGACTGTAATGTCACCATATCCTTCCCATTTTTCTTAAAATAATATCCCTCTTGCATATTGGAGCGAATATACAGGGAAGAAAGCTTGTCCCTATCTGTCCGCTCCACCTGATAGCCGGCTTTCCCATTTTGTTCGTACATATCTATATATTTGCGATAGATAGCTGTAACGCCCGCTGCATACTCCGGCTTCTTCATCCTGCCTTCTATTTTAAAGGAATTGATACCTGCTTCCATCAGTGCGGGAAGAACATCTACTGTACACATATCTTTTAGGCTTAAGGGGTAGCACTCTCCCCCTTCTTCATCAGCTTTTCCTATTCGGTATGGCAGCCTGCAAGGCTGGGCACAGCGTCCTCTGTTACCGCTTCTGCCTCCTAAAATACTGCTGAACAGGCACTGTCCAGAATAAGAATAACACATAGCGCCATGAATAAAAGACTCTATTTCCACCCCGGACTCTTTCTTAATTCTCTGTATTTCCTGTAAAGATAGTTCTCTGGCGGGTACGATCCGTACGACTCCCAGCTCCTTAAGCATCCCTGCTCCCGCACTGCCGGTAAGACTCATCTGGGTGCTGGCATGGAGTGCCAGATGCGGAAAATGCTCTTTTATCGTCAGAAGTACTCCCATATCCTGTATGATAACTCCATCCAGCCCCGCCAAATAATACGGTGTAAGATATACAGGAAGTTCCTCCAGTTCCTCATCTTTTAACAGCGTATTGACTGTCAAATATACCTTTCTTCCAAAAATATGGGCATAAGAAATCGCCTCGCAGATTTCCTCCTCCGTGAAGTTATCCGCATAGGCTCTGGCTCCGTATTTTGTGCCGGCCAGATACACTGCATCCGCACCGGCCGCAATAGCACCCAAAAAGCTTTCATAGTTACCGGCAGGTGCCAACAGCTCCGTTTTACACTTTCCCATAAATCAAACAACGCTGCCCGTAAACCGGACAGCGCCCTTTCCTATTTTTTATGTTCTTTCAATTCCGTTTCCAGACGAACAATCTTTTTGGCATTTTCATTTATCTCGGACTGCAGCTCTTTTACATTCTTCTCTGTAGATTCCAACTTAATCTGAGAAGCGATCAACTCATGCTTTAAATCGTAGAGTTCCTTTTCCTTTGTCTGCAGTTCCTCTTCCAGAAGTCCAATCTGTTTTTTGGATTTAAAGTAATCGTCCGCAATATTCAGTTGCATCAACACTGACTGAGTTTCATAGGGCTGTCTTTTAAAAGCATCCAGTTTTCCATACTCTTCCAGCTTATTGTTAATATAAGAAGCTACTTTCTGTAGATACTCTTCACTCTCATAGCCGCTCAAGGTAAAAATCTTCCCACCGATAATTACCTCTGTATCCGTTTTAGAAGACATAAGTTTTCCCCCTTATCATCTAAACTGAAAAACCAGTTCTACAAAATATGCCACAAAGCGTCAAGGCAATATACTATATGTATTATATAACATCCCTGCGTGAGTAGCAAGCTATTTTTAGGAATCTAATATGTCTCTATAAAATACAGCATTTATAACGAGGATTCCGATATGGGGGGCTTAACTCCCATATGTCTGTATGCGGCTTGTGTTGCTACACGTCCTCTGGGCGTGCGGTTGAGTAAACCGTTCTGAATCAGAAAAGGTTCATAGACATCTTCGATGGTGCCCGCATCCTCACCGATAGCCGCTGCCAGCGTATCCAGTCCCACCGGACCTCCTCCAAATTTATGTATCATGGTGGAAAGCATATTGCGGTCAATATGATCCAATCCCAACTTGTCCACATCCATTAAATCCAGTGCTGTACGGGCAATCTCCTCTGTAATGGCACCGTCATACTTCACTTGTGCAAAGTCTCTCACCCTTTTTAAAATACGGTTAGCCAAACGGGGTGTTCCGCGGCTTCTTCTTGCCAACTCCAGTGCGCCGCCCTCATCAATCTCCACTTCCAGAACACGGGCTGAATGCTTCACGATTCTCTGAAGTTCTTCTACCGTATAGAATTCCAGTCTGTGAATCATACCGAAACGATCCCGCAGGGGTGCTGTCAGCATACCTGCTCTGGTGGTAGCCCCAACCAGAGTAAATTTGGGCAGATCCAAACGGATACTGCGGGCAGAGGACCCTTTTCCTATCATAATATCGATGGCAAAATCCTCCATGGCAGGATAAAGCACCTCTTCCACCTGTCTGTTCAACCGGTGAATCTCATCCACAAATAAGATATCTCCCTCCTGCAGATTGTTTAGAATTGCCGCAATCTCTCCGGGCTTCTCAATGGCAGGTCCGCTTGTTACCTTCATATTGACCCCCATTTCATTGGCAATGATTCCGGCAAGGGTTGTCTTACCAAGTCCCGGCGGTCCGTAAAACAGAGCATGGTCTAAAGCATCCCCCCTCTGCTTTGCCGCTTCTATGTAGATCCTTAGATTCTCTTTTATCTTTTCCTGTCCGATATAATCAGATAAGCAGCGTGGCCGCAGGCTTCCCTCTATTTTAATATCTTCTTCCGTAATATTGGTTTCTATCGTTCTGGCCATCTTTCCAATCCTTTAAAATAAATTCTTGAGAGCGGCCTTTAACAATGCTCCGCTGTCCATACTGTCGGCATCTGCAATTCCGTTTACAGCACGCAGACTTTCTGTCTGTCCGTATCCTAAGGCAACCAACGCTTCCACCGCCTCTTTTATCGCACCTTCCGAAGGAGGAATCATTGCTTGTCCCTTCTCCATCTCCATATCGATCAAAGCATCATCATAGGAGACCTTATCCTTTAGCTCAAGGATCAATCTTTCCGCAGTTCTCGCTCCGATACCGGGAGCCTTTGCAATGGCTTTTGCATCACCGGAAAGAATAGCATATCGCAGTCCATCCGCATCCATAACAGATAAAATGGCCAGGGCACCTTTGGGGCCAATGCCGCTTACTGCAATACATTTTTTAAATATCTCCAATTCACTTCTGCTTAAGAATCCGTACAAGGAAAACGCATCTTCACGCACCAGTGTATAGGTATGCAGCTTAACCTCTTCTCCGATATCCGGCAAGCTCTGTGCAACTCTGGCAGAAATGCCCACATTGAAACCTACACCGCCCACCTCTACTACCACATTGCTTTCCGTCAGTTCTGCAATTTCGCCTTTCACATATGCAATCATGTTGTATCTGTCCTTTCCGTTTTTACAAGCATACCACAATCGAACATATGTTTCAAGTATTCTTTTTTAAATTATTATAAAGTAAAAGAAAGCAGCCAAGATGCACTAAAGCAGTAAGTAACCAGGAAATCGGATATGAAATATAAAGCGTATCCAGTGTACGGTTACTCTGAAATACCGTATAAATCCATATGATCCTGAAAAAACATGCCCCACTTAGGGAGACTAACATAGGCAACACAGAATAGCCTATTCCTCTGATACATCCTACCAGCGTATCCATGATACCGCACAGAAAATAAGGGCAGGAAATCAGTAAAAGCCGCCGCAATCCCATGGTAATAACCGCTTCTTCCGTAGCATAGAGCCTAAGCAGCAGACTTCCTGCCAGATACATGCCGTTTCCCATTACCAGGCCAATGACTGTCACCAGGCACACGCACTGCAAGGCAATCTTACCGATGCGTTTATACTGTCTGGCCCCATAGTTCTGGCTCACAAAACTGACCGAAGTCTGGTGAAGGGTATTCATGGCAGTATAAACAAAGCCCTCTAAATTACTGGATGCGGAATTTGCCGCCATAGCCGTTGCGCCGAAAGAATTGATGGAAGACTGTATCAAAATATTGGACACGGAAAAAACCGCTCCCTGCAATCCGGCCGGTATTCCGATTCTGGCCATGGCAAAGAGCTTACTTGGCACAATGCGTAAGGATTTAAGCTCCAGCTTATAATCCTCTTCCGTTTTCATCAGACAGTTAAGCACCAGTCCTGCAGAAACCATCTGAGAAATCGTGGTCGCCAGCGCCACACCTGCTACTCCCATAGAAAATGCAATTACAAAGATAAGATTTAAAATGACATTAATAATGCCTGCGATGGTCAGATAATAAAGCGGTCTTCTGGTATCTCCCACCGCACGCAGAATAGACGCTCCAAAATTGTATAACATCATGGCCGGCATGGAAAAGAAATAAATACGCAGATACAGTACGGACTTGGGCAGCACTTCATCGGGCGCCCCCATGGCTTTTAATGCCACAGGTGCAATAAAGAAGCCCATAAACACTAAAATAATCCCGCTGACCAGAGCAGTCAATATAGCCGTATGTAACATCTCTGAAAGTTCTCTCTTCTGTCCCGCTCCATAAAATCTGGCTACCATAACATTGGCCCCTACAGACAGGCCCAGAAATACATTAACCAGCAAATTAATAAGTGGACCGTTGGAGCCTACCGCCGCTAAGGCATTGCTCCCCACCCATCTTCCTACGACAACCATATCTGCAGCATTAAATAATAGCTGAAGGATGCCGGAAAGCATCAACGGCAGGGTAAAAAGCAGAATTTTCCCAAATAAGGGACCGTTGCACATATCTATCTCATACTTTTTCCCTTGCGTCTTTGTCAAATGCATCACTGTTTTATACTCCTTGTAATTACATTCGATTATTTATTATTAATATAGTTTATCAGACCTTCTGCAGCAATAATCTTCTGCATGAAAGGCGGGAAAGCCTGCCCCTTAAAGGTGGTTCCTTTTGTTATATTGGTGATAAGACCGGAATCAAAATCCACCTCCACCTCATCTCCCGCTGCAATTCCTTGGGACGCTTCCGGACACTCGATAATAGGGAGTCCGATATTGATGGCGTTGCGATAAAAAATACGGGCGAAGGTCTCTGCAATGACACAGCTTACGCCTGCTGCTTTAATGGCAATGGGCGCATGCTCTCTGGAAGAACCGCAGCCAAAGTTTTTATCAGCCACAATAATATCGCCCTTTTGTACTTTTTTAACAAAGTCTTTATCGATATCCTCCATGCAGTGAGCAGCCAATTCTGCCGGGTCGGAGGAATTTAAGTATCTTGCGGGAATAATAACATCCGTATCCACATTATCCCCATATTTAAAAACAGTTCCCTTTGCGTTCATTCTATCATCCTCCTCTTCCTATAATGCTTCCGGGCCGGAAATCTTACCGGTTACGGCACTGGCGGCAGCAACTGCGGGGCTGGCCAGATAAATCTCTGAGCTGATATGGCCCATACGGCCAACAAAATTACGGTTGGTAGTGGAAACACACCGCTCTCCCTCCGCCAGAATACCCATGTAGCCACCCAGACAGGGACCGCAGGTAGGTGTGCTGACTACGGCACCGGCTTCAATAAAGGTCTTTAACAGCCCTTCTTCCATAGCATCCATATAAATTTTCTGAGTAGCGGGAATGATGATGCAGCGCATACCCTTTGCTACATGGCGTCCCTTTAAAACCTCTGCAGCTATGCGCAAATCATCCAACCGTCCATTGGTACAGGAGCCGATAACCACCTGATCCACCGCAATATCATCGATTTCGTCAATCGTATGCGTGTTTTCCGGCAGATGCGGAAATGCTATCGTGGACTTCAACGTAGATAAATCTATCGTATATACTTCATCATACTGTGCATCTGCATCCGCCTCATATACTTTATAAGGGCGGGTAGAATGCTCCGCCATATAGGCTTTTGCAGCTTCATCCACCGGGAATATGCCGTTCTTTGCTCCGGCTTCAATGGCCATATTGGCAATGGTAAAACGGTCGTCCATGGATAAATTTGCAATACCGTCTCCTACAAATTCCAATGATTTATAAAGTGCACCGTCCACACCGATCATACCGATAATATGTAGGATCACATCTTTACCGGAAACCCATTTGGAAGGCTTTCCGGTCAATGTAAACTTGATGGCGGAAGGTACCTTAAACCATGCCTTGCCTGTAGCCATACCTGCCGCCATATCCGTGCTTCCCACGCCTGTGGAAAAAGCCCCCA
The DNA here is from genome assembly GCA_022510705.1 of Lachnospiraceae bacterium. Lineage (GTDB taxonomy): Bacteria > Bacillota > Clostridia > Lachnospirales > Lachnospiraceae > Acetatifactor. Next base: position 95,067 of record JAFLSX010000001.1, read on the forward strand.
ATGCACCGTAAGTACAGGTATGAGAGTCAGCACCGATGATCACATCGCCAGCTACCGTCAGACCTTTCTCGGGAAGCAGGGCATGCTCAATTCCCATCTCTCCCACTTCAAAATAATTGGTAATATCATTTTTGCGTGCAAATTCCCGTACACATTTACAATGCTCTGCGGATTTAATATCCTTATTAGGCACAAAATGATCCGGCACCAGTGCGATCTTATCCTTGTCAAACACACCTTCCACCTTCATTTTCTCCATTTCCTTAATTGCAACCGGACTGGTAATGTCATTGCCAAGTACCAGATCCAAATCCGCCTCTATCAGCTGTCCAGCCTCCACAGACTCCAGATGTGCATGGGCAGCCAGAATTTTCTGTGTCATTGTCATTCCCATGACAGTTCCTCCTTTATAAAACAAATTCTCAACCAAATCGGTATCTTACCAAAAATTTTATCACGGTCGCTTCTATTCTTCAAATATATTTTTTGAATAATGCATATTCATATCTATCCACAGCTAATTCTTTATAGTAGTTTCCGGAAACTTTTCCCGTATGAATTAAAGCGCTGATGGAGCGAGCCTGCTTTTTTGTCAGTTCTTGCTTTATCAACTCTGCCATTGCAGCTCCCAGTCCCGGATGTGTCGGATCAATTCCCATATAAAGTAAAACATATTCTTTCATTTTACTGTTCTTAATCCGCAATATTTTTAACAGATTACCTAAAGTAAGGCTTTGATGAGTCAGATTTCCATAATTGGGAACAGAGATAAAGAAACCTGCTAGTTCCTCTCCTTTATAAACCAGCTTGACAAAGTCATAGTCCAATACTTGCTTTAGGCTTTCAAACAGTATGCAGAATTCCTGCTTCTGTATTCTTTTAAACATAGGAAAATCGGAATAGACACGAATGAGCAGTTCATAGATTTCCCTTAAGTTGGTTTCAAAGGTTGTTTTTGTAGGTGAGGTGATATGATATCCTGCATCAAGTACCATTTGCAGGCGCTGTCTGCATTTCATGCTGTCGTCCTCTGCTTTGGGAACACGGATTGCATTGGAATAATATGTTTCACTTACTTCAAATCCCGCCATTTCAAAAAATGCGGAATAATACGCTTTATTATAGGGTTCTGCAGTATAGACCGAACCGAAGTGATTTGTTTTTAATCGATAGCCAAGCCAAAACGAGGCATTCAACGGGCCTGTCAGTTCCGTTTTTCCGTTCTGCTTTGCCGCTTTTTGTGCCGCCTGAAACAAAGTTACAGCAGCTTCTGCTTCATGGATGCACTCAAAAAACCCAATATAAGCTTTAGGATCGGCTTCATAAAAGGTCAGCATACACCGGCCTGCGGTTTTACCGCATTCATCCACAACCACAATCGGCGTTACGGAAAAATACTTACTCAAAATGTGCCTGCCTTCCAATAGCTGCTTTTCCAGTTTTATATTCTGTACATATGTCTTTTTATCATAGAGGCTGAGGGGCAGTTTTAAAAAGCGTTTCTTAACCTCGCAAGAACTGCCGATTCTACATTCGTATTTCATCATATTACCCTTATTTACTAAGCCTTACGTTTTAAAATTTTTACTGTCCCGGCATCTGCATTCAATTCCAGCACATCCCCTGTTTGAATGATCTTTGTTGCATCCTTGACATTGACAACAGCCGGCTTCTTCAGTTCTCTGCTGATAATTGCCGTATGGCTTAAAAGTGAGCCCTGCTCGGCTACAATACCTTTGCAGTTTTCTAACAAAAATACCCATCCCGGATCAGTTGATTTTGTGATAAGAATTTTATCCTTTACATCCAGGTCGGCTCTAACCTTCTCTATGACGATGGCTTCTCCGTTCACTCTTCCTAAAGAGGTCTGAATTCCCTGCAAAATAGTCACATGTTTAAACTGCTCATCATAGCCAATCCTTTCATCCTCTATGATGCCGTCTGCAAAAACCATCCTTTTAGGCAGAGAAAATGTCTCGTAACGTCTAAACTGCTCTTTTCTTTTCTCAATTAACTCCTGATAGTTTATACCGGGTTTTATTTCATCCGGATACAAATAAAAGATATCCTCGGCTGCCACAAGCTGTCCATTCGCGGTCAAAATCCCACCCGTTTTTAACATAATCTCTCTGGCCAGACCGAAAAGTCTGCTGCGGTTCAATCTTGACTTTTCTCTGTTTGCGATTCCGCACTTAGCCGCTCTCACGACCGGGTTTATGTTTTTCTTAGGCTTCCCGGACTGTACCTGTATATTTTCCGCTCCCAAAATCTGTTTCTTTAAAAGTTCGGGATGGGTTCTGTAGGTCTTAGACTCCAGCTTTAGCTCACCCAAAACCCTGTCCCCAAAGAGCGCAATATACTCCTTCTCTTTTTCTTGATAGAGTTTACTCTCAAAGCCGTTCTCCATAGCAATTGTCCGCAAATCATTCATTGCCAGGATGGGTTTCATGCTCTCTAAATTCTTGATATTCGTTATTTTTTTATTCTTCTTTCCGCCTGCAAGCGCTGTAAACAGGAAAGTATACATATCGTTGATCAAAGTGATATCCCAAACTTCCGTAACAGCTTTCTCTATCCTGTCAAATAAAGTAAGTAAATCTTCCGCTGTATCGGCTTTACCTATCTTATCGCCATATATAGGATAAATCTCGTCAAAATATCGGTTCAATTTTTTCATAGAGGCGGGTGTCCGCAGCAAATAATAGAGAAAGGACATTACAATTTTAAACTTTAGCCATTTGCTGACTTTCAGACTGCTCTGATTTGCTGTTTTGCTGTCCACACCTAGCATTTCCTGCCATATTCCGATAATTTTATCCGAGAATGGCAAAAGCCGCAATATCTCATACCAGTTATTTATTTGATAATAGATACCGCCGCGATAAACTGCTACCATATTATCAAATATAGGATCCATTCTCTGTACCAAATCTGCATTTTTAGTAATGCGGAATATACAACTTTTGAATATATCCCTGTAAATATTGTGAACAAAATCCTGTGTTGCTGGCAGGGAGATACCCGGATAACTTTCCACAATATTGCTGTTATCCAGAATAATTGGGTTTTCCGCTCTGTGCAGAGTGGTAATGGGTCTGGCCTGCAGGATATAAATAGCCCCTGACTTTACGGCAAATTCAATATCCATTTCACCTTCAAATAAATCCCTGATTTTGAAAGCCATACCGATCAACGCCTTCAATATTTCAGGCTCCAGAAAAATATCACTCTTTTCTTTTATGTAAAACAAAGATTCATCCTGATTGTAATAGTATGTGACGGTTTCGGCCTTATCTTCTACAATGTCTTTTCCTAATCCCAGGCCTGCGGTAATTACTGCTTCATTCAATATCCCCAGAGGATTTGCAGTAAAAATAACGCCGGACATATCCGCTTCCACCATTTCCTGAATGATCACCGGTGAAGCGGTGCCGTTGTCCTGCATGTTCCGGTAAAGCCTTCTGTTATAACTTTCTCTTACCTGAAAAACCGCAGTGCCAATATTCTCTCTTTTTACATTTAAAACGGTTTCAAACTGTCCTGCAAAGGAACTTTCCTCTTCGTCTTCCAGATAATAGGATGACCTTACCGCAAAGGAGGATGCATTGCTGAAGGACATATTGATATCCGCTTCCGAATTTACCACAATGAAATCCGGAACAGGAAAGCCGTTTTCTTTTAATATTTGTAAATTCCTGGCCTTCACCTAGGGCCTCCTTTTATATTTTACCGAAAATCAAAAAGGCAATAATGGTTAATATCATGAGAGATTCCTGAATATAGGTATACCGCTCTACTTTCTCTACAATTTTATATTTTGTAGGATCCTTTTTAAATTCTATAAACTTAAAACTCATCCAGAGTACGTTCAATAAGAGCAAAAGAACGGAAATTTTATTGAGGTTCCATACCAGAATAAAATTGGTTATGATATCGATCCAGGTTACTAAAAACACAAAATTGGTTGCCTTTTTATAACCAAAAAGTTTGGAATAGGTCACATACTCCGTTTCGTCCTTCGGTGCCCTTATCTTGCGGGACACTTCCCAGATAAGTGCCGGGAAATACAGTGTAAATGCCGCCAGAATATTGGTCAGATCAATGGCCGTGGTCTGGTATTTGATAACGGTAAAGGAAATGATATAGATATTCATGATCATTTGTACCGGATTGTGGGTCACCAAAGCTTTAGGCAGAGAGGTCTGAATTTTATGTTTCTGGAAGAACCAGACTGCCATCAGGGAACCATAGGTATATAATATAAAACAGAATATGAAATTATTCATGAAGATAAAATTCAAGATTAAGGTAAATGCAATTAAGATACTGACAAATATAGCCAGATCCTTTTTCTTAACCCTGCCGGAAGGCAGCGGTCTATCCGCAAACAGTCTGCAGTCCAGCTCATAATCCTTAAAATCATCTGCAATGCGCAGCCAGCAGAGAAAACTGAAGATTGTAAAAGCACAGATAACTTCTTCAATACCAAACTGAAACTCCGTAACACCATGGTTTAACAGTATAATAAAATGTATTTCCAGAAATATGAGTGCCCCTAAAAATAATCTGGGGATGATGGGATACATTTCCTTAAAATAAATATGTAATCTCTTAATTGCAGCTATCAATGATTTTTCCTATCCTTTCACCGATTTTTACTTTGGTCTCAATCTGCTTCTTACTGTTTTTTAATATATCTTCATCTATCTTCACATTGTTTCTTAAAAATACCAGAATCGTGGAACCGCCATATTCAAAATACCCTTTTTCTTCCATTTTTTTAAAATGCTTTTGGGGATGATTTTGGATACATCCCACCAGGAGCGCTCCCACTTCCACCCAAATGATATTGCCCAGGTTTTCGGTTTTTAAGTACGAAACCTCTCTTTGGTTCCTGCAAAAGACCCTGTATTTACCGGCTATGGGCCTGATTGTATGTAACAGCCCCTTAACCCGGTACCTTTTTAAGTACATGCCATCATCTATAAAGTAATACCTGTGACAATCCGATACTGACAGACGGAATACCAGACAATAACCGTCACGAAAGGATTCTATGTTGATTTTTCTGTTTAAGATTTCCTGTAAGGTGTAGCAGCTATGCTTCACATTCACCTTTAAGTTCTCATCTATTTTATAAACCAAGAGCTTAGAATCTGCCACTGCCACCAGATCACCGGTCTCAGAATGGTTCTCAATTGCCCTTTTTCTGATAAAGAAATCATTAAAGCAGGTATACGCTTCCTCATACTCCGCCATATCTATGTGATACTTCAAAGCAAAAGGAAGAATGTCCTTTTTACTTTTAGGACTTCTCTGATATTTGGCTCTCAATCTACTGAAAAAAGGCCTGGCAACAATCAGTTTTAATAAAAATCTGCCCAAAACGGTCGAATATAAAAACCGAAGGGTCGTTTCTCCATACTCATCTTCCCTATGCAGTTTTTTAGTTTGTCTGTTATAAACTAACACATTCTCTCCTAGTTCAAAATTAACACTATCAAAAGCACCGCCAGAGCACCGAAGAAAGGATAAAAGATACCCCTGGGCTTAGGAATTTTGATGTTTAATATAAAGAGCATTCCCAAAATACAATAGACTGCCGGTAAAAGCATTTTTAATAGGGTACTGCTTAAAAACACATATAAACAGGGAATGATCAATGCCGCATAGGTTACGGGCAGGCCCTGATATACTTTTTCAAATTTTTCCGTCTGTATATTGAACCATGCCAGTCTGTTTACTCCGCACAAAATATAAAAGGCTATAATAAGAAAATACAGTGCATTTCTTTGCTGCCAGATAAAGTAGAGTAAAACAGAAGGAAAAATCAGAAAAGAAACAATGTCTGCCAGAGAATCAATTTGAATACCGAATTGCTTCTGGATTTCATTTCTTTTACACTTTCTCGCCACCACACCGTCAAATAAGTCACATATACCTGCCAGTATCAGGCAGATTATGGCAATATCTACCCGGCTCACCGATTCATAGTCTACCGCGATCAACAAATTGTACATTCCGAACAAAGACAGGACAATTCCCAGATACGTCAATATTACACTCCTATTAAAGCACCCGATCACTTAAAGATTCCTCCTGACTTTTAGTTTATATAAAATTAAGTTTACCATGATATGCGTAACTCCTCCAAGTGCTATATACCCCAAATATTTCATAAAGGAAATTTCGGAAAAAATATAAATAACTGCCGCCACTCCGATCATTGAATCTATCTGGTCTATGAGAAAAAACATCAATCCTACCATAGTGGTTTTGGTTTTTCCCGGTTCAATATCCAGTCTTCTTTTTATAAAACTATTGGGAAGTTCAAGAAGCATATATGCAAGGCCCAAAAAAGCCCCTATAAGAAGATTATAAGGGAATTTGTTCTCGTAGAGATGATAAAGTTCATTATGAAAATCAATGCCGGAAAACTTTAATATACTTCCCCACACTAACTGAGTTCCCATACAAAAAAGAATCATGGATGCAAATCCTATCCAAGTCTTATTTTCACCAAAAAGCCGCTTACCGTCAGCAAGAAGTATATTTCCGTCAATTGGAAATTTATATTTTCTATAGATCTTCGTTTTGGTAAAGACCATATTCAGTATTCCAGCAAGAATTACCGGAAAGGCTGTTATATACATATTAAGTATCAACATAATAGGGCCCTTCCTATGAAAATAAATTCTGACACAAAGAATACGATTCCCCAACAGAGAACCGCACCCGCTGCAATATCCTTTGTTAATTTGATTTCCGTATCTACCTCAGTCGTCAGTTTATTACACAGATGTTCAATGGCTGTATTAATGCATTCACAGGCAAATACCGCCATTGTAATAAAAAACTGAAATAAATAACAATAAAACTCAACATTTGTAAGTATGTTTACGATCAGAAAGATAAGAGTAATGATCAGATAATATCTGTAGTTCTTTTCTGTTCTCAAAGCATACGCCAGTCCTTTCAGCGCACAGAGCACACTTTGAAAAAAAGTCTTATTTTTCACGTCAAAGCCTCTTCCTGTATTTTGTACAAGCAGGGACAATTACCCTGCTTGTATTATACATGGTACAGGCAAGAAATACAAGAAGCACCTATAAGCTTCCGTAACAGGGAAAGGACAATATGACTTTAAATAAATCACCGTCACTTTCCAATTTAAATTCTCCACCCTGCAGCTGTGTCAGGCTTTTTGCAATGGCAAGTCCCAACCCGCTGCCCTCCGTATTACGGGAAGAATCCCCTCTGACAAAACGCTCTGCTAATTCTGCCACATCCATGGTAATTTCCGAGGCAGAAATATTTTTTAAGGAAATGACAATTTGCCCTTCCTTTACATTTCCCTGCACATATACCCTGGTACCGGGCATGGCGTATTTGACAATATTTTGAAACAGATTTTCAAAAATCCGATAGGTCTTCTGACTGTCCAAGGATACGATGACCTTTTCTTCGGGTAATTCCATCCTAATATCCAGCCCTGCTTCTTCTAACTTATCGGACATCTCCAACCGGACTTGTTTCACCAGATGACAAATATCTATATTCATATACCGCAAATTGACATTTCCGCTGGTGGCTTTGCTGACTTCAAACAGATCCTCAATGAGCACCTTTAACCGCAGTGCTTTCCGCTCTAAGATATCCAGATATTCCCGCTTCTGCTCCTCGGTGGTATTCTCGTCCTTCATTAAATCCACATAGGTGGTAATAGCCGTCAGAGGCGTTTTTAAGTCATGGGATACATTGGTGATCAACTCCGTCTTCATCCTCTGGCTTTTTGTTTCCGCTTCCACCGCATTCTTAAGGCCTCCCTGAATCGTCAAAAGTTCTTCCTTTAAGGGATTAAACATCCCTAAATCTTCCTTGATCTCCACGTTTAAATTCCCTTCGGAAATCTGATGGATCCGAAACAGGAGCAGTTGATATTTTTTCTGAATCCTGCTCACATAAACTTTTAACAGGATATAGAGCACAATGGAATAGACCACCGTTACGGGAAGGCCTCCCACCCACAACAGGCTGATTCCAAACAAGATTAGCGCATTGATGATCACGATCTTTAAAATCGTCCTTTTTACTTTTTTGGAGACCACAATATTTTCCCATGATTCAATGAGCTTTAAAAACAGCCGTTTACAGAAAGGGAAGAAACGGTATATCAGACTGTACTCCTGAATGTATCTTTTGATCCCCTTTCCTATAAGCGGTCTTAAGCATACTCCCAGATAAAAAGCAAACAGGAACAGTAAATACAGCAGCATTCCGTGACGAAGCCATGCGAGCTTCTCTGCGGCGCTTTCGGAAACTCCCAGAATATTCTGTATGCCCGAAGTGTACGCCCTTTCCAACAGACCGGCTATCTCATATACAAAATGGTCAACAAACACGATCAACAATGATAAAAGGAAGAGAAACAATTCCAAAGGCAGTCTGAATATCCTGTATACGGACAAGGATTTCCCCGCCAGTTTCTGTAAGGGCAGAAACAACGCAAAAAGCCCTGCAAAGAGGCAGGCCGCCAGAATCCAATTGCTAATACCGGATATCTCATAAGCGGTGTAAATACTCATGATAGGGAAATAGCCCCCAAGCTCACCCTGTGTGATCTGGTCCCATGTCTTCTGTGTAATACCGTAAATGATCCGGCAGTTTCGGGGACCGTCCCCATATTGCTGAATATCGTATTGATTATACCGAAACATACTGTATCCGCTGTCCAGCAGATAATCTTCCAAAAGTCCGTTTCTGACCCAAAAACAATCCGATGCGTTCTTTATTAACAGATCCGTATCCTTGGATTGTGCGTCGACAATATTGGCATAGCCCTTTTCGTCAAAGAGTATTTCCAAATAATAGAAGTAATCTGCTTTCTCTAATATGCCCGTTACGGTATTGCTCATGGAACTTCCGGTTTCCAGATCTTCGATGTAATAATCGTAGATACCAAATTCTCTTAATTCATTGTTTTCCACCGAATACTTCATAACAGAATCAAAGAGCTGTTTTACATATGCCGCTGCGGCTTCCGTATCGGCATATTCTCCATCCAGTCTGCGCAGACTCCTTGTAAAGCCCTGTATATCCGTAATATAGAGGTCCGAATACTGCTGGGGCTCTCCTGTCAGCTTCTCCTGTAAATTTTTATACAGCACATAGTTTCCCTTAAGCAATTCCTTTAAGGACTCTCCGTACTCAAAAGGATTCTGCCTATTGACTTTTGCATACTCTTTGACAATGCCGTAGGTACTCATGATGATCATCATCGCCATAAACGGTATCAACAGTGAGACGGCGATCAACAGTAATAACTTTTTGGTTTTTATGCTTTTTTCCTCCACCTTTGCACCATGCCTTTCTGCCGCATGTAAACTTATGGCTATTGTTTCTCAATCTTATATCCCACACCCCAGACTACCTTTAAGTATTTGGGATTTCTGGGATCGATCTCAATCTTCTCCCTGATATTGCGCACATGTACCATGATGGTATCGGTATTGACCGCTTTTTCGTTCCAGATTCTTTCGTATATCTCATCCGCCGAAAATACTCTCCCTGGATTTTTAATGAGGAGTTGAACAATCTTAAATTCCATAGGCGTCATTTTGACCGGTCTGCCATCCACGCTAACCTCCACTGTCTCCTCATTCAGTTCTAAACCGCCTATGGTAAACACATGCTCGTTAAGTTCCTTTTTTGTAGCATTTGAATATTGTGAATATCTGCGCAGTTGGGAATTTACCCTGGCTAAGAGTTCCATGGGGGTAAATGGTTTTGTGACATAGTCGTCAGCTCCCATATTCAGCCCCAGAATCTTATCCACTTCTTCGGATTTTGCCGAAAGCATAATAACGGGAAACTCAAGTCCCTCTTCCCGCATTTTCATTAACATGGTAATACCGTCCATCACGGGCATCATAATATCCACGATTGCCAGATGGATTTCAGTCTCCTTAGCTGCTTTCAGTCCTTCTGCACCATTGGCTGCCTGCACCACCTTATAACCCTGATTCTTTAAATAGATTTCAATACCTTCTCTGATTTCTTTATCATCTTCCACAATTAAAATACAATGCTTTTCTTCCAATATCTCCACCATCCTTAATCATACATACAAGATATTTCATCCTAAATACTTTATCATAATACCCGTAAAATAGAAATTATGAGTATAGAAAAAACCAAAGAATTTCTAAAGAAATTCTCTGGTTTTCCTCGACAGGAAATAAATCCTGTTATTTACTCTATCTGATTTTTATAGTGTAAATTAGTTGTTGATCAATTTATCCGCCTCATTGTTCCAACTGTAAAGCTTACGGATCTCCTCTCCGACTTTCTCGGAAGGATGCTCGCTTGCCAGCTTTCTTAAAGCCTTAAAGTGAGCCTGTCCGCCCGCAGCAGACATATCCAGCAAAAAGTCCTTTGCAAAAGAACCGTCCTGAATATTCTTTAAGATCTGCCTCATAGCTTTCTTGGTATCTTCGGTAATGATCTTAGGACCGGTAATATAATCACCATATTCTGCAGTATTGGAAATGGAATATCTCATACCTGCAAAACCGCTCTGATAAATCAGATCCACAATCAGCTTCATCTCATGAATACACTCAAAATATGCATTTCTCTCATCATAGCCTGCTTCAACCAATGTTTCAAAGCCTGCCTGCATCAGTGCACATACACCGCCGCAAAGCACTGCCTGCTCACCAAAGAGGTCGGTTTCTGTTTCGGTTCTGAAGGTGGTCTCTAATACGCCCGCTCTTGCACCGCCGATAGCCAGTGCATAAGCCAGTGCCATATCCTGTGCCTTGCCGCTTGCATCCTGATGTACTGCGATCAAACAGGGAACACCTTTGCCTGCCTGATACTCGCTTCTTACGGTATGGCCGGGACCCTTGGGTGCGATCATAGTAACATCTACATCCTTCGGAGGTACGATCTGACCGAAATGGATATTAAATCCATGCGCAAACATCAGCATATTGCCGGGCTCTAAGTTCGGCTCGATATCCTTCTTATACATTGCAGCCTGCAGCTCGTCATTGATCAGGATCATAATAATATCAGCTTTCTTTGCCGCCTCTGCCGCAGTATATACTTCAAAGCCCTGTGCTTCTGCCTTTTTCCAGGACTTGGAGCCTTCATACAAACCAATGATCACGTGACATCCGGACTCTTTTGCGTTCAGTGCATGCGCATGTCCCTGGCTGCCGTAGCCGATAACTGCGATCGTCTTACCCTCTAACAGGGAAAGATTACAATCTTCCTGATAAAATATTTTTGCCATTTTCTTCTCCTCCATAAATAATGAATCTTTATAGTGACAGAAGGTAAAAACCTTCGGGTCATTCGTGAAAACAACACCTATTCTTCTATGTAGGTAACATTCTCCGTACCGCGGCAAAGTCCGGCAATACCGGTCCGGGCAAGCTCTAAAATCTCATATCCCTCTAAAAGACTGATAAAAGCTTCTAACTTGGCCTGATTTCCCGTCATCTCCACAATGAGACTGTCCGAAGCTACATCAATAATCTTTGCACGGAAAATATCCGCAAGAGAAATCACACCCTGTCTCTCATTTGCCTGTGCACGTACCTTCACCAGGGCCAATTCTCTGTATACACTGTCGTCAGGTTTTAATTCCTTAATATCGCGGACATCTACCAACTTGGCTACCTGTTTTTCAATCTGCTCTAAAATCTGATCTTCTCCGCTTGTCACGATCGTAATACGGCTGAATCTGGGATCCGCTGTCACGCCCGCCGTGATACTTTCAATATTGTATCCGCGTCTGGAAAAAAGCCCTGTAATACGGCTCAATACACCTGATTTATTATCTGCTAAAAGCTGAAATACTTTTTTCTGCAAAATTTTATCCTCCGCTGCAATTCATCCCTTAATTCCTAACTATAGCAATACTTTTCCCGCTTGTCAACCATCGCTCTCGCTACACTTTGTCAGAGCCAAGGTTCCCGTGCGGGCCACTTCCACAATACTGATGGAAGAAAGCATTCCCAGGAACAGTCTGATGCGCTCCGGCACATCGCAGACCTGGATCATCATCTGGTTTTTGGACATATCCACAATATCCGCTTTCATCACTTCACAGATTTCCATGATTTCCCTGCGGGTGCTCTTATTGTATTTCACTTTGATAAGCATCAATTCCCTGCTGATACTCTGCGCTTCATCAAAGGTACGCACCTTGATCACATCCAGCTTTTTGTTGAGCTGTTTTTCAATCTGCTCTACGGTACGCTCATTGCCGCTGCTTACAATAGTCATACAGGAAACAGCGGAATCATCCGTCTCTCCCACTGCCAGACTATCTATATTAAAGCATCTGCGGGAAAAGAGTCCGGCCACCTTACATAACACACCGGAACGGTTTTCCACAAGTACGGAATATATCTTCTTCATAGTAAATCTCTCCCTTTCTACTTCACCAAATCCATGGGATCTATCAGGCACTCTAAAAGCACAGATTCGTCCTTCTTTAAAAATTCATCCAATATCTCTTCCATATTCTGCCCATCCTTTAAACGTAAGAATGGCATATCATAAGCGGCCGCCAGTTTTTCCAGATCGGGGCTGCCGGACAAATCCACAACCGAATAATTGTCTTTATAGGTATAGTGCTGGTACTCCCTTACCATACCCAGATAGTTATTCTTTAGGACAATGATCTTTACGGGAACCTGATGCTGTTTGATGGTGGCAAGTTCCATCATGGACATCTGGAAGGAACCGTCCCCGCAGACTGCAATGACCTGCTTGTCCATGGCGGCCAGCTTAGCACCCATGGCAGCGGGAATGGAATATCCCATGGTACCCATACCTCCGGAGGTCATGAACCTTCCTTGCTTTACAATATGGTAACCGCAGGACCAAATCTGATTCTGTCCCACATCCGCAACATATACACCGTCTTCTGCCATTTTTTCGGAAAGCCTTGTGATAAAGGCTGCCGGATCCACATAGGCCGGATTGGGATTTCTCTTTGTTTCCATGCTGTCACGATATCCGTTTAGGCTATGAATCCACTCCTCATGTTCACAGGTAAAATCCTGTTCCAGAAAATCTCTGAATATATGTCCTGCATCTCCTACCAAAGGAATAGTAGGGCCAGCATTTTTACCAATTTCTGCCGGATCTACATCCATATGCACCAAAACCTTGTTCTGAGTAATCAAATCCGGCTGACTGACAGCCCTGTCAGCTACTCTGGCACCGACCATTATGAGTAAATCGGATTCGTTCATGGCTCTGTTGGCATAGGCCTTACCGTTGTTTCCTACCATGCCGTAGTAAAAAGGATGTTTTGTAGGCATGACTCCGATTCCCATCATGGTAGAAACCACGGGAATCCGATGTTTTTCTGCAAACTGCCGCAATTCCTCCTGTGCATCACTTAAAAGCACACCACCCCCCGCACAGATAATGGGACGTTTTGCATGCTCTAACTCTTTTACGACCTTCTTGATCTGTACGGCATGTCCTTTTACCGTAGGCTTATAGGTACGCATGGATACTTCCTCAGGGTAGGCAAAATGACCGATGGCAGCATTCTGCACATCGATGGGCACATCAATTAACACCGGTCCTTTTCTGCCGGTATTGGCAATATAGAAAGCCTCTTTAAAAATTCTGGGAATATCCTGTACATTTCTTACTAGATAACTGTACTTCACAAAGGACTCTACTGCTCCCGTAATATCGGCCTCCTGAAAAACATCACTGCCCAAGAGTTCACTGTTGACCTGTCCGGTAATACAGATAAGCGGAATACTGTCTGCAAATGCGGTCGCAATTCCCGTTATGACATTGGTTGCACCGGGACCGCTGGTGACGGCACAGACTCCCGGTTTTCCCGTCATTCTGGCCATACCGCTGGCAGCATGAGCAGCATTCTGCTCGGTACGAATTAAAACAGTTCTGATATCGGACTGTAAAATACTATTATAAAAAGGACAGATGGCAACGCCCGGATAGCCAAAAACAACTTCTACGCCCTCTGCTTCCAGACATTTGATCATTGCGTCAGCACCTATCATGATATTTCCTCCCTTAACATAATTACGCATACACTATATTTTAGCACAGTAAAGTAATAACATTCAACTATATTTTCATATGCAATTTCATGAAAATTTTCATAGGTATCTTATTGAAACCGCTCTAATAACCTTCCGGCCAGTTTAACGGCTTCTGCAGCATCCTTGGAATAACCGTCGGCACCGATTTCCTCTGCATATTCCGGCGTTATCACCGCACCGCCCACCATTACTTTGGCTGTTACACCCTGTTCCTTTGCATAGGCGATCACTGCCTCCATCTGCTTCATAGTGGTTGTCATCAGGGCAGACAGCGCAATAATGGATGCATGGTGTTCCTTAGCAGCTTCTATGATTCTCTCCTTGGATACATCTTTCCCTAAATCAATTACCTGAAAGCCGTAATTCTTCAACATCAATGCTACAAGATTTTTTCCTATGTCGTGAATATCTCCTTCTACAGTAGCAATAACAATGACGGGCATATTTTCACCGGACTGCTCTTTCAGCATAAGAGGCTCCAATACTTCGATGGAAAGTTTCATAGCCTCCGCCCCTGCGATCAGCTGGGGTAAAAAGTATTTTCCTCTGTCAAAATAATCTCCCACCGTGTTAATAGCAGGTAAAAGCACTGTATCCAACAGTTCCTTGGGGTCCGCACCTGCTTTAAGCGCCTCTTTTGTCAGCTGAACGATCCCCTTCTTATTTCCTTTTAAAACCGCTTCCCGCAGCTTCTGCTTCTCAGGACTTAAAGCAAAAGTACCGTCTTCCACCTTAGGTACACTCTCTTGCTTTATATATTGAGGAGTACCCGTATGGGCAGTCAGCGCCGCTTTCTGCAGTTCCTGCTCCTTCTTAAACCTTTTCTCCTTTATGACTTCTGTATAGGAAATATACCGCATATCCGCATCTTCTTTATTTAAGAGCAAGTCGGAAGCAAAAGCACAGCCCATCAACAGTTCCTGCGATGGATTTGCAATAGCCATGGTAAGTCCCGACTGAATAGCCATGGTCAAAAAAGCAGTGTTCACATAACTTCTTTCCGGCATGCCAAAGGAAATATTGGAAAGACCACAGATAGTGGCAAATCCGGATTCCTTACAATATCGGATGGTTTCTAACGTATCCACCGCAGCATTTTTATTCGCACCTACGGTATTAACAAGCCCGTCCACCACGATGTCCTCTTTCTGAAAACCGAGTTTTTCGGCACGCTCCCAGATTGTATGTATGATTTTCTTTTTTTCTTCCAAATCGGCAGGCAGTCCCTCGTCGGATAAAGGCAATAGAATAAACATTGCCCCATACTTTCGGACAATGGGTAATAGTTTCTCGAATTTTTCCTTCTCATAGGATACCGAATTCACCAATGCTCTGCCCGGATACCGGCGCAGAGCCTGTTCCAGAACGGAAATATGACTGGAATCTAAAGAAAGGGGCAGATTGGTAACGGTGGAAATCTCCTCCAAGGCTTTTAACATCATTTCCTTTTCATCGATGCCGCCCATCCCCATATTCACATCCAGAATCTGGGCGCCGCAGGCTTCCTGCTCCTCCGCAAAATCCTTGACCATATCCAAGGAGCCCTCTCTTAAGGCTTCCTGCAGTTTCTTTTTACCGGTAGGATTGATCCTCTCCCCCACAACAATAAAATTATCATCCAAGGAAAAGGAAATCGTCTGTCTTTCGGAAGAGAGATAGCGAAGATTCTTTCTCCCATTGTTCTTCTTTCCACGTAAAACGCCCAACGCCGTTTTTAAGCTTTTAATATATTCCGGCGTAGTACCGCAGCAACCGCCAAGAATAGACGCACCTGCAGCGGCCAAGATCTTCATCTCCTCGGCAAAGGTCTCTGCATCCATGTCATAACAGGTATTTCCTTCCTGATCTACAAAAGGCAGCCCCGCATTGGGCTTAGCTATCACAGGTATCTGTACAGCTTCCGCCATAGCCGTGATCAGGCTGCTCATGGTAGCCGGACCGGTAGAACAGTTAGCACCAATGGCATCCGCTCCCAGGCTCTCCAAGACCACCGCCGCAGTCAGAGCGTCGGTACCGAAAAGTGTACGTCCATCTCCTTCAAAAGTCATGGTAACCATAACCGGCAGTTCACAGATCTCTTTCGCCGCAATTAAGGCAGCTCTGGCCTCCTGAAGACTCATCATAGTCTCCACTACCAGCATGTCCACCCCTGCTTTGATCAATGCATCTATCTGTTCTTTATATACTTCTACCAATTCTTCAAAATCCAGGGGACCGATGGGGGAAAGCTGCTCCCCCGTCATCGTAATATCCCCGGCTATATATGCTCTGTTATTTGCTGCCTGTTTGGATATATTCACCAGCTCTGCCGTCATCTCATAGAGTCTATCCTGCAGGCCGTATTCCGCCAACTTAATACGATTTGCTGTAAAGGTGGGGGCATAGAGAATATTGCTGCCGGCCTCCACATAATCTTCCTGCAGTTTACGCATGATCTGCGGGTGTTCAAGTATCCACTCTTCCGGGCAGACTCCCGCGGGCATACCGGCTCTCATCAGATTGGAACCGGTTGCTCCGTCCAAATAAATTAAATTTTCAGCCGTCAAGGCCGCAAACTCCTGTTTTGTCATGGGAAAACCATCCTGTTATCTTATATGTTTTTCCCATCATAACACGATTTTATCGATTGAGCAAATATATCCATAAAATAGCGGAAATTCTTATAAGTTTCTTATGATTTTTATTCCTATATTGATAAAAACAGGATAATATGTTAAATTTTTTAATGTAGTAATGAACATGGAGGATGCAAAATTGAAAACAAAACTATTGCTGCTTTTGGTAACCGTGCTATTCTCTTTTACACTTGCCGGATGCGGTGAAGATCAGACGATCATTAGATTCCAAAACGATATTAATGCCTTCTGCAATAAGGTAGCTGAAATAGATGCCGGTATCAACAGTATTGATTCTCAATCAGAAACGGCCAGTGCTGAACTTTTGACCTATTTGGACCAATTGGATCAAGCTTTTAAAGAACTTTCCGAAATTTCAATTCCGAAAGAATATGCCTATATGGAACAGCTCACCTCCGAAGCCAGTTCCTATATGACAACAGCCGTAGAAGCATATCACGAAGCTTTTGAAGGTGATACTTTCAATGAACATACTGCAGAATATGCCAGAGAAAATTATGAAAGGGCCTATAAGCGAATAACGGTACTTCTGCAGCTTTTACGCGGTGAGGAAGTCACAGGAGCCAATGTTGTCATAGAAAACGCTTCCGAATAGTTGATATGTTTATTCTATGAGATCTGACAACGGCCTGAATTCATACCCCATCTCTTCCCATTTAGTGAGCAGTTCATCCAAGATTTCACCGTTTGTCTGAGATGTGCTATGCAGCAAAACAATGGCTCCGGGGTGAATCCGCCTAAGCAGCTTATCAAAGGCTTCCTCTTTAGTGGGTTGTGCATCTTGGTTCCAATCCACATAAGCCAAGCTCCAGAAAAAGGTACTATACCCCATTTCCTGTGCCATTCTTAAATTTTCCGTACTATATTTTCCTTGTGGCGGTCTGTAATACATAGCTAACTCTTCCCCGGTAATTTCCTGATAGAGTTCTGCTACGGAATCCATTTCTTTTTGGAAAGCGGACATATCCGATATCTTTGACATATCGGGATGGTGATATGTATGATTGCCAACACTGTGTCCTTCCTCTGCCATTCTCTTTACGATTTCCGGTGCTGATTCCAGAAAATGTCCCACAACAAAAAATGTGGCCGGCGCTTCATGCTTTTTTAAAGCATCTAAAATTGGTTCTGTATTTCCGTTTTCATAACCACAGTCAAAAGTCAAATAGATCACTTTTTCTTCTGCATTGCCAACATAATAAGCGTCATATTTCTTAAGCTCTGTAGCTGAAACATTTCCCGTGGGCTGTGCGCCCTCTCCTCCCGAAAAACCCAATCCCCAATTTTCTGCGGACAGTATCCTGACTTCAGCGTTGGTCTCCACAAAAGAAACCGCATAGCCGGCAAATCTTCCCAATAAAAACATTGCAGCAAACAAGAAAAATATCCAGAATTTTTTCATAAAAAAGCCTCTAATATCTCTTGTTAGAGTATATTAGAGACTCTATTTATTCATGCCTTGTTATTTTGTGCCGGGTGGATCGACTCTATCCGAGCAGATAAATCCCTCCAAATACTATCAATGCATCTTTCACAATCCAATTCATCAGTATAATACCTATCATAATATAAAAATATATGGGTCTGAACAACATTGCCTTAACCCGGCCTTTTGTCAACAGACTCAAAGAATGTGAGAACATATAACAAAGTATTAGCAACCCCGTATATAGAACAACCGGATGATAAATAAAACTTTGAAAAAATTGGCCATGCAATAAATAGTTAACTGCCCGAGTTCCTCCACAGCCGGGACAATACACCCCCACCGTGCTATAGAATGTGCAGGGCCATGGATTTAAATCAATAACGGAAATATGCAGCATGGATAATATAAAATGGCCAATGCCAAAGGCAGCACACAGTCCCACACAGACATAGTAGCAATTCCTCGACAGGCGCAATATATAGGTGTCCTCCATTTGTAAAGCCCTTTGCTATACAATAAACGCCATAAAAAATGTCAATCCACTCAGTAGAAATCCAATAATGCTACATACCAAACCTGCGATTGCCATACCCTTTCCCTCATGATGACCAGCAAGGGCAACACCGCTTAAAATAATTCCGGGTAATACAAGAACTAAATCAAGTATGTTACATATGCAAAGCAAAATAGAAAGAATGCCAAAAACCATTCCTGCTATTGCTAACCCCATCCCTCCTGACTGCTGTTGCTGCCTCGCCATTGGTGGATAGGGCTGAGAGGGTATATAGGGCTGACCGAAATTATTTTGGGAAGGCTGTGGAACCGGAGTATACGCCGTTGTATTATTTGCCGTACCGGTACCGTTCATCCATGGTATTGTATAGGTATACTGTCCCGCATTGGGATCCTGCTGTATGGGCTGCTGTTCCATAGGCTGCTGACCCATATAGGGATAGCCCTGTTGGGACTGTGCTCCCATGGTCTGTTGATCCATGTAAGTATATCCCTGTTGAAATTGTGGGTCCATGGACGGTTGTACCATAGACTGTTGCCCCATATAAGGATATCCTTGCTGGGATTGTTGGTCCATATTATAATTATTCTGTTGTTCCGCATCCGGATTTTGTAACTGATTATTATCCATTTCTGCACCTACATTCTATTAATCTTTTATATTGACAAATCTACAGAAAAAAGCGCAATTTGTCAAGATGTTGCCACAAAATGGCAAGGCAAAATATTCGCTCCCTTCAAGGAAGTATGGAAAATGTGGAGATATAATATTTGAGATGAATTGCCTAGCTTTTAAAATACTTATTAAAAATCCCTCCCGGATGAACCGGAAGGGATTTCATTTAACCTTAATAATTAGATTTAGAACTTACCCGCTTTCGCTGCTTCCTCGATGAGCACTGCGACTGCAACGGTAGCGCCTACCATCGGGTTATTACCCATACCGATAAGACCCATCATCTCAACGTGTGCGGGAACGGAGGAAGAACCTGCGAACTGCGCATCGG
>JAFLSX010000010.1:0-52594 GCA_022510705.1 Lachnospiraceae bacterium
CCGTTTCTCTCGGTGAAGATGTAGGGAGCCATCTTAGGGTTCCATCTTCTGGTCTGGTGTCCGAAATGTACACCTGCTTCTAACAACTGCTTCATTGAAATAACGCTCATGTCTTTTCCTCCATTTGGTTATTCGGCCTCATCGTGCCGTCTTCCGTATTCTTTTTCCGCCGGATCTGCGTTATAATCCGGTTAACTCTACAGCCGACCCAAACCACCTGTATCGACGCTCGTACTTACGGGTAAATCCGCAGTTTCAAGGCCTTGCATCGTCCGGGCACCCTGCCGTAAATGGGAATACGTGTTTTATAGTCGCAACATTCAGATTATAACATAAGAAAAACCCCTGTGCAAGGGGTTTTCTAAACATTTTCCCAGAAAATCAGTTACCTTTACTGGTAATGATGCGGGCAATTTCCTCTTCAGTTGCGCCTACGGGAATCTCATGATTACCCGTTTTAAGGCGTTTGTCATAGCCATTTTCACAGAGATACTTGTCGTATGCCGATGCAGATTCCACCAATCCCGCTTCCTCCAGCATCTTACTCACCGCTACCGAACTCTGTCCGGAACGAATGGTGATGGTTACATACTCTCCTGCGGGGACTTCCTGTTCACTGTCCGGTGAAGGAGATGGCTCGGGCGTATTCTCTTCAGGAGATACCGACGGGCTTACAGATTCTGCCGGAGTATTCACCGGAGACGACTCGGGTATGTTCTCTTCAGAAGATGGCGACGGACTCACCGTCACTTCGGGCACACTCTCTTCAGGAGACGGTGACGGACTTTCCGATACCGCGGGAGTATTCACCGGAGACGGTGAAGGTGTACTCTCTTCAGGAGACGCTGACGGAGTCACCTCGCTCGCAGGGGTATTATCGGGAGCCTGTGAAGGAGTCGGATTGCCCTGTGATTCACCTGATGCCATTGCGGACAATGTCGTACTTTCTACCATTCCCAATTCTCTGGCTCTGGCCTTTATTTCTTCATCCGTCATCTGCCTTCTGCGACTGGATGCAATTCCCATGATCACTGCGGTTACCAGAATACCGATTCCCAGTCCTCGCAGATAAATTTTAAGTTTCACGAAACATCATACTCCTTCAAACAAATCAATTACCAGCTTAACTTCTCCGACCCCCAGCCCCAGTTGTTTTGCAATGGCAATATTGGATTTCCCTTCATTATGCAGCTGCAGGATCTTGTCATTATTATTATTGGCATTACCGCCTTTACCATCCTCTTTGGTAAAGCTGATATCTAAATCCGGTGTCATGCTGCGGATGACCTTTCTAGAAGCCTCTTTCTCGGAAACCTTTGTCGGTGAAAGGGTCTGGAACCCATTTGGTGCCTCCGGTGACGGCAGGGCTATGACCTCCGCTTCCGGTACTTCCTTTTTGCGCTTCCTTCCTGTTTTGCTTCCTTTGTCCTCTTCGGAAACAAAATCGGGCAAAACATCGGGAGCTGCTTTTGCCAAAGAAGCAGCTTCTGCAGAAGAAACCGCCTCTGCCGCTGCAGCTTCCACTTCTTTTGCTGTCTGCGCCGCTTCTTTAACGGTCTTTTCTACCTCAGTGATCGCATTCTTTAAATTTTCATGCTTATCATTTAACATATCATAGAGAAACATAACTTCTTTATGATTCTTATTGATATCCTCCAACACCGTATCTGAATATTCGTTGACCGCCATGATTTTTTCATTGGATACTCTCTCTAAAGAGCGTTCGGTCTTTTCCACCACATAGGTCACCGTCTCGTCCACAATATCCTCAATCTGGCTCTTTACACCGTCCATTTCTTTGGCTACTGCGTTCTTTACCTCATCCTCCACCATTTCCCTGGTTTCCTGATTTGCCTCTGCAGTACCTGCCGGCAGTAAAAAACTCAAGATAAAAATGACTGCCCCAATTATCAAAAGAACTATTTCCAATGCACCCATTTATAACAATCTCCTCAGATTTTAATGTCAAAACCGCCCCGGCCTTTCACCACTACCTTGCCATCCGATTCTTTCTCTCTTTTACGCTTCCTGCCCCCGTCTCCTTCATAACTGCCGCTGCCTTTTTCCCTGGCATCGAACTTCTTCTGCTGCCACTGCGTATCGTCAGTTTGATTTACCTGTTTCGTCTTCTGCGTATCCTCTTTTTGCTTATCCTGTACCAAAACGCTCTGCTGGGCAATATTTTTATTGTCCTCGTTCTGTTTGATCATAGTATAATCTTGAGATCTGGCTACAGTTCCCATCTCGATCGGTCCCATTGCCATATGGATGCTCCTTTCCCCTTACGGTTTAAATTCCCACCATTTTCACATCACCGCGCTGCTTTACAAATTTGCAGTACGTCATGCTGCTCTGTACCACCATAGACACATCCCCGATGACGATTTTCGTACCGGGGAACACCTCGCCTGTTACTACGACCTGGGCCTGATGCTGCTCTTCCAGGATTTCCTGAAGCGGCTCTAAACGTGCATTTAGCTCCGCCAGCTCCTGCTGCTTCTTTTCCCTGGCCTTTATCAGAGTGGCAAGATACTGTAACTGTTCCTGACCAAACTGCACTCCCTGTTTACGCTTCAGCGCATAGGATGCAACAATCGGCTCAATGCTCTTAATCTGCTTGGCAACCTCGGCTATATCCTTCTGCAGCTGGACAAGTTCCTGCTTTATGCCAGGGTCAGCTCCTACCTCCACCACAGTAGATGCTCCCATGGAAGAGCCCAAAGTCTTGACCTTTATCTGCTTGGCAGCAACCACATGTCCTCCCGTGATAAAGCCTCTTCTGCCGCCTACCGTAATTTCATGACCGGCTGAAACATGGCTGTGCAAAATGGACTCCGTCGTAATATAGCCGTCCGCGGCGGCTTTGGCATTTTCAAAGAATTTGGCTACAATATTGCCCCCCGCCTTTAACTCTCCTTTGGACATTCCAGCCATTCCTTTGGCAATGATAATGTCACCGCCGGCCTCTAAATAAGCGCCTTCTACCAGTCCGTTTACCACGATATTACCCTGTGCCTTAACCGAGAAATTGGACTGTATGTTACCGTGCACCTCAACGCTGCCCTCATACTCTATATTGCCGGTTGAATTGTCCACATTCTCAACAGCCAGCACATCCGAAACAAAAACCTGTCCTTCTACCAGTGATACATGCCCGTTCACTTTGGAAGTAAGCACCAGTCTATCTTCGGAAATATCAATATTTTTTCCAAATTTGAAGTTTATATTTTTTACTTCTCTGGGCTTTATCCGGGTTCCCAATACGGTCATACCATCCTCACCTGGAACAGCCGGCGTCAGTTTAGCCAATACATCTCCGACCTGGCAGTGATTAATGGTATTTAAATTGAAAAAGTCCACACTGCCATCTTCTTTCATGGTAGGTCTGGCTTTTGGATCCGTATTAAAAAAATATTCTATACAAGCGTCCTTACCCTGCTCTGGCGCTTTTCCCTCCGCAATGACAATATCCGTACAATATTCCTCTTTCTCAAAGGCTTCCCTGATGCGTTCCTCCTGTACCCCAAAACGAATCTGTCTAAAGGTAAGGTCATGGAGGAACTCCTCTGCAGCCATCTTCTTTCCGGTAGATGAGGCCGCAAAAAATCTGGCTGTCACCGACATATTGTCGTCCGCCATGTATAGATTATAACGCATATTTTCTGCAGGACAGGCACCGGATTCCAAATGCAGTACCGTATCTTTTTCCTCTGCAATTGCATTCTTTAATGAAGAAAGGTCACAGAGAACATTACATAGTGTAAGGTAATCCGTGACTTCCTTTATTCTTACGCATTCTCCACCGTCCGAGGGAGCTTTTATCTCCAATCCAAACCCGGCCGCATCCGTTACCAGTCTAAAATAACCGTTTTTCATATTTAATCCTCCTGTGTGTCACAGGATATATCCTGCAATACCGCGCTAATGAGTTGTTTATGCTGATTCTATCTGTCCGTAAGAAGCCCCATATAATTACCCATTTTGTCCTTCATCTTTTCTAACGCTCTGGTATGCAACTGCGAAATTCTGGATTCGGAAACCTCCAGTACATTACTGATTTCCTTCAAGGTCAGATCTTCATAATAATATAACAGTATAACCTTGCGCTCTTTTTCCGTCAGCTTCTGTAAGGTCTGCTCCAGTACCTGCTTTAATTCCGCCTTTTCAATATTCTCCTCCGG
Source organism: Lachnospiraceae bacterium (assembly GCA_022510705.1). Lineage (GTDB taxonomy): Bacteria > Bacillota > Clostridia > Lachnospirales > Lachnospiraceae > Acetatifactor. The sequence continues at coordinate 4,182 of JAFLSX010000010.1, forward strand.
ACTTTCAAACCGGGCAGTAGAATAGCGGTTCATGTCCGCAGGGACCTCGCTTCCCTGTTCCATATATTCGTTTAGGGACACTACATTGGTAATCTTCATCTGGGACTGCCACTCCAAATATTCGTCTTCCGAAATCCCCAGACCTTTGGCAATTTCTTCATCCGTAGCACCCCGTCCCATGGTCAGTTCTACTTCTTTAATAACAGCTTCTATCTTTTTCTGTTTCTGTCTGATGGTTCTGGGAATCCAGTCCATCTTTCGAATCTGGTCTAAAATAGCACCTCTGATGCGCAGACTGGCATAGGTTTCAAACTTGACTTCCTTCATAGAGTCAAATTTGTCTATAGCATCAATCAATCCGAAGACCCCATAACTGACCAGATCCTCATATTCTACATTATATCCCAGATACATACTGAGTCTGCCGGCTACCAGCTTTACAAGAGGAGCATATTCCAATATGATTTTTTCTCTGATTTCCGGGGTCTTATTTTGGGCATATTCGTCCCAAAGCCCCTTTCTGCCTGCTTCATCCATGGTAACCTCCTAAGCAGTCCTACTCTTCCTGCGTATCCTCCGATTCAGAGGCCTCCTCTGTATCATCCGCGGCCTCCACTTCCTTCTCTATGACTTCTCCCTCATCTAAAGCAGCTTTTTCATTCTGCTTTTCAAAGGTATCCAATAACCATACAAATATACTTCCCAATACATAAAAAACCAGTAAAACCGCTAACAGAGCACTTAGTCTTTGAATCATAGCATACTGCTTAACATAAGTAATGATAGCGGTTATGGCACCGGCCAGCAACATCAATATCAGCGGCAAGTATTTTCTTTTCATATTAACCCTTTCATGCACGCACACCCGCTATATAACTTTTTCCGGTTTTCCCACGGCTTTAATGACAAAGTCTCCCGTTTCCGGATAAAAAACAACAGTACGCCCGTAACTATCACCGACATCCTCGGCCAGTATGGGGATTCCAAGCTCCTTCAGCTTCTGCTTGGAAGCCTCCACATTTCTGTCTCCTACCCGAGCCAAGTCGCTTTTGTTCTGAAAAGCAAACATCATGGCTCCACCGGCCAATTTTGCCGTCATACGGCTCTTCTTGGCTCCTTGGGCTTCCATCAACCTTACCAGTTCAACGATACCGGTATCCGCAAACTTCGCTATATTACCTTCACTTCCGCGGATACTCTTACTGTCCGGCAGCATAATATGTGCCAGTCCTCCAATTTTTGTCATCGGATCCCTGATCGCGATTCCTACACAGGACCCCAACCCCAGAGTTGTGACCCCATTAGGACTTATACAGACTTTTAAGTCCGCCATTCCCACTTTTATTATCTCACTCATCAAGCTACCTCGGTTCTTATCTCCAGCTACATTACTCCGATTGATGCAAGTATCTTGCCATAGGACTCCAGATCCGGTACAAGAATAAAATAACCGTCTATTTCAATATCATCGGAAAATCTGGACTGAATTAAAAGAATCTGATCTGCGATTGCTCCAAATTCGATAGCGGGTACACTCAAAATAGCACCTGCCATATCCAATGCCAGCGACGGAGGTGACGGATAAATCTTTAAATTAGTCAACATGGATAAGGAATTTAAGTAAGCGCCGGTAATGATATTGCTTACTTCCCGCATAGCAGACAGCTCCATCTCATTAAACTCCGGTCCCTCACTGGCCATACCCATCATAAGCTTATTTACCAGATGCTTTGCGCTATCATGCTTTACTAAAAACATGATACTTCCGGTAATATCACCCTCGATGGCCAGATAAACACCTATCATTAACTGCTCTTCTCCGCCCATTATGGCCCCCACATCTTTAAACTCCATAAGCTGGACCTGGGGGACCTGCATATCCACTTTACACTGCAGCATCTGGGACAGAGCAGTCATCGCATTTCCTGCACCGATATTACCGATTTCTTTAAGCACGTCATAATAGTTTTGTGTCACGTTCGTTAAACTAATATCAGACAATTTTCTTACTCCTCAATAAACAGTCAATTATTTTTCATGTACCACAGCATTTAGATCCAATAAAGAGATCAGACCGCCTTCACACTTACCTACACCCATAACAAAATTGTTCTTATCCTCTTTATCATAGGCCATTTTCTCAATCTGGGTAGCTACATCCAGCGTCACTACTTCTTTCACTTCATCCACGATCATACCAATGGTTCCGTATTGCTCCAGTTTCACAATGATAATACGGGTTGCCTTGGTTTCCTCGTCAGGATCCAGCCCCATTTTCAGACACATACTCATAATGGGAATGACCTCACCGCGCAGATTGATAACCCCTTTTAAGTAAGGCGCCAACTTGGGCACTCTGGTAATATGCTGCATTCTTACAATATTATCAATATATTGAATATCAATACCAAATTGCTCCTGTCCGAGCCGGATTACTATATATTGGGTCGTGATGCCTTCACTCATAACCTTTAACTCTTCCATCTCGTTATCCCTCCTTCATTAAATCAGCACATTCGCATCCAGGATCAAGGCAACTTCACCGTCACCCAGAATGGTTGCACCGCTGATCAGTTTGCACTTGTTGTCAATATACTTGCCCATGGACTTGATAACGATTTCCTGCTGGCCCAGAAGTTCATCCACAATAAAGCCGGCCATACGGTCACCCTTCTTAGCAATAATGACAACCATATTGTCCCCCGGCTCATGGGAGCTGACCACATCCAGTTCCTTATCCAATCTGACAATCGGAATGACATTACCACGCAGATGAATCACTTCTTTATTCTGTACCAGCTTAATCTCATCGGGAGAAATATCCTCGATGGTCTGAATAGAGCCTAAAGAAACGGCATACTTTTCATCACCAACTACAACCATAAGTGCCTGAATGATTGCCAGGGTCAACGGCAGACGAATCGTCCATGTACTGCCCTCTCCCAGTGTGCTGTGCACTTCCACTTCACCGCTCAAGGCCTCAATTTTACTCTTCACAACGTCCAGACCTACGCCTCGACCGGAAACATCCGTTACCTGCTTTGCAGTGGAGAAACTGGGCAGGAACAACAGATCAATAATTTCTTTTTCAGACATATTGGCAGCCTGCTCCGGTGTAATAGTGCCGCGATCGATAGCCTTATTCTTTACGGCCTCGGTATCGATACCGTTACCGTCGTCTCTTACCTCGATCACAACATTGTTGCCATCCTGATAAGCATCCAACCAGATGGAACCCACCTCCGGTTTGCCTCTCTGGGCACGTACCTCTGCAGATTCCAGACCGTGATCCGCAGAATTACGCAACAGATGCATCAGAGGATCACCGATTTCATCCACCACGGTACGGTCTAACTCCGTCTCCTCACCGGACATATATAATTCCATCTTCTTATTCAGTTTTTTGGTAAGATCCCTGATCATACGAGGGAACTTATTGACTACACTTTCAATGGGTACCATTCGTACCTTCATAACGGATTCATGCAGATTGGTAGTCACGCTCTCCAGATATTCGATATGCTCATTCACATCGTTGTGAGTAGTAGAACCGTTCTGGGAATCGTTGCCTGCGGATGCCGCTACCAGAGAGTTCTTTGCAATGATCAACTCGCTGACCAGATTCATCAGGACATCCAACTTCTCAATATCCACACGAACCGTTCTGTTCACTACCGGTTTTGCCACGTTATTCTTAGCCGCAGGCTTGCTCTCGGCCGGTGCCGCGGTTTTAGCGGGCTGAGCAGGCTGAACGGGCTGAGCAGGTTTCTCGACAACAGCCGTCTCCACCACTGCTTCCTTCTCTTCTACTTCCGGCTTGGATTCCTCTTTTTCTTCTTCCTGTAGCATACTCAGATCCACAATGTCACCCGTTGCGGATTCGATCTCCGATACACTTATGATAGCTTCCTGCAGTTTTTCCATGGAAGCTTCCGTAATCACTAACAGGGAGAAATCCAGATCAAAATGTTCGTCCTCGATATCCTGCGCGGAGGGATTGGAAGCAATGATTTCGCCCATCTCCTCAACCGCTTTAAATACCAGAAAAGCTCTTGCGGCTTTTAACAGACAGCTCTCATGTATGCTCACGGTCAGACCGTACACCTTCTTGCCCTGTTTCTGGGCTTCGGAGATGACCATCTTATCCGTACTATCCAATTTGATATCCTGCCATTTGCCGGCTTTGCCCTCTGCCGGCGCCTCTGCTGCCTCTACTGCTTTCGTTTCTCCCATCGCACTGTCCGCGGCTGCTCCACCCGCATCCTTGCCATTTAAAATCTCGGTCAACTGCTTGATGAGCGGTTCATTATCATTGGTACCTTCATCACTGGTTTCCCGAATACTGCCGGTGTATTCATCCAAAGCATCCAAACACTGGAACAGAATATCTATCATGTTAGCTTTCACCTTGATAGTTCCGTTGCGGACTTCGGAAAATACATTTTCCATATTATGAGTAAGAGACTGCATCCTCTTATATCCCATGGTTCCCGCCATTCCCTTTAAGGAATGGGCAGAACGGAAAATTTCATTGATGGTATCCATATTTTCCGGATCCTGCTCCAGATCCAGTATCTGCGTGTTCAGATTCTGCAGATGCTCAGTTGTTTCATCGAGAAAAATTTCCAGGTATTGGCTTACGTCCATTTTACTTTACCCCCACGTTTAATATAATCTCCTGTGCAATATGTTTCAATGGTACTATTTGATCGGAAAGCCCGGCATTCACTACACTGCGCGGCATTCCATAAACAGCACAGGTACTTTGTTCCTGTGCGATCACATGTATCTTTTTACTTTCTTTGAGCTTAGAGATTCCTTTGGTTCCGTCGGCTCCCATACCGGTCATGACTACGCATAGCACTTCTTCATAACCGCTGTTTTCCAAGGACTCAAACATATAGTTAGCGCAAGGCTTTACACCCTCGCGGGGCGGCTCATCCGTGTAGTGAATAACCGACTTGCCTCCCATTCCTTCCACCACGTTCATATGCTTACCACCCATGGAAAGATAAACGCATCCGATCTCTAACACATCTCCTTCCGCAGCCTCCTTAACTTTTAAAGAACTGATACCATTCAAACGCTCAGCTAATGAGGCGGTAAAACCTGTGGGCATATGCTGTACAATCAGTACCGGTGCCTGCAAACCTGCCGGCAACATCGGTATCACGGACTGTAACGCTTTAGGTCCTCCCGTGGAACTGGCAATAGCCACTACCTTGCTGCCTTCAGCAGAAAGCGTGTGGCGCTTCGCCAGCGTTACCATCTTGCCGGTTACCTCACGATTCTCCTGTTGCTTAGCCGCATCTTCAAATACCGGCAGCTTGGAATCCGCCACAATACCCAAAAGTTCCAACAGATGCTTGCTGAATTGATCATTACGGCAATCCACTGCATTATCGGGCTTTTGTATAAAGTCCAATGCTCCCAGTTCCAGAGCCTCCATGGTAATCTTGGCGCCCTCTTTGGTGTCCGTGCTTGCCATCAGCACTCTTGCGGAAATCTTAGACTTCTGCATTTCCTGCAGCAACTCTAACCCATTCATTTTGGGCATATTAACATCCAGAACCACTGCATCGAAGGTCTTCTGACGGAGAATCTCCAAGGCTTCCAGACCGTTTGTTGCCCTATTGTCCACATGGAATCTCTTATCGCTGTCTATTATATCACAGAGCACTCTTCTCATAAGTGCAGAGTCATCAACAACCAATATTTTTTTCATAATTTATGTCATGCCTTCCTTTTTACTATGCTGTCCTTTTTGCTATGTTTGCTTTTTAACATTGTTTGCTTTTTAACATTGTTATCCTTTTTCGCGGTGTCGGTTTTTACGTTCTTCTTCAAAAATGTATTTAATGATCTGCTCCCTGTCATCCACATCCAGATTGACATACTCTACCCGGTGTTCAAAATTATCGGATTTGTTCTCTAACTCCTTGGCACTGAGTATCTTGCCTACAACCTCACATTCCTTGGTCTTACCGCTGCTCACCAGTTGATAATTGCAGTAAATGAGGCTTCCCGGCTCATAACGCTGATTGCTGATAAAGCGCAGGCCGCCGCCGCTGATATCCACGATGATACTGTGCTTTAAGGGCAGACCGGGGGTGAGGAAATAGGAAGAATTCTGTTCCACCGCCTTGATTTCTTCTTCCATTAGCGCTCTGGACTGCATTTCCAGCGCACAGCTGAAACGGTAATAATTTCTCCGTTGGAATTTTCTGAGATTGCTCGTCAGTTCCACTACCAATATATAGACATTATTGCTCTTATAACGGTCTATGATCCGCACAAAACACTGATAAGGCTGCTGACCGTAAATCACCATATCGTATTCCCCGTCTACGGGCAGCAGAATCAATTTGGTCTGCTCCATGGGCATGGTGATTTCCAAACGGTCATCGGAAATAATATCGTAGACTCTGCTCGTATATACCTTCTTGGTAGCCTCACTGTTTTTTCCCTCATTCAATTTACCGATGGATTGTAATTCTACCCTGAAACCGGGCTCAATAATTTTTGTTAACATATCTACCTCCTACATCGTCTTTTTCCCTACTATATGGGAGAAAAAGGCAGCCATTCCTCTCTTTTTTACACTTTCCAAATTCATTAGCTGTGCCGCAATAGACTCATAGGCCAAACTGGATTTTGCCGACGGGTTCTGCATGGAAATAGGCACCTGCTGAATCACTGCTTTGGAAAGCTGAGCATCCTCAGGCACTGCTCCCAAATAGGTAAAGGGCAGTTTCAGGTAGCGCGCAACCACCATATTCAGCTTGTTGTAGAGATTTTGCCCTTCCTCTTCCCGTACCACCCGATTGGCTATCATTTTCACCTGCGTGCTCTCCGAAGAGAAACGCGGATGCCTGAGAAGTGCCTTTAACAGGGAATAGGAATCCGTCATGGAGGTGGGCTCCGGCGTAGTGACCAGAAGGATCTCTCCGCTGGCTACTAAAAACTCCAGCACAGCGTCGGAAATCCCCGCTCCCGTATCCACAATTACAATATCCGCAATGGTGTCAAGCTCCGACAGATTCTGAATGATATAATTCAGATAATCCCTGCTTAGGTTCACCATACCCACAATACCAGAGCCTCCGGAAATAAAACCAATATCCATGGGCCCCCAGGTAATGATGTCCCTCATGCTCTTTCCCTGATAGATCAAATCGCAGAGATTGTGCTTCGGCACCGCGCCAAACATGATCTCTATATTGGCCAGCCCAAAATCCGCATCCAGTATAATGACTTTCTTCCCTAACTTCCGAAACTGGATAGCCAGGTTGATCGCCGTATTAGATTTGCCGACCCCGCCTTTACCGCTGGTAACGGTAAACACTCTGGCCAGCTGCCTGTTTACATTTTCAGCTTTTATAATATTGCGCAGGTGTTCTGCCTGGTCCATATATTTCCTCCTGTGTATTTTCGCAGGTTTACAGCTATTGCTTTTTACCGCCTAAAAGCTGCTTGACTGTTTTCTGGGGATTGAATTTCTCCATATCCTCCGGTACATTCTGCCCGAAAGTTACATAGGCTAGGCTTGCCCCCGTATACAGCGCCAGATTTAACAGATTTCCGTATGCCGAAGTCTCGTCCAGCTTGGTAAATATCAGCTTATAATCAGCAATTTCCCTATAGCTGTCCGCAATGCTCAACAAATCTCTGTACTTTGTCGTGGCGCTTAAAACCAGATAAACTTCCTTTTCCACCTGTCCGTCCAGACAGCGTACAAAAGCGCTCATGGCTTCCTTCTGTGCCTGATTCTGGTGGGAATGTCCCGCCGTATCCACAAACAGATAGTCAAACTCCTTGAACTCAACCAGTGCGTTTTCCAGCTCTTCAATAGTATAGATCACCCTGAAAGGGGCATCCAGTATGCCGGCATAGGTCTTTAACTGCTCTGCCGCCGCAATTCGATAGGTATCCGCTGTAAGTAACGCCACTTTCTTCTTTTCATCCACAGAAAAACGGGAAGCCAGTTTTGCTATGGTGGTGGTCTTTCCGACGCCGGTAGGACCTACAAAGTAAATCACCTTAGGACCTTTTCCCGCAGGCATAATTTCTGTTCCCGGTCCGAATTTCAGTATCATCTTCTGATAGGTATTAGCCAGTGCATAGTCGAAAGGCATATTCGGTTTATGTACCTTTTCAATCTCATCCATGATCTGATTGATGTATTTCTCGTCTACTTCGTTTTCCAGCATCATGTTATACATCAGCTTCATGAACTTGACAAGCTCTTCACTCTTCGGTTCCTCAATCTGTTTTACCGGTTTCTCAGGTACGCTCTCTTCCTCTTTCTCGGATTCCTGATTCTGGCTTTTCTGAAACTGCTGCTCCAAAAGAGACTGCAGACTGTCCAGCTTTTCTCCAATAACGTTCATCTCCGTACTGCTCTTATCCGAAGCTTCCTCCGCCTGCTTACGCCATGCATTGGTAATGGGCGTATTTTTGGTAAACCCTCCCTGTGCAGGTATCGGCGCCTCCCGCTTTACCGGCACAAAACGCTCCGTTTCTTCCTCTAAGGCCACTGTCACTTCCACTAACGGTCTTGAAAAGAACGCAAAAAAACCTTTTTTCTTAACGTTCTTTACATTCATCACAATGATGCCGTCTCCCAGTTCCTTTCTGGCAAGCTCTGTTGCTTCTTCTTCTGTTTTTCCCTGATATTTTTTAATTATCATGATACTGTCACCATCCCCACGGACTGCAGTTCTACATTGGATTCAATCTCATTGTAGGAAACCACAATCAAGTCTTTATAATAGTCCTCTGTCAGGCGTTTAAAATACATTCTGACAATAGGAGAAGTAATCACTATGGGACTCTTACCCAGATTTTCCAGTTTCTGTACTTCGGTGCCTACCGCTGTCATAATGTTTTTAGTATATTCGGGATCCAGGTTCAAATATGCACCCTGCTCCGTCTGTTTTACGCTGCCCATGATCTCCTGCTCTACTTTCGGATCCAAGGTGATCACATTGGTAGTTTCATGGGGCGGGAAATACTTATTGGAAATAGCCCGCTTTAAGCTCTGCCGCACATACTCGGTGAGAATATCCGTATCTCTGGTAGTGGGCGCATAGTCCGCCAGAGTTTCAAATATGGTAAGCAGGTCCCGGACGGAAATACCCTCTTTTAACAGATTCTGAAGCACCTTCTGTACCTCACCCAGCCCAAGCTGCTTGGGTATCAACTCGTCTATCAGGGAAGGATTGGTCTCTTTTAAGTTGTTCACCAAATTCTGTACATCCTGTCTGGTCAAAAGTTCCGATATGTAATCCCTGATAATTGCCGTTAAGTGCGTGGCAATGATGGAAGGCGGGTCAACTACCGTATATCCCAGACTCTCCGCGCGCTCCCTCTGGCCTTCCGTAATCCAGATAGCCGGCAGATGAAAAGAGGGCTCAAAGGTGGGAATACCGGTGATCTCCTCTTCCACATAACCGGGATTCATGGCCATATAATGGTCAAACAGAATCTCTCCTTCGCTGACCTGAATACCCTTGATTTTGATGATGTACTGGTTGGGATTTAACTGTATGTTATCACGCAGACGAATGATGGGCACCACGGTACCGAGCTCCAATGCGATCTGCCGTCTGATCATAACCACACGGTCTAACAAGTCACCGCCCTGGTTTACATCAGCCAAGGGGATGATACCGTAACCGAATTCCAATTCTATGGGGTCTACCTGCAAAAGGCTGTTCACATTTTCCGGCTGCCTGATCTCTTCGGCCGCCGCTTCTTCCGTATCCACCTGGGTTTCAATCTCAGCAATCTCCAGATTACCTGCAACCATTCTGCCCCCCACAATGAAGAGCAGTCCCATCCCCAGAAACAAAATAGTATTTAACGCTGTTGCCACGCCTAAAAAGGCCAGCGTACCCCCCACCAGATACATGGCCTTGGGAATACCGAAAAGCTGTTTTAAAATAGCGTCTCCAAATTCTGCCTGCTTACTGCCCTTGGTTACCAGAATACCGGTGGAAAGGGAAATTAACAGGGAAGGAATCTGGCTCACCAGACCGTCACCGATGGTCAAGATACCGTAGGAGCCTAAGGCCATTGTAATATCCAGCCCATCCCGGGTCATACCCATGGCAATACCGCCGATAATGTTGATGGCAGTTAGCAATAGACCTGCCGTCGCATCTCCCTTTACGTACTTTACCGCACCATCCATGGAGCCGAAGAAGCTGGACTCTTCCTGAATCTTGTCACGCCTTTTCTTGGCCTCGACATCATCGATAGCGCCGGTATTTAAATCCGCATCGATAGCCATCTGCTTACCGGGCATAGCGTCCAGGGTAAAACGTGCCGTTACCTCAGCCACACGCTCGGAACCCTTATTGATAACCAAAAACTGGATCAAGATCATAATAATGAAAATGATAGCACCTACGATCAAGTCACCGCCGCCTACGAACTGACCGAAAGTCATAACCACGTTACCGGCCGTTCCGGTCGTCAGTATCAATCTGGTGGAAGAAACATTGATAGCAATTCTAAAAATGGTAGTAAACAAAAGAATGGTCGGGAAATAGGACATATCCAGTACTTCTTTTGCAAACATACAGACAAAAAGGATCGTAAAGGCTATGGCCATATTAAAGGCCATAAGCACATCAAGCAGTCCGGCGGGAAGCGAGACGATAAACATTACAAACGCAATCAGCACATAGAGACCTACCATTACGTCCGTACTTTTCATTCTTTCGAGCATGCTTCCTCACCTCCCGTCTATACTTTTCCTTTTATATGATAAACAAAGGCCAGCACTTCCGCTACCGCCTGATATAACTCCGGCGGTACAGCCTGCCCCACATCCACATTGGCGTAGAGCATTCTGGCCAAGGGTTTATTTTCTACAATCTCAATATCGTGTTCTTTTGCGACCTCTTTGATCTTGCGGGCCATATAATCCTCGCCCTTTGCCAAGACCATGGGCGCGTCCGCCACGTCCGGATCATACTTGATGGCAACCGCATAGTGGGTCGGGTTGGTAATGACCACATCTGCCTGGGGCAGATTCTGCATCATACGGCGTCTGGACGCCTCCATCATCTTCTGGCGGATTTTACCTTTTATTTGAGGGTCACCTTCCGCCTGCTTATATTCGTCCTTGATTTCCTGCTTGGTCATTCGCATGTCTCTGGCAAACTTCACCCTTTGATAGATATAGTCTGCCGCGGCGATCACAATATAGACCAAGGCAATGCGGATACCCAGATCGATAACCAGCTGGCCCACCAGCTGAATGGCCTGAAACAGAGGTATCTCATAGAGCCAGAATATATAGCCCAGCCTATCCCTCAGATAACTGTAACTGATATATAAGATCAGCACGATCTTTAAAATGGCCTTTATTAACTCCACCAGGGAGTTGACGGATATAATTCGTTTAAATCCGCTAATAGGACTTAGTTTGCTCAGCTTAGGCTTCAGGGGTTTTCCCGTCACCTGCCATTTGACCTGCACGATGTCCCCGACAACAGCTACCATAAAAGTAATAGCCAGGATGGGGGCCAAAACGATAAGGACCCGCAGCAGCATCTGTCTGAAAAGCAGCCGCATATCGTTCTGGGGCAGATAGCCGTTCCAATTTACCACCGCTTCCGGTATCCGGTCATAAAAAGTGGAGAAACCATCCAACAGCTGGCTGCCCAGATTGCCTATCCAAAGTTTCAGAACAAAAAACATGGCCAACAGCGTCAAGGCATTGCCCACTTCTTTACTTTTGGCAACCTGTCCTTCTTTTCGGGCATCCTTAAGCTTTTTCTCGGTAGCCGGCTCGGTTTTCTCTCCGCCCGGTCCTTCCTTTGCAAAGAACTGCAGATCGTACAGCAGCATTACATCATACCCTCCACAAACGCAGCAGTCAGTTCCTGTATTTCCTTGAAGATAAAGCCGGATGCGTCAGCCAGCATACCGGTAGTTAAAAACAGTACACACAGTCCTACGATAACCTTCAACTGCATACCCACCGCAAACATATTCATCTGTGGGGATACCTTGGCCAGCACACCCAGTATTACGTTTAACAACAGTATAACACAAAATACCGGCAGACAGATACGGAAACCAATGGAAATATAATCTCCCATGAAGCGAACCATGGTGGAGACCAGCTTCTCCCCCTGCAGTATCGCGCTGTTTACGGGTACCAGCACAAAGGAGTCCGCAAGTGCCCCCAACAAAAAACGGTACATGCCGCTCACGATCAGCATCAGCATAAAAACATTATTGTAAATAACACCGGTTATACTTGTCTGCTGCCTGCTGGCAGGATCCATCAGGGATACCATGGACAGACCCGTTTCCATGTCCACAATGGCACCGGCAAAATTCACAATGGCTGTACAAACAGTGGCTGAAAAACCGATGATCAGTCCTACAGCCGCTTCCTTTAGCACAATAACCGCATACTCCAACTCCGAAAAGTACACCACACCGTCCGCAGGGGTCAGAGAGGTATACAGTAAAACGGAAGTAAAAACAGCAAACACCGTCCTTACCCGCCTTGGTGTATTACTCATACTGAAAAAGGGTGCGACAAACACAAAGCAGGACACCCTTACCAAAATTAAGAGGAAATATTCCAAATCCAAAAACGAAAAAGATAAATTTACCATATTCCTTTACTCAGCTCTTCACATAATTAGGAATATTCATCCATAGCTCGGTCATAAATTCAATGATGATATTGAGTATCCAGGAACCCAAAAGCATCAGCGTCAGAAAAATGCCGAGGATCTTGGGAATAAAAGTCAGGGTCTGTTCCTGAATGGAGGTAACAGTCTGGAAAATACTGACAATCAAACCAATCGAAAGAGAAACCAGTAAAATGGGAAGGGCAGCCTGAATGATCAAGTACAGGGCTCTGCTGGTAATCTCGCTAATTGCTTCCACCGTCATGGCTTACATCTCCTATCTTACTTAAAATAAGTAAATGTTCTCATCAAAACTCCGATCACCAGACTCCAACCGTCCGCCATTACAAAAAGCAAAATTTTAAACGGCATGGATATTGTAGTCGGCGGCAGCATCATCATACCCATACTCATGAGGGCCGAAGCCACCACCATATCGATGACTATAAAGGGAATGTATATGATAAACCCAATAAAAAAAGCGGTTCGCAGCTCACTTACCAAAAAACTGGGAATCAGTACGGTAAGTGGAATGGAATCTAACTCCCCATCCCAATTCTGTCTGGCAATACCCATAAACAGCTCGACGTCCTTCTTTTGCGTTTCCCCATACATGAACCTCCGGAGCGGTTGTACCGCTTCCGTCAACGCTTCCTCCTCCGTCAGTTCACCCGCCTCATAGGGCACATAGGCATTGGTATAAATACTGGTAGCCGTAGGCGTCATGATAAAGAACGTCAGAAATAATGCCAAACCGACTAATATTTGATTGGGCGGCGCTGTCTGCGTATTTAGAGCTGCTCTCACAAAATGCAGTACGATCAGTACTCTGGTATAGGAGGTCAGACATAACAGCAACAGAGGCGCTATGGCTATGATCGTCAAAATCAGTAAAATCCTGAGCGCACCGTTTATCTGCCCGTTGCTGCCATTGTACTCGATAGTAAATGTATTGGCTATATTCAATTCCGCCAGTTCTTCCGGTGTCTGCGCGGTTCCCGGTTCATGAAGTATTGTGGAATTCTCGGTCTCTCCGGTCAAAGGAGGATCGGTAGAAGTTGCCAAAACCGTCCGCGCCGGTAAAATGCACAATATGCCTACCGTAACCAGCAGGCATATAATACTCTTAAAAACTATTCCGGTTAAAATACTTTTCTTTTTTTTCACTTTCAGCCTACTCTTCTTTCGGATGCGTTTTTCCGTCTTCGGGATATGCTGCTTTGGCCTTTTGAAACAGGTCCTTGAAATTCAGACTTTTTTTCCCGTCTTCGGAGGGCATTTGTATCTGCTCCTTTGGCAGTTCGGCCAACAATGTAACCGTATCCTTACATACAGCCATTGCGACATAAGTATCTCCCAATCTCGCAATCTGTATGTATTTGCCGTTTCCCATGGGACAGGTTTCCAAAATCTCAATATTGCCACCTGTCCACTGTCCTTTCTGGTATCTGGCAATCCACTTGGTCGTAAGCAGAGTCAGAGCCAGCACCAGGACAAATATCACCAGCACTGCAATCAACTGTGCAGTGCTGTTCACGGTATTCATTCCGGCTGTGAGCATTATCCCACAACCTTCTTAACGGCTTCCAACACACGGTCAGCCTGGAAAGGCTTTACGATAAAGTCCTTGGCGCCCGCCTGAATGGATTCAATAACCATGGCCTGCTGACCCATTGCAGAACACATAATAACCTTGGCATTGGCATCAGCCGCCTTGATTGCCTTTAAAGCTGCAATACCGTCCATTTCCGGCATGGTAATATCCATCAGTACCAGATCCGGCTTCAATTCATTGTACTTCTCAAGGCCCTTCTGTCCGTTTTCGGCCTCCCCTACTACATTGTAGCCATTCTTGCTCAAAATGTCCTTGATCATCATACGCATGAATGCAGCATCATCACAAATCAATATGTTTTTTCCCATCTTTCACTTACCTCTCTTTGTATTATTTGATGATTTCCGTTACTCGGATACCGAAACTTTCTTCAATTACGACAACTTCTCCTCTGGCCACAAATTTACCGTTTACCAGTACATCTATAGGTTCTCCGGCAATTCTGTCCAGTTCAATAATGGTCCCGGGAGCAAAATCCAAAATCTCGGATATGGATTTTGAGGTTCGTCCCAGTTCCACGGTAACCTCCAGAGGCACATCCATGATCAGACCAATATTTTCCTGTCCGTTCACAACGCCTAAGTCATTTGAAAAACTTTGGAACTGTGCGGGCTGTACATTCACATTAGGCTGCATACTCATCTGAGGAGGCATATACATCTGCGGCATTCCCATCTGTGGCATTGCCATCCCGGGCATTCCCATCTGAGGCATTCCCATCTGAGGCATTCCCATCCCGGGCATTCCCATCTGGGACATATCCATCTGTGGCATTCCCATCTGCCCTGCTCCGCCGTCCATGGGTGCTGCGGCACTCTGCGGTGCGCTTGGTGCCACGGGCTCCGGTTCGGGCTCAGGAGCACTGCTTCCTCCCATCTGCTGGTTAATGAAAGTATCCACAATTTCCTTCGCAAAGTCTACGGGATAGAGCTGCATGATGGTGCTGTTCACCAAATTGTCGCCTATCTGCATACGGAAAGCTACCTTTACAAAGGTTCCTCCTAAGAACTCTGCAATATCACTGCCGTTGCTAAAAGCCGTCAAATCCACCTGACTTGCCTGTGGCGGGCTGATATCGATCATAATGCCCAACATGGTAGAAAGAGAGGTTGCTGCGGATCCCATCATCTGGTTCATAGCTTCTGAAATCGCACTCAAATGAAGCTCTCCCAGTTCACCATCCGTATTGGTACCGTCACCGCCCATCATCAAGTCCGTTATGACTTTTACATCATCTTCATGCAGCACTAAAATATTGCTGCCATCCAGTCCCTGTGTATACTTAATCTGAATAAAGACGCAGGGCTTTACATAGTCCGCCAGCACCCCCTCCCAGTTGGTCAGGGTGACGACGGGTGTCGTAATATCCACTTTTCTGTTTACTAATGAATATAGCGTCGTTGCGGAAGAGCCCATGCTTATATTGGCCACCTCGCCAACCGCATCCCGTTCTACATCTGTCAGAAGACTTTCGTCCACTGCAGAACCCCCGTCTGCTGCAGGTTCTGCTGCTTCCGCCGATGCATCCGCAGGTGGCTCCGACAAATCCATCCCACTCAACAGCGCATTTATTTCATCCTGGGATAACATACCGCCATCCATGTCTTATTCCTCCTCTCTGATTACCGAAGTGACTCTCACGGCATAATTATCTTTACTAGCGCCGGGCAGTGCGGTAAACTTACGAATATTTCCTACATAGACAGATAGTTCCGTGTCCACATGGCTATCTAGGCGTATGACGTCTCCGGTCTGAAGATTTGCAAAATCACCGACTGAAACAACACTTTTGCCTAACACTGCTTTGATCGGTATATCTACTCTTCGGATCAGGGATTCGATATAATCTTCATAATTCTCATCCCGTTTTTCCTGCATATTTGCATACCAATATCTTGTATTTAACTTATCCATGATGTCCTCCAGCGTAAAGAAGGGAAGACACATGTTCATAAAGCCCTCTACTTCGCCTAACTTTAGATTCAAAGTCACAATGGCTACCATATCATTGGGCGCTATGATCTGTGCGAACTGGGGATTCGTTTCCAGTCTGTCCAGCACCGGATTGATGCTCAGCACATTTTTCCATGGCTCCCGCAGCAGATTCATACAGATAACGATCATCTTCTCCAGGATCGTGAGCTCAATTTCCGAGAAATCCCTGTTCTTATCCAGAGAATCTCCGGCTCCTCCCAACATACGGTCAATCATGGCATATCCTAAATTAGGGGATATATCCATAATGACATTCCCCGCAAGAGGGGACATCGTAATAATGCCCATGATAACCGGATTGGAAAGTGCAGTGGTAAACTCCGCAAACGTAACGGTTTCCGAACTGGCCACACTGACTTGCACATTCCGCCGCAAATAGACCGGCAGATTCGTGGACAGCAGACGTCCGTAATGCTCGAAGATGATTTCCATGGTTCTTAAGTGCTCTTTTGAGAACTTGGCCGGGCGTTTAAAGTCATAGTTCTTTACCTGTTTCTCGTTGGAATCCTGCATCTGATCCATATCCAACTCGCCTGTGGAAAGAGCCGCCAACAGGTTATCTATTTCATTTTGGGACAATACCTCGCCCATTCAAGTTCACCTCCCGTCCCAAATTCGTAATATTCTGAGTAAGCATCCTCTAGTAAGTATAGTCAGTAAACACTACTTTATAAATAAAATCCGAATTATAAAGTCTGCGCAGTCTTGCCAGAATTTCACTGCGGACGCCGTCTGTATCGTTCTGGAACTCTTCCAGAGTGTAGGAGGATACTACCTCCATAATCTCACCCTTGATCAGACTCTCGTTGGTAGCGAGAGACTCCTGATATTTTTTGTAATCTTCATGAGTCTTATCCAGCTGCAGGGATACGGAGAGTCTGAGATAAACCTGCTTTGCATTCTCTCCCTCCGATGCAGTATCCAGATGAAAAGGAATCGTCATGGCTTCCGATATATCATAGAGATCAATATCGTCAATCGACAACTCATTTCCATCCGCCCCTAAATCCAACTCCAGATCCAGAATACCGGCAATCCTGCCAACCAAAGCAGTGGTGCTCTTCATAGCACCGGTTACACTGAACATCATAATAGCTGTCAGCACAATATTTACAACTAACAGCGCCAGAATTAAAATCGACATCAAGTTCTTTTTCATGTTGTAATCTCCTATTGATAGGTTCTTGTACTCAGATCATTGTAGATTCGGATTTCCACACGCCTGTTGCGCGCTCTGCCCTCTTCCGTGGAATTGTCGGCCACGGGTACATATTCCCCCCGTCCGGCATACTTGATCATGGATGGCTCCAGATTGGTAGTATTTAAAAAATAGTTAAACACGGAAAGAGCTCTGGCACAGCTTAACTCACTGTTATCCGCATATCTGCCTCCGGTTATGGGCACATTGTCCGTATGCCCTTCTATCTCGATAATACTGCCGGAATATTTTGCTAAGATAACGCCCACTTTATCCAGTACCGGAATCGCATCATCCCGAATATCCGCTTTTCCCGAATCGAAGAGCAGCGCACCTCTTAAGGTCAACTGCACATACTGGGCCGTGAACTGCACGTTAATGGCATCCGACATCTGGCTCTCCGCCACCATCTCTTCTATCAGTTCGGCCATTTCCTCAGATTGCTTCAGCTGTGCAGCCTGCATCTGCTCCATGACACTTTCTATTCCGTCTTTATTTTCTTTATCATATTCCTCGGCATCATTGTCCTCTGCAGTCCTGCCGGTACTGTTGATATACTCATCCAGCTCGTTTAGCTGACTGACACCGTTGCTGACTAAGATACCATCCCCAATAGAAGTGGCGCCGGCGTCAAATATGGAAAAGGTCTGACTAAAGGAAGCCGCTACCTCCTGCCACTTCTTTTCGTCCAAAGTGGACATGGAAAACAGGAGAACGAAAAAGCATAGCAGCAAATTCATCAAGTCACCGAAAGTCGCCATCCACGCGGGTGAACCCGGTGCCGGAGCTTCCTCCTTGCGCTTAGCCATTCTCCTCACCTCCGTCTTCTTCCTGTGCAGTTGCCCTATCGCCCGGTGCTATGAAAGACTTCAGTTTCTCTTCAATAACACGGGGGTTCTCTCCTGCCTGTATGGACAAAAGACCCTCTATCATGATCTCCCTCTGCTGCATTTCCGTGTCGTTACGGGCTTTCAGCTTGTTAGCTACGGGGGTACAGATCCAGTTAGCCAACAGGGAACCATACAGGGTTGTGATCAACGCCACCGCCATCTGAGGTCCGATGGTGGAAGCATCTTCCATATTATTTAACATATTAACCAGACCTACCAAGGTACCGATCATACCCCATGCAGGTCCCATGGACGCAACGCCCTCCCAGAAACCGATTTTTTGCTTATGCCTTGAATCCATGCTGACAAGTTCGGTTTCCATAATGGCACGTACCAGATCCGGGTCCGTACCGTCTACGATAAGTAAAATACCTTTTTTCAGAAACGCATCATCTAAATCCCCTGCAGCCTCTTCCAGCGAAAGCAAACCTTCCTTACGGGCCACATTGGATAAATTGATAATATTATTGATCATCTCCGGCGTATTGTCCTGTGGCTGCTTCAATACCAGTTTAAAGCTCTTTAATCCTCCCAAAAAACTCTGGATGGTATTGGTTGCAAGCACCGCGGAAAATGCACCGCCGAAAGTAATAAACATGGAAGGTACGTCTACGTAGCTTTTAAAAGCACCGAAATCTCCGTTTGCTGCCGAGAGAACACCGAATATGACCATGCCAAAGCATAAAACCAAACCTATAATTGACGCTAAATCCACTTGTATCCACCTGCCGTTTTCTATCGTAATCGCTTAAAATAAGTAAATAAACTCGTATTAATCCCCAAAAAATTCTTGCCTATATAATTTTACTAAATTTTTTATCTCTTGTCTACTTTCTTTTACAATTATTTTTCTTCCTGTGGTAAGAGTCATGACCGTATCGGGTGTTTCCTCCACCAATTCAATCAAATGCGCATTGATCAGTATCTTTTGTCCGTTCATTTTTGTTACTTCTATCATACTAACTCCTTAAACGGGAAAAAAGGGCAGGCCGGCGCCTGTCCTTATCCCTTTTTACTTTATTTGGTTATTATCTCTTTAAGTTGGTCAATTCTTCCAGTAGCGTATCGGATACGGTAATGATACGGCTGTTAGCCTGGAAACCACGCTGGGTGGTGATCATTTCCGTAAACTCTGCGGAAAGGTCCACATTACTCATTTCCAACTGACCGGTGGTCATCTTGCCGCCGTTTGCGGTAATGTCTACACCCACGCCGTCGAAGGTACCGGAGTTTAAGGTTGCGGAATAAAGGTTGTCACCCCTGCTCTCCAGACCGGATACATTGGCAAATTCTGCCACTGCAATCTGACCCAAGAGTCTGGTCATACCGTTGTCGTATGCCGCATAGATCATACCGTTGGTCTGGATGGAGATACCACTCATCTGACCTAATTTACGCCCCATACCCAGACCATCCAGATCACCGGCGGTAGCGCTTACGGTACAGGTACCGTAGTTGTCATAGATAGAACTGGTGGATAAATCGATCTCTATATCGGAGAAATTGCCACCAAGTGCAGAAAGATTTAACATGAGAGTCTGCACGGTGGGCTGTCCGTTGACGCCGATGAACCTACCGTTGTCCCCGTTATATACCAAATTCGCACCGTTGAATACACGTCCGGTGGTATCGAAAGACTCAAGGCTGAAATTATCTGTACCAAAGTCTCCGGGGGTTGTGAAATTAGGCGTTGCACCGCCTGCCTGGTTCTCGAGCAGCTGGCGTACCGTCCAGGTAACATTGGTAGTGTTGTCCGTAACCGTCAGATTCAAAAATTCATCGGTAGAGCCTTCAAAGCCATATGCTTTTGCTATGGCATCCAGCGCTTCCTGTGCTTTCTCAGCATCGGTTCCGAAAGCGTCTGTTAAACTCCAGCCCGGATCATTGTCAGGATTGGGATTGGGTACCAGCTTGTTGCCTTCCCACTTGTAGCTGTCACTCAGTACCACGGAAGTATTGATCGCCTGATTTTGCTGGCCGCCAAAGAGGTCAGCCATATCCACGCCGCTGATATCCACTTCATTGCCTTCAGAGTCCAAAATCTTTTTCAGCTCAATACTGTAGCTGTTGTCGTCTGCGGACTGCTTGATGATCAGCTTTGCCGTATAAGAATAGCCCAGCGCATCATAGAAGTTTAAGTTAATCGCTTTACCTGCTTCGCTGGTCACATCGGTGTTATGCTTGTCGATGATACCGGATATATAAGCTTTGCTGGTAGCCTCGGGCGGATAGGTCATGTTGGCTGCGCTCATAATACGCAGAGCAGTTACCGTATCCTGCTTGATATTCTGGGTCTCTTCATCTACACCCCAGCCCATAACATTATAACCGTTGCTGGTCATAGCCAGGTTACCTGCAGCATCCACATAGAAAGAACCGTCTCTGGTAAAGAAGTTCTCTTTACCGTTGTTTACGATAAAGAATGCACTACCGCTGATCATGATATCAAAAGGATTTCCGGTGGACTGTGCAGCACCCTGGGCGGAGATATTCACATTGATTGCCGCTGTCTGTACACCCAAACCAATCTGTCTTGCATTGACACCGCCGGTACCGGTCACTGCATTGGGACCGGAAGCCTTCTGCGTGGTCTGGCTTAAGAGTGCACTGAATACCATGGCACTGGATTTGTATGCGGTTGTGTTAACGTTTGCGATATTGTTACCGATAACGTCCATTCTGGTCTGGTGTGTCTTTAAACCTGACACGCCAGAAAAAAGTGATCTCATCATAATTAAGTGACCTCCTGTCTGTATGAACAGTTGTTTCCGTCTGTCAGTCGGGAAACCATAGCCTCCAAAAGGTCCGGCTATACTATAACTGCTCCGTCAATATTTGTAAATACGTTGTCCTGCGTTTCGCTGCTGTCCATCGCCGTCACCACTGTTTTATTGGGTATGTTGACAATGAATGCCAGTTCATCCATCAGGACCAAAGATTCTTGAATGCCTTTCTCTCCTGCCTTCTTGGCACCGTCAAAAAGTCGCTGCATCTGGATATTTGACAGTTCAATATTTCTATCCGAAAGCCTTCCAATGGCATGCTTGGAAAATCTCAGTTTTCCTATATCGGATGTAGTCTGTTCCTGTTTCTGCTCCAGTATTTCCTGAAAAGACGGTGTGCCCTTCTCCAAAACCGATCCCAGCTTTATATTCTGCCGCAGATACTGGTCCTGAAGCTGTTCTATAGAGAGATAAGCGCCGTTTGTAACTTTCATGCGAACACCTCCCTGTGTTTAACGTTAATCCTTAAACTTCGCCCGGCCCCTCTGCATCACTGCCGTCTTCGCCGCCTTCGACTCCGCCGCTGCCTGCAACCTTGTCACTGCCTTCGGCCTTCTCATCTCCGCTGCTTTGGTTATTGCCTTCAGCCAATTTTCGAAGTTCTTTCATCTTTTCTACGTAGGCTGCCAATGCATCTACTTTTTCCTTAGCCACGAAGCTTCTCTGATACTCGTTCATGTTCTGATAGATTTCATTCAGCTTATCAACAGTCTCTCCGTCCGTTACATCCAAAGCGCCGATACTGGGCAGTCGGTTGATACCGGTTACCAGCTCCATTGCCAGACTGTATGCCTCATAATAATCATCATCCATAACGGTCTGCACATCCGAAAGTGCGTATCTCTTCTCATTGATGTACACATATGCCTTGCCGCCTTCGTATGTAACATAATCCACTTTACCCATTACATATCCGGTCTCGCCTTCGCTGTTGGTAGTCTGCACATAAACAGTCTTGCCTACTAAGTTGCCTGCTCTCTGTAAATCCATAGCACTGGACATATTCTGCAGGGATTCTACCTGAGAGAACTGTGCGTACTGAGCAATGTACTCGGTGTTGGAAGTGGGCTCCAAAGGATCCTGATACTGCATCTGCGCTACTAACAGCTTTAAGAAAGCTTCCTTATCCATGCTGTTATTCTTAGTGGCGTTGGTCGCGGTGGTTGTTCCGGTCTCCACGATTTTGCCGTTTTCTACAGGTGCTAATAATGCCATTTGCTTTCACTCCTTTCTTCTTTATGGAATAAAGTTTTATGCAATAAAGTTTTATGCAATAAAATGTTATGCCGTAAAGTCTACGGTGCCGCCGTTGTCTGCAAGCACTTCTGCTGCCAGGCGGTCTTCTTCGTCGAGGATTTCTTCCTCTTCAAGTGCGTTTAAGTTGATTCTTCTGTTTCTCTGTTTTGCAGACTGTCTGCCGTCATTCTCGTTACTGCCGCTATTCTGCTGCAGGTTTTCATCAAAACGATGGCTTGATACAGTCACTTCGATAGCTTCCACGCTGACGCCCTGTTCCTTAAAGGTTTCCTTTAACTGAACCATCTGGCTCTCAAGCGCTGCCTTCACCACCTCATTCTGTGCGGTGAACTGTGCCGTCACCATACCTTCCTTTGCAATGAGCTTCACGTGAAGATTGCCCAGATTTGCAGGATGTAACTGCATATCCAGTTCGGATACGCCTTCGGTGATCTGCGCTTTCATGTAATCGGTAATCTGATTCATGATCTTTTCCGTATCGGAAGTAAAGAAACTCTCTGCATGCTGTACATCGGAAAGCACATCGGCCTGAACCTGTGCACTAAAACTCTGGTTAAAACCGCCTCCTGTCTGATCGAAAGCATTGCTCTCGTTACTCTGTGCGGTCTCCTTTTTCGTGCTGTCGGTCTGTGCAGTTTCTGCAGTTTCCGCGCCGATCACATTCTCCGTTACCCCTTCCTCCTTATTCTGCCGGAAAGTAAGTACCGTATCCTCCGTATCGGTTTCTTCCACAAGCTCTTCTGCCGGTTCCTCAGCCAACATTTCCACGGGGAGCGCTTCGGCTCCTGTCCGTGCTGCCAGTTCCTCAAAGACCTGATGCACTTCGTCCTCGGAAAGCCCTGTGGCATCAGCTACCTCTGCCACCATTTCCTCCAGTATTCCGCTCAACTGCTTAAAGTCGGCAAACAACTGCTCGTTTGTCACCAACCCCGTGGCATCCGTCTCTCCTGCCACAGCCAATACAACTGCCTGCAGATTTGCCACATTCAGCAAATCCATGGGGGTCATATCCAGACTCTCCAGAATCTCCAGAACTTCTTCTTCGCTAATGCCCAGTTCCTCAGCCGTTTGCGTTACCATCTCTCCCGCCATTGCCTCAGCTGCCTTTTCAGCCTGAGCCACAGCATCTTCGGGAGCGGTCTTTTCCGTATTCCTACGTGTTCCGGTCTCGCTGTTTTTTACGGCATCTCTCCTGTTGGCATTGTCGGAAACCTTGTTTCCCGCAGCGGTACTTCCCTGCACCTTAGGGGTCATACCATCCTCTGCCTTGCTTCCTGTACCGGTCTGATTCTTCAGTACATCAGAGAAAGCATTTCCTGCTCCTGCTCCGGACTGTGTTGCTGCCGGGGCGGAACCCGGGAAAAAGATTCCTACGCCTGCTGTTACGGGTGTACTCGTCATTCGCATTCCTCCTTTCTTAAATTTTCAAGGTACATTTTACCATACCAGTAAGTATATCGGTCAAAAGTATAGGAAACTTAAGACTCCGGATTCATAATCTTGGTAAGCTTTGCTGCCACTTCAGCGCTCATATTTTCCAATATGGCGGCCCTCTCCTCAGGGGTCATTGCTCCCAAAATCCGTGCCACCAGATTCAGATCATCCTGCATGGCCTCAAAAATAGCTGCTGCCTTCGCAGGCTTCATGCCCGCATAGGTAGATGCATATTGCTGTATTTCCGCATCTGCTTCCAGCTGTGTTACTACCTGTCTGTATATATATTCCGCAGTGGTAGGGTCCATGGCCTCGTAATATTTCGCATATTCCTCCGGTCCGGGGCCGTTCTCCGCATATACCACATCCCTGAAAAATTCCGTCTGGATTCGCTGGAACTCTACCTGCTTGCTTTCAAACTCTTCCAGTCTGGCTATCGTTGCCCTTAGGTTGGCAATCTCTTCCTGCTGTTCCAGATTCTGGCTCTGGGATTCCTGAAGCTGCAGTTCCAGACTCTTGATCTGCTCCACCGCATCCCCCATATTGGCATATTCGCTGTTGGCATCCTCGCCGGGAGCCTCCTGTTGGGCAGGGGTAGGCAGAATCTTGCTTACTATGGGCACATCCTTTAAAACAGGCGTGAGTACATTGGATCCAAATCCTCCCACGTCCAGCTTGATCACCACGCAAAGAATAGCAATCCATACCGCAATAATGGCGAGGGTTGCCAAAAAGGTAAAGAATCCGCCGCCTTCTTCGTCTTCCGCCAGTTCTGCTTCCTGTGCCGCAATTTCCTTGGCACGCTTTTTTGCAAGCTTTTTCTGTTCCTTTTGGTCTGATTTTAATTTCTTCTTCTCATTCTGCAGTTTCTTTTTTTCTTCTGCCGCAGCGCTTACTTCTCTAGCCATTCTTTCACACCTTTTTCTTCTGACCGTAAGTGTAGCTGGTCAGTTCGTCCACTTCCTTGCCTTCCTGCTTCTTCTCTTCTTCCAGGAAAGCCTCAAACGCATGCTCCTTTAATTTCTCATGCATTTTCCGCTCCTGCATAACCTCCTGCAGATGTTCCCTGGCCTTTTCTACCTGTTTTTGGGCAATCCGCACCCGCTCTGTTTGAAGAAAAATATACTCCTCCATTTTCATGATGGCCGTCTTGTTTTCTTCAATATCCAATAGCTTGAGCGTTCCGCTTAAAAGTCCGGCAGCTTCCGCCTCATAGCCTGCTTTGCGTTCTTTTAACGCCTCCAGCCGATCCAGTTCCTCATTCAATGCAGCCTGGGCCGAAGCAAGCTCCTGTCTGGCCTGATTTTCCAGTTTCTCCTTGATATCCAGAATGCTCTGCATCCTGTAACGGAATCTTGCCATACCTAATCCTCAAACAGTTCCTTCAACAGCCCATAGGTCTGTTCGTAGTCAAATTTATCATCCACATCCTGACAAAGGAAACCATTCACCGCTTCAATTTTCCGGATAGCCATGTCTATGGATGGATTGCTGCCCGCTTTATAGGCGCCGATATTGATCAGATCCTCCGCCTCATTGTAAGTAGCAAGTATCGTTTTTAGCCTACTTGCCAGCTTCTTATGCTCCTTATCCACAATCTGGCTCATGCATCGGGAAATGCTTGCCAGCACATCAATAGCCGGATAGTGGTTTTTATGTCCCAGCTTTCTGTCCAACACAATATGTCCGTCCAGAATACTTCTGGCCGTATCCGTTATAGGTTCGTTAAAATCGTCACCGTCCACCAGCACGGTGTAAAGTCCGGTTATGGAGCCTTTGTCGGCCCGGCCGGCCCGCTCTAAAAGCTTGGGCATTTCCGAATACACACTGGGAGGATAGCCCCTGGATACGGGAGGCTCCCCGCTGGCTAATCCGATCTCCCGCTGGGCCATGGAAAAACGGGTCAGGGAATCCATCATCAAAAGCACGTCTTTTCCCTGATCCCGGAAATATTCCGCGATCGCGGTAGCCGTCTTGGCCGCTTTATTTCTCTCCAATGCCGGTTTATCCGAGGTGGCAACCACCACCACCGAACGGCGCATGCCCTCCGGCCCTAAATCTCTTTCAATAAACTCCTTAACTTCCCTGCCTCGCTCTCCTATCAGGGCGATCACATTGATATCCGCCTTGGTATTGCGTGCAAACATACCCATTAAAGTGGATTTCCCCACGCCGGAACCTGCAAAGATACCGATACGCTGCCCCTTGCCTACGGTCAGCAGTCCGTCCACTGCCTTTACTCCCAGAGGCAGCACTTCATCAATAATGGCCCTGCTCATGGCATCCGGGGGCATGGACTCCACCGGATATTTCTTCCCATGAAAAGGGGCCTCTCCGTCACTGGGTCTTCCCAGACCGTCCAAAGTCCTGCCCAGCATATCATCGCAGACCTCCACACTCAAAGGAATTCCCATATTCTGTACTCTGCTGTTAAGACCAATGCCTTCCACTGCTTCATAGGGCATCAGCAGAGTCTTTTTGTCTTTAAACCCTACTACTTCCGCCATAATGGGCTTTGCGCCTTCCTCCTGTGGGAATATCTGACAAATATCCCCCAGTCTGGCGTCGGGTCCGGCCGATTCAATCGTCAGCCCCACCACATTGACTACCTTTCCCAGCTTGTGGAAATAGGTATATTCATTTGCTTTTAGATATTTGGAAAAATTAATTGCTGACTGCACGATTACTCTCCGGTCGGCTTCTCGTAGGACAGAAGCCTAAGTTTTTTACCCAGCTCTTCCAGCTGCACTCCCAGGCTGCAGTCCACAATGCCGCTCTCTGTTTCGATTAACGCCTGATTCTTTGAAAGAGTGATGTCCTGTACCACCTCCAAGGAAGCGCTCCCTACTGCAAATTCGGCCTTACGGCCATTCACATATTCATAGTCCTCTCCGGAAACATGTACGATAATGCTCTTGCCCCCGTCAATCTGTCCCAGCGCGTCCTCTATCAGATATACGATCAAGTCATGATAGTCGGACAGTCCCACATGAATGACATGCTCATAAATCCCTGTCAACAGCTCGATGAACTGCGGTTCCAGCTGTTCGATCCGCTCCGCATATTCTGCCTCCAGGCGGTGCCTTTCGGCTTCCAATTCCTTTTTCAGGCTATTGGCTTCTGCTCTGCCCTGATTTACGCCTTCCTCGTAGCCCTGTTTCTTGGCTGCCTCCAATGTCTTCTTTCGTTCTTCTTCTAAAGCAGCTGAGGCCTCCTTGCGCATCTGCTCAATCTCCGCCAAGGCATCCTCTCTCATTTCCTCCGGAGTAGGTCCCTCAGGCATTGCCGCCGCAGCCAGTTCTAACTCACCGGCCTCATCTTCTGCCCCTTCCCGATTGGCCGCCTCTCCCGTCAACGCTTCCAGTTCCTCTTGTGAAAGCACCTGTGCCGAAAGCCCTTGTGAAAAGCCGTCCTTATCGGGGGGTGCTATGCTCACCCCCGCCCTGCTTACGGGAACTTTGGCAATTTTCGCAGCAATCAGGGCGTTGCTATCAATAATACGGGTTTCCTCTTGACTGACCAGAGTATACCCTCTTTTATACAAATTACTAGACAACGATCTCGTCCCCTCCGCCTCTGGAAATTACTATCTCGCCGGCATCCTCCAGCTTTCTGATGATATTTACGATCTTCTGCTGAGCCTCCTCGACATCCTTCATACGAACGGGGCCCATGAACTCCATGTCTTCTTTTATCATAACGGCAAGACGCTTGGACAGATTGTTGAAAATCGCATTCTGTACCTGCTCGTTTGCACTCTTTAAGGAAATTGCCAAATCATTATTGTCCACATCACGCAGCACACGCTGAATCGCACGGTCGTCCAAAAGCAGGATATCCTCGAACACGAACATCTTCTTGCGGATTTCGTCTGCCAATTCCGGTTCTTCGATTTCCAGCGTTTCCATGATATGTTTCTCCGTACCGCGGTCTACCGTATTTAAAATCTCTACCACAGCGTCCACGCCGCCGATGATGGTGTAATCCTGGTTGACTAAAGATGACAGCTTGGATTCCAACACTTTCTCCACTTCCTTTATTACATCCGGACTGGTTCTGTCCATTACCGCAATACGTTTGGCAACATCCGCCTGGCGATCCGGAGGCAATGCTGAAATGATCATGGCTGCCTGACCGGCAGACAAATAAGAAAGAATGAGCGCAATGGTCTGCGGATGCTCATCCTGAATAAAGTTAAGCAGCTGGCTGGCATCCGTCTTTCTGACAAACTCGAAAGGCTTTACCTGCAAAGAAGCCGTCAGCTTGCTGATAACCTCCATTGCCCTTTCGTTTCCCAGCGCATTCTCAAGCAGTTCCTTCGCATAGGAAATACCGCCCTCCGCAATATACTGCTGGGCCAGACAGACCTCATAAAACTCGTTGATCACATCATCTTTGACCTGAGGTGTAACACTTCTGGTGTTGGCAATCTCCAGCGTCAGTTCCTCTATTTCTTCTTCTTTCAGATATTTAAAGATACCTGCAGAACGTTCGGGTCCAAGGGCTATCAGCAGGATGGCCGCCTTTTGTACACCGCCTAATTTATCGTCGCCAGATCCTCTAGGCATATCCTTACCCCCATTCCTCATTCAACCAGTTACGCAGCAGATTGGCCACCGCTTCCGGATTTTCGTCCACAAATTTCTCTATCAGCTTTCTGGTCTCGGACTTGGCTTCCACTTCAATGTCTTCCAGTGCACCCTCAGGAGTGGACTGCAGCAGTGTCTCCACAGAAAGTTCTTCCTCCTCGGAGGTTTCTCTCCGGGTGAGCATACTTCTGATGACCACCAGCGCCAACAGAGCCAAAATAATGATGATCAGTATGATGGACATCACATCCGTCGCATTCACGGAAAATCCGGTTCTGTCTATAAACTGAGGTCTTTCATAAGCTATAATGGTAATATTTTCCCGAGGAACACCTGTTGCATTGGACACCAGGCTGTAGAAGTCCTCATCCACTTCTATTCTGGCATCAGCCCTGTTGGCTGCCTTGTATTCCGTCCAGGACATACCGGATAACAGTCCCTGGTTCCTCACGTCCTCTTCTCTGACTTCCCGATACCGAATGGCTGCCAGAGACAGAGAAGAATTGGAATAGTCGATGGCGCCGGGGACAGCATTCTGCACGGTGATACTCTCGTTCGGTGCATAGTCCAATATATGCTGATTGGAACTGCTCTCCGAGTCAGTTCCCGCCTGAAACTGGTAAGTATTTTCATTGTTGGAGTCGGTTCCCGGCAGTCCGCTGACACCGCTGGTATTGGTGTCCGAATAGATTTCCTCATGAACAAGCTGGCCCTCTGTTCTGCCGTTAGAGGCATAATATTCGTGTATGGTCCTCTGATATTCCGAGAAGTCAATATCCAGATTGCAGGCCACCTCCACCATGTCGAACTGTTGGGAGCCTACCAAAACTTTCTTCACATCCGCACCCAGCAGAGTTTCCGCCTGAATACGCAGTTCCAACGTCGTATTAGCAATCCCCATCGTGCTATAGTCCTCCTCACCGGAGAAGAGCAGATTGGCATTGCTGTCCACAATAGTAATATTGGCCGTAGAGTCATTCCCCAGTGCGGTAGCCACCGCTTTGGCTATCGTTGCTGCCTGATCAGTACTAAGCTTATCCCGCAGGGTCAGCTGGATCCAAGCCGAAGCCTCCTCGCCGGAATCGATCAAAAGCCCTGTCTGTTCCGGAAGGTTCAAAGTCACTCTGGCGCTCTTTATGGCCTCTATAGAAGCAATGTCATTGGCAAATTTCTGTTCCAGATAGTACACATACTGCTTCTGCCTGTCGGACTGGGTAGTACCGAGGCCCCCGCTCAGCGCCTGTTCGAGGGTGTACTGATCGGGCACATAACCCGCAGCGCCCAGCGCCAGATTGGCAGTGGAAAGCTGACTGGTCCGTACGCTGATATTCAGGCCGTCGGTAGAGACCTTGTAGTTAACATTGTTACTATCCAGTATTTCGATCACCTCAGCCGCTTCGGAAGTGGTCGAGCATTTCTGCCACTGGATATACTGGGGTTTTGTAAATATGTACAATATGATCACAAAAGCAAACACGACTGCCGCCGCGCTTCCTATGATAAGCGTTTTTTGTTTGGCGGTGAATTTGTTCCACCAGGCCAGTACTTTCTCTAAAATCTCTTTGATTTTATCCGGCATGATTCCTTCTCCCTGCTACACAAGCTTTCCGGTCAGTACCTTAAATCTGCATCTGCATAATTTCTCTGTATGCTTCCAGCAATTTATCCCTTATGGCAACCGTATACTGCAGAGCAGTGGAGGCCTTTTCCATAGCGATCGTCAAGTCGTGGGTACTCTCCGTTTCACCCAAAGCCCATTTCAGCTTCTCATTTTCTGCATCGGACAGATAATTATTGGTTGTCTGAATGTTGTTGATGGCACTGTCTAACAAGGCGCCAAACATGGTGCCGTCAGCAGACAACGCTTCTTCCTGTAAGGGTCTGGAAGTCAGTCCGTAGGTTGAATTTAAGCCGATTCTTTGACCGTTCTGTACAATCTGAGCAGAATTTAACCCTGCCAAAGTAGTTGATATATCCATTTTTCCTCTTTTCCGCAGCGGTATCATCCGGCACATACACCGGCATGCCCTAACCCGCTATATACATGATAAACTTTGAAATATTTAAAACTAACTCCGGTTACCGATGTTGAGTCCCTGCGTTGCCATGGCTTTGCTGGCCGTAAATGCGGTGGCATTGGCCTCGTAGGAACGGCTGGCATCAATGAGGTTCGTCATTTCCGTAATGATATTTACATTGGGATAGAGGACGTATCCGTTCTCATCCGCATCGGGATGGGAGGGGTCATAAACCATATTCATCTCTGTCCAGGTATCCTCGTGCACCGCATCCACTTTGACGCCGCTTCCGGAATATTTGTTCCGGGCAGAACGGAATACACTGCCAAAAGAATTCGTTGTGGACGTACCCTTCTCCGCAAAGGTAACTACCTTTCTTCTATAGGGGGTGCCATCCGCCGTTCTGGTGGTATTGGCATTGGCAACATTCTGTGAAATAACGTCCATTCGATAGCGCTGTGCGGTCAGACCGGACGCATTGATATTAAAAGCATCAAATATTCCCATAAACTATACCTCCTATTTCATAACCATCTTCAAATTAGCAAACTCCTCAGAAATGCTGTTTATCAAACCCTGATATTTAATCTGGTTCTCTGCAAGCATAACATTTTCCGTATCAATATCCACATTGTTACCGTCAAGACGATAGGAATACCCGACCAAGTCCGTATATGCCTTGGGTTTTAACTGTGCTGTTTTAATGGCGGCTACACGCTGGTCCATATTGGAAGTGTCACTGCTCCTGCCGAGAGCCTTCTTCAGTTCGCTCTCAAAGGCCACATCCTGACGCTTATATCCCGGTGTGTCCACATTCGCGATATTATTGTCAATGGCCTGATTGCGCAGCCATGAGGCATCCGCAGCTTTATCCAGCACATTAATGTAATCAAATGCATGGGTATTAATCATATCCGTACTCCTTCCATAACTTCGGTAAGTATAAAGACCTAACCTATATTATAGTTTATTTGAAAAAAAACTCAAGCCTTTTATAGTATTTTATTGTATTAAATTGACAGAAAAATAGCAAAAAAAGGACCTATTGAGCAACAATAAATCCTTTTATCCTCTGCAATCCGTTTGTTATGTAATTATTTTATATTCTGTTTCTTCAATTCTTCAATCTCATCAAAGACCACATCATTGAGAACCTTAATGTAGGTTCCTTTCATGCCGGAAGAACG
Source organism: Lachnospiraceae bacterium (assembly GCA_022510705.1). Lineage (GTDB taxonomy): Bacteria > Bacillota > Clostridia > Lachnospirales > Lachnospiraceae > Acetatifactor. The sequence goes on from JAFLSX010000010.1 coordinate 35,810, forward strand.
GGACTCGATCACACCGGCGCTCTCAAACTTACGCAGAGCATTCACAATGACGGAACGGGTAATCCCCACACGGTCTGCAATCTTGCTGGCTACCAAAATGCCCTCCATTCCGCCAAGTTCATCGAAAATATGAGTGATCGCCTCCATCTCCGAGAAAGACAGGGTGGAGATTGCCGATTTTACTACCGCTACTTTCCTGCTCTCCTCCGCATTCTCCTCATTGACGGCACGCAGCATCTCCAACCCTACAACGGTAGTACCATATTCACATAAAATGATATCATCTATATCATACTGTTCATTACACTTGTAAATGAAAAGGGTTCCCAGCCTCTCACCCGCTATTTCAATGGGCGCAATGATGGCCTGAAACTTTTTCACATCCACACGTTCAAATCCCAGTGTCTGTAGATTCACGTTCTCTTTGGTAGATAACACACCTAAAAGTCTTTCATTCAACATGGAATCCACAAAACCGCCCACCGAATCGTCAATCAACTCTGTGATCGGTTCGATTGAATCCAGCTTTCCTACGCCCAACACTTTACCTTTGCGGCTGATGACCAAAACATTGGAATTTAAGATCTCACGCATAACTGTGCAAATATCATTAAACACGACCTTGCTGGAATTGTTGTTATGCAAGAGTTTCCCAATCTTTCGTGTTTTATCAAGCAACTGTACACTGCTCATTCAGACTCCTCCATGGGTAAGTTTCAACCCAACAATAATATTACCACAGATAAATCTGTATTTCAATGTAAAATATTGTAATTTATCTGAAAATTTTCACTTATTTTCGGATTTCGTCATGATATATCCACATTGTTCGTTCATACATACCAGCCGGCTGCCTTTTTCTAACATCAGAGAGCCGCACTTTTCACATTTTGTCTCGGAAGGCTTCTGCCATACCATAAACTCGCATTCCGGGTTGTTGATACAGCCATAATATTTCCGACCCTTCTTGGTTTTCTTCAACACGATATCCTTACCGCACTGCGGGCAGGGTACACCGATTTTTTCAAAGTAGGGCTTGGTATTGCGGCATTCCGGAAATCCGGGACAGGCTAAGAATCTGCCGTGGGGACCGTACTTGATCACCATGCGTCTGCCGCAGTTTTCGCAGACTTCATCGGATTCTTCATCCGCAATTTCAACGGCTTCCAGTTTCTTCTCTGCCATATTCACGGCATCATCCAGATCGGGGTAAAAATTGGAAACTACCGTTTTCCATTTTACCTTTCCTTCCTCCACGCCGTCTAAAAGCGCCTCCAGATTGGCAGTAAAGTTCACGTCCACAATGCTGGGAAAGGCATCTTTCATCATATTGTTGACCACTTCTCCCAACTCTGTCACATAGAGATTTTTATTCTCCTTTGCCACATAGCGCCTTGCCAAAATGGTAGTAATTGTAGGCGCATAGGTACTGGGACGTCCGATCCCCAACTCTTCCAGTGCGCGCACCAAAGACGCCTCTGTGTAATGTGCTGGCGGCTGGGTAAAATGCTGTTTTTCTTCAAAATTCAGGAAAGACAGTTCCGTGTTCTTATCCAAAATCCCTGCCATCCTGTTATTTTCTTCCTTATCCTCTTCCTCTTCACTGTATACGTTCATAAAACCGGCAAACACTACCCGGGAAGCCGCTACGGAAAAATGATATCCGGCTGCGCCAATCTTTACGGAAGTAGTCTCATATCTGGCCGGCTGCATACGGCTGGCGGTAAAACGCTTCCAGATTAACTGATAGAGCCTAAACAGATCACGGGGCAATTCGTCCTTAAGTATGGCCGGTGTCAAAGCAATCTGCGTGGGACGAATGGCTTCATGGGCATCCTGAATCTTCTTCCCTTCCTTTTTGCCCGTTCCCTCCCCGGCATACTCACTGCCGTAAACGTCGCTGATATAATCCCGTGCCGCATTTTCTGCTTCCTCCGATACTCTGGTGGAATCCGTACGCAGATAGGTGATCAGGCCGATGGTCCCCTCGCCTTTAACCTCTACGCCTTCGTAAAGCTGCTGTGCCAGCCTCATGGTCTTCTGTGTAGAGAAATTCAGCTGCTTGCTGGCTTCCTGCTGCAGGGTGGATGTCGTAAACGGCAGGGGCGGCTTCTTCATACGCTCCCCCTTCTTTACTTCCGTCACTTTATATTTCGCTCCCTTAAGCTTTGATTTAATCTTGTCTATTTCTTCTTTGGAACCAATGTTTTCCTTCCCCTCCGGACCGCTATGATATTTTGCCGTCAAGGGCTTTTTCTCTCCCTTAACTGAAAACACCGCATCCAAAGTCCAGTATTCTTCCGGAATAAAGGCGTCAATTTCTTCTTCCCGGTCACAGATGATGCGCAGGGCAACCGACTGTACGCGCCCCGCGGACAGTCCCCTCTTTACCTTGGCCCATAAGAGCGGCGAGATACGATAGCCTACCATACGGTCCAGACAGCGCCTTGCCTGCTGGGCATCTACCAGATCCATATCTATTTCCCTTGCGTTCTTTAGGGATTCCTTCACCGCATTCTTGGTAATCTCGTTGAAGGTGATCCGATAGGTCTTCTTCTCCTGAAGCCGCAGCGCATGATACAAATGCCAGGAAATAGCCTCTCCCTCACGATCAGGGTCAGTTGCCAAATATATTTTTTCCGCCTTTTTTACCTCTTTGCGCAGATTTGCCAGAATATCGCCCTTCCCCCGTATTGTAATGTACTTAGGCTCATATTCGTGTTCCACATCAATCCCAAGGCTGCTCTTAGGCAAATCCCTGACATGGCCGTTGCTGGCGGCCACCTCATAATTGGAGCCCAGAAACTTCTTGATCGTCTTCACTTTTGCAGGTGACTCTACAATCACAAGATACTTTGCCATTTCATATTCCCCCGATTTTACTTTTAAAGTAATCGGGTAACACTATACACCAAAAAATCGGGGTATGCAAGTATATTTACAAAAAGTTTACAAAATGTGTCGCAACAGCTGCACCGTCCATCTGCCTGTAGTGCCTGTACATGCTCACAGTTGATTAGCAAAAAATGCATGGATAAAAAAACAGCTGCGGATTTCTCCGCAGCTGCTTCATAGAATCTGTTTTAGTCACACCACATACTGCCGTTCCAGTTAAGCGTATACTGGCTGGTAAAGACACCGCCAACCTTAATCTGATAATCTGCAGTGGTACCGTTAACGCTATATCGGGCATTTTCAGTCATGTAGTAGAAGCCGTTTACCAATCCCGCATCTGCTCCTGTCGGACAGAACATTACAGGGGGTTTGTTACCCGCATGGTTCGTAATCTGTACGTTGGGCTGCACGAAGTGATACTCCAAATAACCGTCACAGCCTTTTACACGGTTGTACATATCCCATACAGGTAAAGAAGTATCATTAAACCATCCCTTTAAAGTCTCCGTATTAAATAGATAATTATACTCATAAATCTCTTTAATCACCGTGCCACTACCTGCACATAATAAATCTTTCTCATTCTGAGAGATTTTTACTGCAAGAGTACAATTTCCTCCGCTGCCACTGCTGATCACATCTCTATTCATGTTCCCATAAAAATCATACTTCGGATCCCCATTCAAACCCGGAAGTTGTCTGTAAAAAGTCTGACCCGCACTGTTTACAAAGGTTAAATCATACCCTCGGTCGTTGGCATAGCCATCTTCATCAGCAATTACACCCACAAAACGATTATAAGCAATATAATCATAATTATCAGCATTCCAACCGTATAGCAACCTGAAATAAGAAGTATACGTATCAATATTATCCGCAGGCGTTACATAGACTACATGGCGGCCACCGGTGCTCCAATTACCTTCTGCATCAGAAGGCAAGGAATTTCTGTACTCAAAAGCTACAGCGGGTACATCGAAAATTGCTGTTCCTGTCTGAACCGTCTTGTCACCGTAGAGAGTAATATCCAATCTCAGCTTAGAAAGTCCCTGATCAAATACACCTATATAATAAGGATAGCTGTAAGAATATCTATCCGGAGTTAAATACTCTTTCAAATTTAAAACATCACCCTGAGTAATGGTTACATTTATACCCAGGTCTGTACTTTGCATTTCACCCCATCCGCCATTATTACCTTGTGTCATTGGTCCTTTCCAAAAATCTTTCCTATCTGCTTCCCAAGTAGACCAAATATACCAATCTAAATTTACCAGATTATAAGTGGTTTTTCCACCATCATAGCTGGTGAGATTATCATCGGGTACATTACCTAATAGTAACGAGGAATTACCGCCACGGGCCCAGCCGCCGGGTACCGTAATCTGAATACGGTTCGACAGATTCCACTCACCCATCACATCGGTATCATAAGGCATCTCGCTCTTGTTGTACTTGACTCCGCCGACTGTGCCTTCCGGATGCAGCGCTTTTGCATATATAGTCAAATCCAAATTATCAAAGTCCTGATACAAAGTGAGGTTAGCATAACCCTCATACACATCCAGCTTAAAATAGCCGGTAGTATTTGTGATCGCATTGCCGTCGGCTCCGACCAGTGAAGAGCTCCAACTCAACTTGTAAGGATCCATATAGTCCATATCACTCTCTGAGCCAAGGAGTCTTGGCAAATTGGAGCCGTCAATGTTTGCTGTGATCCGGTAGGTCGCACCTGATTTTAATGCACTTCCGCTCGTCAATGTGCCGGTTAAGGTAACATCCTTCACCCGGCGCAGGTTAACTTTCACGTAAGCCGTTCCTAAAGGCGTTGCACCATCCATAGCAACAGTATTTACAGTAAGCTGCATATTGTTGATTTCATTCTTGCCTACTTTCAAATAAGGCATACCGTACTCATCCAACAAGATTTGTGTATCGGGATCGGATTGACCGGAAAGCGTCCAGGTCACCGCATTGTTGGAGATTCCCACTACGGCGGCATTTAAAGAATACTTCTGATTCGGCTCCACCACAATCTCACTGGGTGCAACCACGGTGGCCGAAGCCGATACACTGTCCGCAGTTACAGAAATACTGCCGTTACGTGCCATTATGGTATAGTAAGCCGCAAAGGATCTCTCGTCTTTTTCCAGTTTCAGATACAGTCTGAGAACTCCGTTAGTGGGAAAGTCTGAAATATCCGCCTGAAATGTAGTGACATTTTCACCTAACAACTGATCTTCTGCCACGATTCCGACCACAGCTCCGCTCGTATCTATACGATACTCGGAATATAGCACTTCCGTTCCGGCATGCTCGATCTCATAGCGCCTGTCAGAACGTTCAATAGCTATCGCAGTGGCTGCAGTTGCTCCCTCCGGAGTTATAGTCGAGGTAGTGTCAATAACCAAATCACCTATCTGATTGACTATCATCTGCGCTTCCGTCTGCAGTTCTACTTCCGTAGTACCGCTACGGTAGGTATTGGCGCCTACGATCATAAAACCGCTCACGGCAGCACCCACCAAACTCATAATGGCAATGGCGCAAATCAGTTCTACCAGCGTCAAACCTCTGTTATCGTCCTTTCTTCCCGCATATCTGCACCTTTTGTACAAATAAACACTCAACTTATACAGTACGTTCATGCTCTCCTCCTCCTACTTTAAGGTAACCTTTCCAGTTACATAGGTCAGTTCGAGTTCCTTAACTCTGTTACCCCTGCTAATGGTTATGGTTTTACAATATACATCCGAATATCCCGCTATTGGCTTAAATGCTCCGCTGCTTCTGTCAAAACTTAAAATTAATGAATTGGCATGGTTTGGCTGCAGCGTGGTCGTAACTCCGTTGGTCAGAGTAAATTCCAAGGAAACCCCCAAGTCTCCAATCCGGGTTAACGTCGTCCGCACAACCGGCGGATCGGTTGGATTTTCACTTTCGGTTTCCACCGTCTCTGCTACATAAATATACCCCTTATCATTCATATATATTTCCAGTGTAACATTCACCTTGCCCATGGCTGAAAGCCGGCTGCTCTGTATGGCAGACTGCAACTTTGCCGCACATTCGTCCGCGGGTCGCCCGGTTGCCAAACTGACTCCCGTAGTAACTGCCCCCGCTAAAATTGCTAAAATTGTAATGACAATAATGATTTCCACCAAGGATAAACCCCTGTTATCTTTTCTCATACGCCACCCTACTTCTTTACCCAATTATAATATTGCACATAATCAGTCATGTCAATCGCACTGCGTTCCCAATTCAAAGGATCCCCTCCACCGGAAGTTATCCCATGATCCACACCCCAATTGATACTCGGAATATAAATCAAAAAGTCTGTTGAAATCATAGTTGTATAGCCATTCACCGTATACCGTAATTCCACCCCTTTAAGAATGGCATAACCTTCCTCCGGATGAAGTTCCAAGGGGTCTCCGACAACGAGAGGATTCAAACTTATTGCCGCCTGATAATTTCTATCGGGCTCATTATTCACCATAAACTGCACTACCTGCTCATAGCTATACGGACTCTCGGGGGTAACAGGATTCGCCCTTCTTCCATCCCAGTTATTTGCAAGCACCTTAAAAAACTCACTTTGAAATAAAGAATAACGAGTCGCACTATCCGCCGTAGCATAATTGATGGACACGGTCAGATATGCTTCCTTTGCAGCCTTAGATACATCCTCTGCCAGAGCGGCCCGGATTTCTTCCAGTGCTGTTTCTGCCTCGTAAAAGCTTTCTTTGTTCTTTAAGTCCGTGACTTTTCTGTAATAATTGGCGCCGGCCACGTACAGCAGTGTGGTAGCCAAAATACTGATAAAGGCTACTACCACTATGACCATTACAATCGCGCTTCCCCTATTGTTCAGTTTTTGATTGTTGCGTTTTTTCATCCACTTCGTCATCTCTTATTGTCTCCATTTCCCATTTAGAGCACAATCTAATCGTTCATGGAACCAGTCAATTCTAAAAGCCTCATATCCTCAGGAAATACATTCCCTGATGCCGCTCCCGGCTTATAAATTGAAACCTTTACATCATACAAAAGAAAGACCTCCTGCATATCTGCTATTATGCCTCCTGCCGATGCACTGGCCGGCACCCAAAGTGTGGTTAACGGCGGGCCTCCCGGATTAGCCAGATTCTCTTGCAGATTGTGATACAAAGTAATCGGACCGGAAGCAGTCACCGTCACTTTGGGGGCATAATCACTCTCACAATTCGAGAGCTTCGCGTTGGAAAGATTATTATTGATCTGCTTCACCAAATAGAAATTCTTAGCAGACGTATTATTTACCAAATTAATGGTTTCCGAATGAATATCCACACCGCTGATGGAATAAGCCGGATAATAATAGAGGTAAACATTCTCCAACTGCGGGCGAACCCCTTCCACCTCCGCATCGGTATTATCATACACCGTCGTACTCGGACGATTCGGATCGGAAGCATCGACACATACTACCGGTGATGCAGATTCATCAACATATTTTGTGCCGGAAATAGTAAAATTTCTCAAACTTCCATCATCATCCGTATATTTGTATTTTGCTGTATAATTATACTGTGTCGTTATGGTGACAATGTTTGCTCCGGATTCCTCTTTTACCTCTACCGTAACCACCTTATCCACAGTCAAAGAATCCTGCATGCTCTCCAGATCATGCAGATCAAAGGTCTCTTCATGCTCAGCCCCTGCATTGAACTGTTCCGTAAACTCATCTAAAATACTGCTCATGATCTGCGAGTAAACTGCCTGATCCATATTCATGGACTGCCTGTAAACCGCATCCAGATATTCGTTTATATTCTCCATATCAAGAGCGGCATGCCACCCTGTCTTGGGGGAAATATCAATTTTTATGTCATAATATTTATCGTTATATATACCTTCACACTTAACATTTGTCAATACAAACTCATATTTGCCATCGGGCGCAGGTAAAAAAGTGCCGTTTGCAGGATCAATGCTCACTTCCGCATCAATGACACCGTCCCCATTACGGTCGGATGCCCCTACCTCATACCATGAGGTCAGGTTTAGTACGTCGGTACTTATCTGCTCTCCGGAAATCAAACGCATAGAGCCGCCATTAAACTGTCTGCAGAGCTGCTCCATATCATAGGCCTTCAGCCCTTCCATGATACTCTGGCCCATGGTATTTACACTCTGATTCTCTTTGGCCTTTGTATTCAATTTGATACTTGTCACCAAAGCGTGTAATAACGGTCCTGATACAATCGCCAAAATTATGACGGCTACCAGAATCTCTATCAGGCTCATACCCTTGTTATTCAATTTACGCCCGTTTTTGTTTTTTATCATATTCTTTTTCTTTCCTTATTTCCCACACGTCACCTGTTAGTCCTCCTGCGGAACAAGTGTTCCGAACAATTCCGAAAGACCACTGGTATAGCTGCCTAAATTCTGAGGTTCATATTCTCTGCCGGTACCCAAAACAGAGTAGAAAGATACCTGAATGGTACCTGAAAGTTCACCGGTTTCCTCGTCACGGCTGTATGTAATGTTCGTAATGGCCAAACGATTGTTACTATTGTTTATGGTATTAATACAATCCTTCAGGCTCTGATAAACCGTATTATTAACATATGCGCTTTTTCTTTCTACAAAGACCAGATCCAAATTCAGCTCTTCCATGCCGGCTGCCTGAACTGTCTCCGCCGGTATACTTCTAAGAGCCTCCCTGTCGCCAAAATTGAGGTTGGTATATTCTACGTCTGCCGTTTTTATAGTATTTAACGCCAGTACGATCATATCCTCTTCCCTAACGTCCGGGGGGAACTGTGCCAGAACATTGCGGATTTCCGTTTGCATCAATTCAATTTCCGTATTATACATATCCATATTATCATAGTATTCTTTTAATTCCGCAACGCGCTTGTTCAAGGCCACATTGGTCCTTTCGATATCTTCCGCCTTATCTATATAGGACTTGTATACCAGAAAGTACACACCTATTAAGAGCAGTCCTCCAAGCAAGATCACACATAGCATTATCTGTTTGGGAGATGTATTCTTCATGCCGTTTCCCCTCCTATTCTACCGTCAGAGCTTCTTCTTCTACAGCTTCTTCTACTGTAACCGGCCAGTAGGCACATACCAGACTGAATACGATCCTGGTGCCGTCATCCGGTGCTTCCGACGCTACTCCGGTACTTCCTTCTTCTCCTTCGTCACCTTCAGTTCCTTCTTGCCCGGCAGATGTCTGCGCATTGTCGGCATCCTCATCCTCTTCAGTAACAATACCTGTAACGGAAACACTCATCAGACTGTCAAACTCTCTCAGGGTCTGAATAACCTTTGCAGCCTCCTCCATATTCCTTGTCTCCATAGTGATCACGACCTGTGAAGTATCGGAGGTGAATTCCCTTACCATTGCACTTGAAGGCAGCTTTGCCTCCAATTCCTCCAGGAAAGCAACCAGCCCGTCATTTGGCGACTCCGTTAATCTATAGCCGGCCTTTACCTCATAAAAGAAAACAATTGTATCGTTATAAAGATGGTAGACAGATTCCGCAGGCATATATGTTGCCTCCAGACGTTGCAGACGCGCCTGCTCCGTCTTAACCTCATTGTACCGGGTCAGACCCAGCACTGCCAATGCAGCTGAAGCAGCCACAAAAAACACACCGACCAGCACAGTTATATTCTTAAAGTTGACATCCTTAGAATCGGATTTCTTCTTTTCTTCATTAATAAAACCTACCGGTGCAATCGCCGCACCGATACTGGCAATATAGCGGCCGGGATTTCCTTCACCATCATTATGATTCCAGGAAACTGTCTCAAATTTGTTCATTACTACGGTCCGGATACCCAGTTCGTTGGTAAAGAGCTTGGAAAGACCGCTGATATCACTACCCAAACCCACCAGGCGGATGCGCTTAATGGGATTTTCAATATTCTTGGAATTGTATAAATCCACAACCCTGCCCACATTACTGATCAGGGGCATGAGGGACTCTGCAATACTCTGCTTGGCAGCTACCATCCTTTCGCTGTCATCCAAATCATCAAAGTCATCGATCGTATCCGCATCATCCTCAACGGACTTCACATTATTGCTTAAGGTCACCTTAATACAAGTCTTACGCTTCATCAGTTCCAAAGCATCCTTGTATGTATCCTCCTCAAATGCCTTGGAACTCATCAGGGCCTCTACCGCGGAATCCACACCGTAGGCCAGATTTCTCTGCAATACCAAATTCTGTGCCGCAAGCACCATGGCAAAGGTAGCACGTTCCTCTACCTTGATCACCATCTCGGTGTCTTCCTTGCACTCATTTTTCATAACCTGATACATACTGTTGCCGGAATAATCCAAAGCAACCAATTGCAGACCTGCAAGCTGTGCAAAGTTCTCATAGCCGGCTACCAGCGTCTTGCTTGCCGCCATAACCAGCACCTTGAAACGGTCTGACTGTCCTTCCGCTTTGACTACGCCCAACACCAGATGCGCCAATTCGTACTCACTTAGATCAATAGGAAAATATTCCGATGCATTGGCTTTCACCATGCCCTCTATCTGATTCATTTTGACTGCAGGCAGCATAACCTCTCTGGTAGCAATCTTGCTGGAGGTCACCGAAAAAACCGCCTGCTTGGTCTTGATTTTATTCTCACTCAATACTCTCCTTACGGAAGCCGCAAATTCCGCGTTCCCCGTCAGGAAGCCATCCTCCACGGCCCTCTCGGGCGTGGGTATACTCACATATTTATACACTTTCGGATTCTTCATCCGATAGTCCATTTCACAAATTCTGGTTAAAGAAATACCAATCTCTACGCTAAGTATTTTAGACATAGTGTCCCCTTTCTATTTTGCCGCCGTTTTAATATGGTCTAAAACCCCAGAACTCCTAAATACCAGGAAAGAAACCGTTCTCCCCACAGAGCGGCTGCCATGACCCCTATGGATAGGTAAGGTCCCATGGCAAGCACATGACCCTCTCCCGAAACTCTCATACGAATGAGGTGGACGACAGCCCCCACAATACATCCGATCAAAAATGCCAGAATGATCAGCTTCCAGCCTAACAGCAGTCCACAGGCCGCCATCAGTTTGATGTCACCGCCGCCGATTGCCCGGCCCTTGGTGCATACATACAAAATATAGAGAAAGACGCTGACCGATACCAGCCCGATTATGTAGAGCAGCAGATTCCGATAATCCAATGCTGCCCTGATAATACCCAAAAAGCCGATGAAGATATTGCATCCCACCGGTATCTCGTAAGTCTTCCAGTCAATAAAGCTCAAAACTAAGAGTGCGCTGCCTGCCAGGCAGAAGAGTAGGGCCTCCACGCCTATGCCGCAGACACAAAAAACCAATACATACAGGCCCCCGTTCAGCACCTCAAGCACGAGGTGCTGAGGGGATATCCTGGTTTTACATTTTCGACATTTACCTCCCAGAAACATATAACTGAAAATCGGCACCAGGTCATACCACTTCAGCTGATAGCCGCAGTTCTCACAATGGGAACGTACCTTTACCACGCTCTCCTTTCGGGGAAGCCTTAAGATACACACATTGACGAAGCTGCCGATCACGCTGCCGTAGAGAAAGACCACTGCACATATTGCGATTTTCAGAGATGTAGGGATATCAACCATGGGAGTGTCCTCTTGCGACTGTTCAATCAGCCATTACTTATGAGCATTTTGGTAAGGTGCTGCTTCCGGATAAATCTCCACAGCAGGATCCGCACCGCCACCCAGTGTAATTTGCGTAACGCCTCCTTCGACGGTATAAGTCACCGTCCATACATAGGCGGCATTAACGCGGGAACCAGGCAGCGTGGCCAAGTTCTCCACACCTGTAACTGCCGTACCGCCTGCTCCGGTAATCGTACCGTCAGCGGTAATCTGTTCATCAGAGATTGCCGCATTCACGGCGTGAGCAATTTCATCCGCATTGGTGATGTCGATGGAAACTCTGGACTTCTTCACATATTTTAAATACTGAGGAGCCAAAATTCCAACCAGCACCGCCATGATGGCAATCACAATGATCAATTCCACCAGGGAAAACCCCCGGTTGCTCTTTTTTACCAATCGTTCAGTCATCATTATGCTTTACTAATTATTAGTGAGCTGCCTGATAAGGAGCTGCATCCGGATATACCTGATCGCCGCCCAGCGTAATGCTGGTAACACCGTCTTTCAAAGTATAGGTTACAACCCACTGCTGAGTAGCATCTACACGGGAAACAGGGAACTTATCCATATTCTCTACGTTGGTAATTGCAGCGCCGCCTACACCGGACTGAGAGCCAGCAGCAGTAATCTGTCCGTCAGCAATTGCTGCACTGAAAGCTGCCTGGATTTCCTGTGCATTGGTGATGTCGGTAGAAACCTTGGACTTGTTTACATACTTCAGATACTGAGGTGCTAAAATACCGATCAACACTGCCATGATGGCAATAACGATGATCAACTCAACGAGTGAAAAACCTTTGTTGTCCTTTTTCATAAATCTTCTCTCCTTTTTTATTATATTATTGTTTATATCTCTAACGCCGCCCTACCGACGTTAAATTCATTTTACAGATTCTCCAGTGCCTGATACATGGATAACATGGGTGCCATACATGCGCCGATCAATATACCTACTATTCCGGCCATGACCAGAATAATGACAGGTTCCATAGCTGCCATCAAGGACTGCACCGCCAGTTCCACTTCTTCGTCATAATAATCTGCCAGCTTGGTCAACATCTCTTCCGTGTTACCGGCTTCCTCGCCGATACGGGTCATATGGTACACCATGGGCGGAAAGAGTCCGCACTCTTCCAGCGGTCTGGATAAGGGCTGCCCGATAATGATTTCGTTCTTACAGTTGTCCAGTGCTTCCTTAAAGTAGACATTTTCCATGGTACCGCCCACAATATCTACCGCTTCTATCAAAGGTACACCTGCTGCGAGCAGGGTACTCAAGGTACGGGCCATCATAGAGGAAGCGGTTTTCACTTCCAGATTCTTCATGGCCGGAATCCTTAACTTCAGTCCATGGAGCACATGTTTACCCGAATCCGTGGCTGCAAAGCTTTTGATTCCTATTGCAGCGGCAATGACTAACGGCACCAATATGAACCACTTGCCTATAATGAAATTGCTGAGTGCCATAACGCCCTTGGTAAGAGCCGGCAATTCCGTGCCCAGATCCACAAACATATTGGCATAGTTGGGAATGACCACTGTCAACATAACAATGACTACCGCCACCATAACAACACAGATTACGGCAGGATAAATCATGGCCTTCTTAACCAGAGCCTTTGTCTTGGCAGATTTTTCAAACTGGACGGCCATACGCTCCAGCGCTACATCCAAGCTACCGGAAGATTCACCTGCGGCCACCATGTTGACCAGCAGACTCGGGAACACTTTCGGAAACTCCGACAGGGAATGCGCCAAGGTTTCACCTTTCTCCACGCTGACTCTCACGCCCTCCACAGCCTTCTGCAGCTGTACATTCTCCGTCTGCTCGCTGAGCATCTTCAGGGCCTCCAAAATGGATACGCCCGCTTTCGTCATTGCCACAAACTGCCTACAGAAAACGCTTAAGTCCCTGGGTTTGGGATATCCGCCGATTTGAATATTGATATCCTTGGTAAGAGCACTCTGCTCCTTTAATTCCAACAGCGTCAGCCCCTGCTGCTTTATCTCAGATTTCGCCTTCTCCTCGTTGTCCGCCTCTACACTGCCTTTTATAACTTTGCCGGCCTTATCTATTGCCTCATAGCCATAGGATGCCATGTAAATCCCCCTTAACTGCTACTGCTGTTTCTCTCCGACTGGTACTATGTACCCACACTATTACTAGTTTCATTCTACCATATAATTAAATAATTGTAAACCAAATATTTCATCGACATTGTGGGGATATTTCTGAAGAGATTTCTACTATAATAATATATATGCGTCCGGGAATAAATTATATTTCATAAAACAAATAATCGCAAACATGCACAAATCAAAAAACCGCGCCGGATAACCGACGCGGCCCATATCTGTAATCTATTATGCATCGAAGGATACCTTCATCATCTCGCTGAAAGAAGTGATACCCGTAAGAACATATTCTGAAGCGCTCATACGCAGAGTATGCATACCTTCCTTTATTGCCTGTGCTTTGATTTCCTCAGCGTTGCCGCCCTTGCTGATAATATGGCGCAGAGGCTGGGTCATCTCCAAAATCTCATAGACGCCGATACGCCCTTTATAGCCCATATTGTCACACTGAGGACAGCCGCAGGGTTCATATATCTCAACATTCTCCTCCTCGGGTTTGCAACCTAAGATCTCCCGTTCTTCTTCGTTGGCAAAGCGGGGTTTCTTGCAGTTGGGGCAAAGACGTCTTACCAGACGCTGGGCAATAACACCCACGATGGAGTCCGCGATCAAATAGGGTTCCAGCCCCATATCCGCCAAACGGGTAATTGTGCTGGCTGAGGAGTTGGTATGCAGGGTACTTACTACCAAGTGGCCGGTAATGGAAGCCTGTACCGCGATACTGGCCGTTTCAATATCTCGAATCTCACCGATCATGATGATATCCGGGTCCTGACGCAGAATGGAACGCAGGGCACTGGCAAAAGTCAGATTCGCTTTGTTGTTTGTCTGCACCTGATTAATACCGTCAATATTGGCCTCCACAGGGTCCTCAACGGTGATGATATTTACATCCTCGGTATTTAACTCACTAAGTGCGGTATACAGGGTGGTGGATTTACCGCTACCGGTAGGTCCCGTTACCAGCAAAATACCGTGGGGGTTTTTCAAAATATGGTCAAACTGCTTCATTTCTGCAGGCTTTAAACCCAACTGGCTCTTCTCTCTGTTTAATGCCGTCTTAGCAGCCAGACGCATAACAATCTTCTCGCCGTATACGGTGGGCAGAACAGATACACGGATATCATACTCGGTACGGTCTACCATTTGGGTAATACGTCCGTCCTGAGGCTTTCTCTTCTCCGCAATATCCATGCCGCCGATAATCTTTACACGGGCTGAGAGTGCAGGAAGAACCGCAATATCGTATCTGGCCCTTTCATACAGGGCGCCGTCGATACGGTAACGGATACGAACCTTTCTTTCCATGGGTTCAATATGTATATCGGAAGACCGCTGCCTGGCAGCCTTCTCAATCATATCCTTTACCAGCATAACAATGGGCGAGCTGTTGATATCCTCATCGAAGGTATCATCTTCCTCTATGATCAACCGCTCCTTGGTATATTCCTCCAGAGCGGAATCCACTTCATCCGTGCCGAAGTATTTATCTATGGCCAGCATGATGCTCCTGGGCGTAGCCACCACAGGCTCTACCTGACAGCCCGTAATGATGGAAATATCGTCCATGGCGTTTAAATCCTGGGGATCGGCCATAGCCAGCTGCAGGATGTTCATATTATCCTGTGCATAGCCTAAAGGTAACACTTGATTCTTTTTTAATACAGAGGCCGACACTAAATTCTGAATATCGGGTGCAATGGTAATGTTCTGCAGATCACTGTAAGCGTAACCCAGCTGCGTACTCAGCACGCTTGCAATCACTTCCTCCGTTACCATATTCTCATCTACCAGAGTTTCTCCCAGCTTTCTGCCGCTTCCCTTCTGCATCTCCAGCGCCTGCTCCAGCTGTTCCTCCGTAATGGCGCCGCTTTCTACCAACGCCTCACCTAAACGAACCTTTCTTCTGATGAAATCTGCCATCTTCTATCTATAACCTCCGGCTATTTATATTAGGAATGAAATAGCATCCAAGTAATGTATTTCTTACCGTTTGGGTCTTATAACCCCATTCTTTTCTATTATAATCTTATTCGCATTTTCTGTCAAATGTGTTAAGTATATCATTACAAACAAAATGGCACAGAAAAATTTCCATGCCATTTTTATCTGATATTTCTTTTCAGTTCAGTTATTACTTATAGTTGACGATCTTTCCGAAGTCCTCTTTCAAAGAAGCGCCGCCTACCAGACCGCCGTCAATATCAGCCTGTGCAAACAACTCGGGGGCGCTGGAAGCGGATACGGAACCGCCGTACTGAATCCGGATTGCCTCTGCAACCGCATTGCCGTAAAGCTCTCCGATGCAGGCACGGATTGCCGCACATACCTCCTGCGCCTGCTCGGTGGTTGCTACCTTGCCGGTGCCGATTGCCCAGATAGGCTCATATGCGATCACAGCTGTCTTGGCCTGATCTGCCGTTACATTCAGGAATGCAATCTTAATCTGCTGGCGAATCCAATCGATGGTGATGCCCTGCTCTCTCTGGGTCAGAGACTCACCGCAGCAGATGATGGGCGTCAGGTTGTGCTCAAAAGCCTTTAAAACCTTTTTATTTACGGTTTCATCGGTTTCTGCAAAGTACTCTCTTCTTTCGGAGTGTCCAATGATAACATACTTTACGCCTGCATCCACCAGCATGGCGGGAGAAATTTCACCGGTGAAAGCACCCTTCTCCTCAAAGTACATATTTTCCGCACCAATCTCAATATTGGTTCCCTTTGCAGCTTCTATCGCAGGAATAATATCGATAGCCGGAACGCAGAATACTACATCCGCATCCTGTGTTACTACCAGGGGTTTCAATTTTTCAATCAATGCAACGGCTTCACTGGGTGTCATGTTCATTTTCCAGTTGCCGGCAATAATCTTTCTTCTTGCCATTTATTTTTCCTCTTTTCTTTTTCTTTCTTATGACATGCATCTTACAAAATGTGTTTTCGGCACGCTCTCGCTCCGAAAAAACGCAACGGTACTAATGCTTTATAATACAAAGCATTAGTGCCGGCGTTTTACTTATCGTCTGCTGCTGCAACGCACGGCGTTGCTACTTGCAAACACGT
>JAFLSX010000010.1:52694-54374 GCA_022510705.1 Lachnospiraceae bacterium
CGCACGGCGTTGCTACTTGCAAACACGTTTTACTTATCGTCTGCTGCTGCAACGCCGGGAAGTACCTTGCCTTCCAGGAATTCCAGAGATGCGCCGCCACCGGTAGAAATGTGGCTCATCTTGTCACCGAAGCCCAACTGGTTAACAGCCGCTGCGGAGTCACCGCCGCCGATGATGGTGGTTGCTTCCGTATCAGCCAATGCCTTAGCTACTGCAATAGTACCTGCTGCCAGGGTAGGATTTTCGAATACACCCATGGGGCCGTTCCATACTACGGTCTTTGCACTCTTTACAGCCTCTGCGTACATCTCAGCAGTCTTAGGTCCGATATCTAAACCTTCCATGTCTGCAGGAATCTTGTCTGCATCTACATAGGAAATCTCCACGGGTCCGTCAATGGGATCGGGGAAGCTCTTTGCAATCGTGGTATCAACGGGCAGAAGCAGCTTCTTGCCAAGCTTGCTTGCTTTGTCCATCATTTCCTTACAGTAGTCGATCTTCTCATCGTCTACCAGGGAGTTGCCTACTTCCATGCCCTGTGCCTTTAAGAAGGTATAAGCCATACCGCCGCCGATGATGAGGGTATCGCATTTCTCCAACAGATTGGAGATAACATTCAATTTATCAGCCACCTTAGCGCCGCCCAAAATTGCCACGAAAGGTCTTACCGGGTTCTCTACCGCATTGCCCAAGAAATTGATTTCCTTCTGCATCAGGTAACCTACCGCATTCTCGCCGCCTTTAGCGCTGATGCACTTGGTAACGCCTTCTACGGAAGCGTGTGCTCTGTGGGAAGAACCGAATGCGTCGCATACATACAGGTCTGCCAGATCTGCCAGTTCCTTACTGAAAGCTTCGCCGTTTTTGGTTTCTTCGGAACCGCGGAAACGGGTATTCTGCAGTAAAACCACATCCCCTTCCTTCATAGCTGCTACGGCTGCAGTAGCTGCTTCTCCGGTTACATTGTAATCGCCGACAAATACAACTTCCTTACCCAGCTTCTCGGAAAGTCTCTTGGCTACGGGAGCTAAGGACTCGCCTTCGTTGGGGCCGTTCTTTACCTTACCTAAATGGGAGCAGAGAATTACCTTGCCGCCATCATTAATTAATTTCTGAATGGTGGGAAGCGCTGCTACGATACGGGTCTCATCGGTAATCTCACCGTTCTTTAAAGGAACGTTGAAATCGCATCTTACCAGCACTCTTTTGCCTTTTGCATTAATATCATCTACAGATTTTTTGTTTAAACCCATTGAACTGTCCTCCAAATTTGAATTTTAAAAAGGGCCCGGTCCTTAAGACCGGACCCTGACAGGTCTAACCCGTTTTATGCTAACTCGCTGAAATACTTGATGGTACGAACCATCTGAGAGGTGTAGCTGTTCTCGTTGTCATACCAAGAAACAACCTGTACCTGAGTATTGCCGTCCTCCATGGGAGCTACCATGGTCTGGGTTGCATCAAAGATGGAACCGTAGGTGCTTCCGATGATGTCGGAGGATACGATCTCGTCGGTGTTGTATGCGAAGGACTCGGTTGCTGCTGCCTTCATAGCTGCGTTGATCTCGTCCTTGGTCACGGCGCCCTTCACAACTGCTACCAGGATAGTGGTAGAACCGGTGGGAGTAGGAACACGCTGTGCGGAACCGATCAGCTTGCCGTTCAGCTCAGGGATAACCA
>JAFLSX010000011.1 GCA_022510705.1 Lachnospiraceae bacterium
AACGATCATGTATAAACTGGGGATATGAATCAGAAAAATATAGACGAATTTTAAGCAACTTATTGATTACTGAGGAATTTATAAATTTTATTGTAGCACTGGCAGAACTGGATGAAAGTTATCAAAAAAAGGAACAAGAAAAAGAGATTTTACCTCAACTATCTAACGAATTGGGAGAAGAATTATTTAACAAAGCAATGGATTGGCGTGATGTAACTCCCGAAGATGAAGGAGCATCCGATTTAACAGTGGAGGAATGCAATGCAATAAAAAAAGTTAATTCGGCTTTGGACAAGTGTTATGAATTACATCATGAATTTATGCAAGAAATGAAGGTCCATCGATTTTCTGTGCAAGAAGTTCTCACTTTAATATTGAATGAAATGTATCCCATATTAAATTAATTCTATTATTTCAAAGAAGATAATAAAGTTAGCTGCACCAGTTAACAGTAAAATGACCCTGATCTTTAGGATAATCTATTGTGCGGAACTATAGTCGGCTAACTGCCGACTGCTAAAGGCTGAAATTATTTTTACGAAATAATATTGATACTATTTCATATATGCAGTCAAAATTTACACAGTTTTATTCTTTTTCAAAAGATGAGCCTGTGGGATAATCGAGTCTATGTCCAATATAACCATCGAATTTGGTTGTCCTGCTTTCCCATCATAAAAAATGATCTCCTAACATTGATACAACAATTATAACATACAGAAGATCATAATTATTCAGTGAAAATTCTGATAGTATTTCAACAGTGGTCCGGTAAAATGTAAACCACCGATAGATTATCTACTTTGTCATTTTTGATAATATTCTGTATCCATAAATCTATCAAGGCTGTTACGCACCGCTGACACGGCAAGGTCTTGACAGTTTTCTGAATACATAATGCATATTAATAAAGACGGAGTTAGGTACTTTGCAGATGTCGAAATCCTAATTTCCAATTTGCTGGAGAACTACTTCCCATAGGCAGGAATATTCACCTTAGTTGGTCAACAGCTATTTTTGTCACAGACTCACAATTCTATTTTCTATACCATCACCATAAGGATACGGCTCTTCTGTTTCGCAAACAAATAATTCAATTAACTGACGGCAATTACGTACATATAGATCCGAAGCATCTAGAGACGCAAAATGAAACTGCTCATAAACATCATGAGCAATAGCTTGTAGCTCAGAATTATCACCTGCTCTTTTTGAATCATAGTCTTTCACTTTTTCATAATAAATAGACATTTTACATAATGCAGAAAGTAAATATACATAAGTGCGATTTATGGATGCCTGAATTTCTATTGAATCTTTTTTACAACGTTCAAGCAAATTAAATGATTCCATAAAGTTAATACCCATCGAATAATAGTAATCAGCCAAATTTAAATCGCATTTTGGTGTTCTTTTTAGCCTATACTTCCCATCAGTTACATCTTTGAGAACACTTTCATAAGTTTCTTCACCCCAAAGAGATATTCGTTCTGATTGTGGCATTTTTTTTAACCACTCTGCCTTAGATAAATATGCTTCTTCTCGTTCTGGAATTTCTGTGAGAAATGCTTTAACTAAATCATTTATTTTATGAACATCGCATTTTGATCCATAGTTTTCAATTTCCAGTAAATAATTAATTGCAAATTGGTAAGCTCGCCAATTCCAAGTATCCTGACGAGCACATAATTCGGCGAAGAAAGCATCACATTTTTCTTGTCGATTACATCTGCAGCCATAATTCAAATAGTCTGCAAGCAAATCAACAGAAGTTGCACTTTTCTTAATACCTAATTCCAAAATATCACACGCATAATCAAATGCCTCATTACGTGCCAATACTACAGCCACATTATGGTATGAACTTGAATTTCCAATTAGCGTTTTTGCTGTAAACACTTGTTCAATGAGAGTATCTATTTTACAATACTGTTCTATCGCATCTCCTGTCTCCTCTGTTTCTGCATATAGACGTTCAAGGACCTCTTGCACATGCTCCAAAGTCACTCGACCTGTTCTTTCACATATATTTATAATTGTTTCATAATTCATAGACATAATCATTCTCCTTTTTTAAATTTATTATCAGCTGTTACAGTGGATAGTTGTTCCTCTTGTTCCAATTCTGCAATTTTTCTATCAATTTCTTTTATTAAATCATCTGGCTTTTTTAAACCTGATAGTTCCATATGATTTTTATACGGAAGCACATCAAGAATTTCTTCAATGCGTTCTTTAGACTTGAAATCAATTTGTGACCACATTGGATAACTTCTTTTATCATATTGATATTTAAAATCACTTGACACCAAGGGTATATTAAGCTCGTCAATATCTGCTAAGTTACTAATAAAAGGTTTAAAACGTCCATGTAATACAAGTACCTCTCCAACAATTTTATCTAACCTCTGTAACTCTGAAGTCGTAAGTACTGGTTTCCCTTGTGAATTCCCCGCATCACCACAAAGTTCAGACATTTCATGTAAAAATTCAATTTCTCTGCTTGCTAGAAAAATCCAGTTTTCACAGTTAGCCATAATTGTATCAGCCTCTTCTCTATATCGAAGTTTAAGCTGATGCTTACTCTGTAGAAAAAGGTTAAACCTAATGTTTCGACTCCGAGCCGCTGTGATCATTGCCGGGAAATCATTAATGGTTGGAAGTGCTGAAAATTCATCCAAAATATAATTAACCCTACAGCCAATACTAACATCATTTTCAAAAGCCATCTGGGCCTTATATACAAGATACTCATAACTCTGTTTAATAAACAGCGAAACCAGTCCATGAAACCCAGTCTTTTCATCAGGAACAATCAGAAAGATTGCCGTTGGTTTCTCAGTTATCAAATCATAATCAATATCATTTTGTGCAAGCATATTCATCAATGAAGGCTGAATTGCTAAGGAACGCATCTTCTGATCAAACACACTTAGAATTCCCGCCCTTGTATCATTAGCGGTTTCAATAGTACCAATAAGTGTAGAAGTTATAAAACTATCCGTTT
The DNA here is from genome assembly GCA_022510705.1 of Lachnospiraceae bacterium. Classification (GTDB taxonomy): domain Bacteria; phylum Bacillota; class Clostridia; order Lachnospirales; family Lachnospiraceae; genus Acetatifactor. The sequence goes on from JAFLSX010000011.1 coordinate 3,008, forward strand.
TTGCATATTGCCACCAAGGACTATTCTTATTTGTCAACCAGTTACCGGAGCACAAAGCATCGCGTAATCGCATAATATTACCAATATTAACATTTTCTCTAGGTAAATTGTAATCTTTACAGTATTTAAAAAGTAATAAAATAAGTCCAAAGAAAAATGAACCCGCACTATTGTCCCAAAAGGGGTCTGAATTCGATTTATCTGTAGAAGTTAGATTGATAGCAATATCATTTGCAAATTCATAGGCCCTATCTATATCTCCATCCAAAAACCATTTATATGGTATTGCTAATGGATTCCACGCAAAACCATATTGCGGATCTCTAAGATTAATTGCCACTACATTATAATTAAGGTTTTTTAAATACTTAGATGTTTTTGAAAACAATTCCGCTTTTGGATCAGAGATAATCATTGACTCACTCGCTGCACCTAAAGTAATAATTGTCGGCATTGCTAATAATCTACTTTTTTTTGACCCAGTTGAACCAATAACCAGTGAATGCTTATCCGTGTGATCAACATATAGCAATTTATTAGCTTTATTATAGAAAAGTGGAATGCCACCTCTACCATTTCTATCATATGGTTGAGCATTCTTTGGTTGAATTAATTCAATAGTTACAGATTTACTATCATTAATTTTACAAGCACATAGTTCATTAGTAATCTCAGACTCTTTAGCAAAGCTATTGGGATTATTCCTAACTTTCAACGCAACTTCTGACATATAATTACTACTCCTTTATCGTATGCCGTAGAGTATAAACTTCATTATTTTCGTGTTCCAAGTACTCTTTTATAAAATATTCAAATAGATCACTATTAAATTCTGAGTTGTTAATGGCTAATGAAATAATACGTGACACTAATTGAGAAATGACTTCGAATTTCTCCTTTGAATTTAATAGTAATTCAGACGATACAATTTGTGTTATTTCTTTCTTTACTTGAATTGCAGCTTCTTGATTAAGCAATTCTCTATCGACTCTATTGCCTGGATGAAACGATATTTCCCAATCACCTGATGTGTTTCCAGCTGTATTAGATAAGTCAATATAACTAAGACTTCCTCCTCGACGTATCTTAATAACTCGGCAGTGATATGTTGATGTATCATTTGATAAAAGAGTTCCACAAATAGACCAAAACCCCATTTGCATATCATTTCCCAAATATATTGGTGTCTTTTTTTCGTGTACATGACCATTCATAATACATTTAGCACTATTATTTATTCGACTAACAAAATAGTCTTCTCCCTTATTAATAGGGTACTGCTCAGAAGGTGCTAACCAATTACATTTTTTTCTTCCTCCATGCCCATCATCTATATCAATCGTCATATGGGGATGATGAAATACCGCGCATATAATTGAATCTTCTGGACCTTTTTCTTTAGACTGCATTAACGCTTCATTTAGAAAATCTAATCCAACACGGAGCTTACCTTCATCTTCGTCATCTCGACAATCCCATGCAGAATTAAGTGCTATAAAATGAACCCACGGCCATTTATTGGGAATCTGTAAGCGCACAAGTTTCTGTGGATCTCCATCACAACATTTGACAATATAATCATGAAAATGCTTGGCACGTGGTTTATTAATATTAGTTCCAATTTGTTCGCGGCATACCTTACCTTCATCAAATTTACGGAGACTTTCAAGTTCATCCCCAATACTAATCCCTGCATTTTGTGGTCGAGGATATAACATACCTTTTCCATTTGCAATTGTACCTACTATTGTGTTTTTTCTGATAATATCATGGTTGCCAGGACACACCACAATACAATCTTCATCAATATTAAAACCCTTTTTTATAGCTTCATAAAAATCTTTTTTATACTGATCATATTCTCTTGTCGCACCTTTGAAAGCCAAATCACCAGAAACTACTACCACATCAGGTTTCCAATATCCAACTCTATTTTGATATGCACACAATTGAGATATCAAACAATCAATCATTTCTTTTCTCTGATGTTGATATAATTCCTTCTTGGAAGTAGAATCTCCTACGCCAAAGTGCAAATCTGAAATATGGAGAATATTAATTTCTTGAGACTCTTCTTTTGTTCCTTCTAAAATAACCTTATCCATTATCGTTCCCATACTATTATATCCAGTCAATTCTAGCAATAGATGCAACTCACTGCATCTATTGTAATAGATTTTCTCATACTTCCAGTATCTTATATTCCGTCTTGCTATGCGTAAGATCTTGTAAAGAAAATCTGCCAGCATATAAAATCACCATATGGGTCCTCCTTAACTATAATTTAATTACATGAGCATTTAACAGTACATAACGTAGTAATGATATCATATTACATTAAGTAAATCCTTACATTTTTCTTACATATCACCATAAATCGACAAAAATTTTGTTAATTATATTTTTTATAATTATCCCACAAAAAATCAGCGGCTAAAACTTAGCCGCTGACCGCTCTCCACTTAAAGGTAAAGAATCCCTTTTACTATTACAATGTATAAACCAATAAAATATATCAAATACCCTTATTTCATAATAAGACTCCTACAAAATCTCTCAGTTAATAGGATATTATATACTATTGTCAATCTTTAGTCTCTGTAGTCTATCTAGAGTCTCAACCACCCTCCCTACAATGCCCAACCTATCGTTTAACCAAAAGTGCCGTACACTCACAATGCACTGTATGCCCGAACTGGTCCACCGGCCGCACCTTTTTTAACTCATACCCACCGTCACACAACACCCTCAAATCCCTTGCCAAGGTAGCAGAATCGCAGCTCACATAGACAATACGAGACGGAGCCATTTTTAGCATGGTGGAGAGGCATTTCTCGTCGCAGCCCTTGCGGGGAGGATCCACTACAATTACGTCCGGATACAGCATGTCAGCAGTCAAAGCCGGCAGACTTTCAAAAATTCCGGCAGATTCGGCTTTGCCTTTATGCCGCTCATAGAATTCAGGCAGCACTTCCTCCGCTTTTCCCACAAAAAACTCGGCATTGGAAATGCCGTTGCGGGCAGCGTTGGCTTTGGCGTCCTCTATGGCCTGGGGAATGATTTCCACGCCGTAGACCTGCTTGGCTTTGGCTGCCAGGAAAAGAGAAATGGTGCCGATGCCGCAGTACAGATCCCAAACGGTTTCTTTCCCGGTCAGTCCCGCATACTGCAGGGCCAGACTGTAGAGCTTCTCCGTCTGGAGGGGATTGACCTGATAAAAGGACAGGGGAGAAATCGCAAACTCCAGCTTATCTCCTGTAAAATCCATATCCGGCTTTTGCATATTCCGAACCCGGATACTGTCCCGAATAGTGTCACTACCCCAAATGGTATGTGTCTCTTTTCCCAAAATCACATTGGTATTTTCGGTATTGATATTTATCGACACACTTGTCATATTTTGTATTTTGGATAATCTCTCCAGCAGAATCTCCTGATGGGGCAGGTACTGAACCGTACCTGCTTTGCCCCGGTAATTTAACACCAGACACACCATAATCTCCCCACTGGCAAAGCCGGTGCGGATCAGGATATGGCGGATGAGCCCCTTGCCGCTTTCTTCCTCATAGGGCGCTACATGAAATTCCCGCATATAGTTAAGAATAGTATCCAGAATTTCCTTATTCTCTTTTCTGCCCAAGAAGCACTCCGTATTGGCAATAATGGAATGGGTTCGGCCCGCATAAAACCCGGCTATGGGATTTCCCTCCTTATCCCGCCCCACAGGGTACTGAGCCTTGTTCCGATAGTGAAACGGTTCCTCCATTCCTACAATGGGTTCCATGACGCTGTCAATTTCCGCTTCCGAAAAGCCGCCGATGCGCAGCAGATGATTCTTAACCTTGTCCTGCTTAAATGCAAGCTGTTTCTCATAATGAAGCGCCTGAAGCTGGCAGCCGCCGCACTGTCTGTGACTTTTACAGCGGGGCTGCACACGAAAAGGAGAAGGCGTTATCACCTTCTCTAATTTTGCATAGGCATAGTTCTTTTTACTTTTCATGATTTTGGCTTCGACGATATCACCGATCACGGCATCCTTAATAAAGAGGATGAAGCCTTCCAGCTTGCCGATTCCTTCTCCTTCGGTACCGATATCCGTGATTTCCACCGTCACCCGGTCATTCTTTTTCCATTCCATTATGTTACTCCAACCTCGTACCCCTTAAATTGGATTCAAATACCCGGTTATAGCCCAGCCAGCCATTATCCGTTGTACTGCCGAAGATTTCATTCATCATTTCCAGTTTTGCATCCGTGTTATCCGCCATATTCAGGGCCACCGCCTCAAAGAGTGCGGGCTTCTTGGGCGAGCCGAATTCATACTCCCCGTGGTGGGTCAGAATACAGTGCTTTAATTCGGAAGCCAGCACCGGCGGAAAGCCGGAAATGGTGCTGATTTTCTCTCCTATCATTTCACAGCCCATCACAATATGCCCCAATAGCTGCCCGTCGTCCGTATAGTCATTTTCGGGGAACAGGGAAATTTCCTTTGTTTTCCCAATATCATGGAACATAGCGGCCGCTAACAGCAAATCTCTTTTTAAAAGGGGATAGGCACTGCATAAATAGTCGCAGAGCTTTGTCACGCTTAAGGTATGCTCCAACAGACCGCCCACAAAGCCATGGTGCATGGTCTTGGCTGCAGAGGATTGGCGGAAGCGTTTGATAAAAGCAGCATCCTCCACAAAGAATGCCTCTAACAGTTTCTTAAGGTAAACATTTTCTACGGAATTTACATATTGCAACAGTTCCGTATACATTTCATCTATATTCTTACTGCTGACGGGCAGATAGTCCGCAGGATTATATTCTTCTTCCCTACATGCACGCACACGCTTTACATTTACCTGTAAAGCGCCCAAAAAATTATTGACTTCTCCGTATACTTCTATATAGTCCAGAGTGTCAAATTCCTCTATCCCCGCGCTGTTTGGTTCCCAGATCTTTGCATCTATGGTCCCGGTTTTATCCTGCAGGATGACATTCTCATAGGACTTCCCGTTCTTTGTGACCGCCGACTGCTTATGCTTACAGAGGTAAATATCGGAAACTCTGTCACCTTCTTTAAAATCCTTAATATACTTCATAGTTCTATCCTTTCTATGGGCCTTCTGTAAAAATATCCTTCCGTAATGCCCGCAGCTTACACTAATTTGCTGCTCCCAGCGTGATTTCCATACTCATTTCCCGGTAACTGTTCTGGGAAAGCCTTTGCACAACTATAGTAACAGTCTGCCCCGCCTCCAAACGCTGCAGAGTGGTCGTATAGTTGGTAAAATTCTCAATACTGCTGCCATCTAATTCCACAATGATGTCGCCTCGCTGAATGCCTGCCAGCATAGCGGGAGAATCCATTGCAACTTCCCGCACATAGGCGCCGTAGGGCACGCCCATTTCCTTGTTGGCTGCCGCCGTCACATCCACGCCGCTTACACCCAGATAGGCCAATTCTTTTCCGTTGGACATATTTTCAATGAGCTTGCGCAGCTCGGAAATCCCAATTGCCGTAACCGCATTTCTTCTGTCCGTTCCGCCACCTCCCGGAATGATAATTCCAATGATCTGTGAACGCATATTGAAAAGCACGCCCGTAGCCTGCTGACTTCCGTAAATATCCGTTGTCAGCAGTTTGTAAGTGGCATCCACCTTACTCCAGATACTGCCCGCAGAGACCAGCATACCGTATCCCGCGGATCCTACCGTTCCCATGGGTGCACCCAGCGCAACCACCGGAACCCCCACCGGATCCCGCATATTGGAGGAACCCAGATCGGCAATTTTCACCTTGTCCCGGGTGCTCTCGGGCAGACCGTCAATCTGTACCGCTACTACCGCCAGGCCCGTCTGTCTGTCCCATTGCCTGAGTTCAGCCTCTGCACCCGTACCATCGATAAAGGTCACCAAAATGCTCTCGGTACCCCTTACGGTAGCACTGTCCGTCAGAATTAAGTATTCCGATCCGTTTGTAGCAATTATGACACCGCTGGTTCTGCCTTCGCTTTCGTAGGTATTATTCAGCCAGTCCACATCGGAGGTCATCACTGTCACAACCACCATAGATGCTTCCAGTTCCTTTACATAGGCATCCATAGCGCTATAAAACTGCTCATAATGTGTTTTATCCAGCTGTAGGTTCTCCAAAATTTTCTGCAGCTGTTCATCCTCTAAGATAACGGACTCTACCACTTCCTGGATGGAGGACTCATCCTCGTCTTCCACCAGCATATCCTCCGGTGCCATTTCATCCGATTCCTCCGGCAAAATAACTAAGGGGGGCTCTTCCTCCGGGTAGAGCCAGTTACTGAATACCGGTTCCAGAATCAAAAAGGTTAAGCAGGCAATCAGACCGAAGATCACTGCCATACATACCGTTATCAAGGTCTTTCTCAACAGTTTCTTTTTGTTGAGAGGTCTTTCTTTAATTTTCTCCATTATGAAATCCGACTGCTTGTTCTGCTCGGTATCCGGCATGCGCTTATGACCTCCTGCATTTTCCGATTCTTTCAGTTAAGAGTATAGCCGATTGTACGTCGATTGTAAATGTTTTATGCGTACAAAAAAGACCTGAAAGCTCAGGTCTTTTAAGCAGCTAGCGGGAATCGAACCCGTCTCTCCAGCTTGGGAAGCTAGCATTCTACCGATGAACTATAGCTGCATGTATTCTACGTTAGCAGAATCATTATACCATAGTCCCGGCAAAAATGCCAGTTTATTTTATTGTACTGCTTTGAAGGCCTCTTCCAGGTCTTCAATAATGTCGTCGATATTCTCTGTACCGATAGATAAGCGGATAGTATTGGGGGCAATACCCTGATCTTCCAGTTCCTCATCGTTTAACTGAGAATGAGTCGTGGATGCAGGATGGATTACTAAGGACTTCACATCTGCTACATTTGCTAACAGGCTGAAAAGTTCCAGATTGTCAATGAAATCCTGTGCTTTCTTAGCATCTCCTTTAATCTCAAAGGTAAAAATGGAGCCGCCGCCATTAGGGAAATATTTCTTATACAGTGCCTGCTGCCCTGCATCCTCGGAAACAGAGGGATGATGTACTGCTTCTACCTGAGGATGATTCTTTAAATACTGTACTACCTTCAACGCATTCTCTACATGTCTTTCCACACGCAGGGACAGAGTTTCCAGCCCCTGCAGGAAGAAGAATGCATGGAACGGAGATAAGGTTGCACCCGTATCACGCAACAAGATAGCACGAATCTTGGTCACAAATGCTGCCGCTCCTACTGCCTTGGTGAAGCTTACACCATGATAGCTGGGATTGGGATCAACCAGGGAAGGGAACTTTCCGCTTGCTTCCCAATCGAACTTACCGCTGTCCACAATAACACCGCCGATGGTGGTGCCGTGACCACCGATAAATTTGGTTGCAGAATGTACCACGATGTCTGCACCGTATTCAATGGGGCGAACCAGATAAGGTGTTGCAAAGGTATTGTCAATTACCAAAGGAATCTTATGCGCATGGGCAATACCTGCCAGCTTTTCAATATCCACAACATCTGATTTGGGATTTCCCAGAGTTTCAATAAAGAGTGCCTTGGTATTGTCTTTAATTGCGGCTTCTACTTCCTCATAGTTGAAGGGATCCACAAAGGTGGTAGTGATACCGTATTCCGGCAGCGTATGTGCTAACAGGTTGTAAGTCCCGCCGTAGATATTCTTTGCGGATACAATGTGATCACCTGCATGCGCCAGATTTTCAAAGGTATATGTAATGGCTGCTGCACCGGACGCTACCGCCAAAGCTGCAACGCCGCCTTCTAAGGCTGCGATTCTCTGTTCAAAAACATCCTCGGTGGGATTGGTCAGTCTGCCGTAGATATTGCCGGCATCCCTTAACCCAAATCTGTCCGCTGCATGCTGGCTGTTGTGGAATACAAAGGATGACGTCTGGTAAATGGGAACGGCTCTTGCGTCCGTAACCGGATCGGCCTGCTCCTGTCCAACGTGTAACTGTAAAGTTTCAAATTTTAAGTTTCTGTCTTTATACGCTTTCTTGCTCATAATTCTCCTCTTTCCGCGGTACCTCCCGCTGTTATTTCATGCACTTATCCTAGCACGCTTTCCCATACTTGTCTAATACTTAAAAAAGTTGGCTGGTTATAGGAAAAAGTTATAGCAGGGATTTATTCTCCTCCATTTCCTCAAAGCTATAACTTATCCGCAGCACGTTCTGTATCAGTTTTACATCCACGTTACCGCCCATGGCTTCAGTCAGTAATTTATTGATGGTAAGACCCAGACCACTGCTCTGTTGTGTTCGGGAATTTTCCTGCACATAGAAGCGTTCAAACAGATGAGGAATATCTTTTTCGTTTAAAACAGAAGTATCATTTTCAAAGATCAGGCAGATTTTTCCTTCTGCTCTGCATACAGAAATGTGCAGAAAACTTTCCGCATAGCGCAAAGCGTTCTGCAGCATATTGTTAAAGATGCGTTCCATGGCAGCACTGTCCGCCATGATAAAAAGAGGCGTCTCTTCAATAGCAAAATCCACAAGCAGGCCTCGCTTTTCAAAAAGCTGATAATAAAGCAGACTGGTCTCTTCCGTAAAGCGCGCAATGTTCAACCGCTCCATACATAGATGATAATCATCCATTTCCAGCCGGGACATATCGTAAAAATTCCCTATCAGACTCTGCAGCGTTTTTGCTTTTTTGCCGGCACGCTCCAAATTGCTCTTATCCTCCGCGCTTAAACCTTCACCCTCCAAAAGTTCCAAATATCCGATAATGGCCGTCAGCGGTGTACGCAGATCATGGCTGATATTTTCAATCTGTGCGCGCAGCTGCCTCTCTCGGTTTTTATAACCAATACGTTCTATTTTAGAGAACCGAATGTACTCATTCATTGTCCGTATAAAGGCCTCTGCCTCTTTATTTGGATAGGAAAGCAGGAGGATCCGGTTTTCTTCCGGATTCTCCCGAATCTCTTTTAAGTCCTTCTCTGCCTTTTTTAAATTTGCTTTCAGACAATAGAAGCGCACCATATAAAAAGCAGTGATACAGATGATAACAACGAGTAAAACCCAAACCATATGAACATCCATGCCTTTCTAAAGACCGATAACCGCCATCCGGGAAGAAACTATATTTCCTTCCGACGCATGCCCACAATTCCTATCACTAAAAATATGACTATGCCAAACAAGCCAACCAACAGCGTCCGAAGCAAACCTTCCGGAACCTGCCATAGCCATTGCACGTGAAAATCTTCCGCTCCTACAATATTCTGGGTAGAACCTATCACATTGACTGCCAGCCAATTATAGAGCTCCGCAAAAAAAGCAAACTTCATACCCAAAAATAAACAGATAATAGGAACGCCTTCAAATATGATCAGCCAACTCCAGCTTGCAGTTGTTTCCGATCTAAGCAGAAAACAGAGAGTCAGCGCGGCCAGTAATCCCGCAACCAAAATCGGACTGTTGGCCAAATAAGTTCCCAGAAATGCTTGTAGCATTTCTATACCGCTGTCTTCCAAAAGAAGATAACTGCTGGCAATAAAAATAGCCAGAACAACTGTTAATGACAAAAAAGCGACAATGAGCGACACAATAATCTTTCCCAGATATATTTTAATAGGACTGCCGCCAAAGGCAATACTGTTTCCCAGGGTTCTGTTCTTATACTCATCTCCAAAGACAATAGCGCCCATCACAATAGTCAGCATAAGCACCACATTTATAAAAGTACATGCCGTATAGAACACAAATGTTGTATTGGCATATCCGAAAGTAGGCTCACTCTGCCATATTGCATTTAGCAGCAAATTCATGATCAACAAAAGTGCCGTACATATCCCGCAAAGAATATAAATCCCCTTGCTGTGGCTTATCCTGTATAATTCACTCTTAATATAGTTAAGCATGTTACACCTCCCCTTTAGGCATTTCTGCCTCTTCTCTTTCACCTACCAGATTCATGTAGTAATTTTCCAGATTGATCTCCTTCATTTCAAATCCCAGCAGACCGATTCCATGATTTACTGCCAGTGCGCTGTAATCAGCAATATTGTCCACCTTCTCCAGAATATGAATACAGTTATCCGGCAGCACCCGGTAATTGCTGCAGAGCATTTCTGCTTCCAAAAGGGCTGTGTAAGCCGCCGCATCCGTAACCTTAATTTCCAAAAAGGCACGACATTTTTCCCGCAGTTTCTCCGCGCTGATCTGCTCCGCTAACTCTCCACGACTCAAAAAGCCGTAATCGGTAGCAATATTTTCCAGTTCCGTCAATATGTGACTGGAAATGAGGATGGTAACACCTTGTTCTTTATTCAGTTTTAACAGTAAGTTTCTTATTTCCACAATTCCTGCCGGATCCAGGCCGTTTATCGGCTCGTCCAATATCAACAGCTCCGGATCTCCCATCAGTGCCAGCGCCAGTCCCAGCCTCTGCTTCATACCTAAAGACAGATTTACAAATTTTTTCTTCGCGGCATGGGAAAGGCCCACCAGTTCTAACATTTTATCCACAGAGTCTTTTCCGGGAATCCCTCTCTGTATGCGGTAATATTCCAGATTCTGTCTGGCGGTCAGCTTGGGATAAAAACCCGGCATCTCTATGATGGCTCCCGTTTGGGTTCGGGCTTTCCTGTATCCGGCCTCTGTCTCTTCTCCCATTATGGTAAAGTTTCCGCTTGTGGGTCGAATCTGTCCGGTAAGTATTTTTAAAAAAGTGGTTTTTCCCGCTCCGTTATTTCCCACCAGTCCGTAAATACTGCCCTTTTTTATCCGGATATTTGCATCCTTTAAGGCCGCAGTCTGCCCATAGAGCTTCGTCAGCCTATCCGATTTTATGATCCATTCCTCGCTCATAATTTCTCTCCTTTCCGAAATCTGGCTTTATCATACTCTTATTAGCTTAAATTAGTCCTTTAGAAAGTTTAAAGAAATTATAAAGCTTAAAATACCGCTTTCCTTCCTACGCCATTTTAAACCCGATGCCCCAAACCGTCTTAATATATTCTTCCGTATCCAGTGCCGCTATCTTTTTGCGCAGATTACTTACATGCACATTTATGGTATTGTCCTCTCCCAGATAACTGCCCTGCCAGATCAATTCATAGAGGCTCTCACGAGAAAAGACCTTTCCCGGATTCTGTACCAACAAACACAAAATATCATATTCATGAGCCGTCAGTAAAAGCGGCTTTTCACTCACTGTAGCTTCCCTGGCTTCGGGATAAATTTTCAATTTCTTATAGGAAAGAATCTGCTCCTGCATCCCTGTAATCGAATTCTTACCCCTGCCGTAACGGCGTAGAGCAGAATTGACTCTGGCAATCACCTCTTCCTTCTCAAAGGGCTTTGTGAGGTAATCGTCCGCACCCATATTTAATACTTCAACCCTGTCCTCTAAGGAAGATTTCGCAGACAGCACTATAATGGGGACATCACTGGTTTGTCTGATTTTCCCGATCAGCTCTTCCCCTGTCACTCCCGGCAGCATCAGATCCAACAAAATCAAGTCATACTGCTCTCTGCCCGTGCCTTCAGAGAAAAGCCTTAAGCTCGCTTCGGAGCCGGAAAACGCCTGCGTGGGCACATATCCCTGCAGATGCATGATCTTTGACAGTATCTCAGAAATATCCGCATCATCTTCCACTATCAATATCTTAACTTCATCCTCTGTCATGATTCTCGCCTTTCTCCCTGCTGCCGCAGCATATATTCTCCCAATCCCATGATCAGAAAAACCTGCGTCATCTGCATGGTCTGCTGGAAACTGAAAATATTGTTTACCGTATATGTAAACAGACTCAACCCGCAGCCTATCGCTGCTGCAATTGTTCCCGCCGCGTTCTCCGCTCCTTGCGGCGCCCTTGCTTCTGCCCCGATCATCGTACTTCCCTTTACAAAACGCCAGATGGCGCTTACCACTACTCCGGCATAACCGATCAGGCCAAAAATTCCTAAGTTTGCCAGTATGGTAATCCACTCACCATGGGCATTTGTCAGTCTGCTTTCTCCAAACTGCTCCTGCACCGCCTGCAGCAGATCAGGTGCTTTTCCGCTGTCGATATAGTACCACATACCGTCCGGCCCCACGCCCACTGCTTTATGCAGCGTATCCTGTGCCTGCCAGGTACCGATGCCTGCCATCCAGGTGCCGCCCCGGCTGCTTCCCCATTCTCTGTCAAAAACAAACAGCGGATTTTCTGACAGGGCTCCCAGACTGCCGGGATGCCGGGTATTGATTATGATTGCCGCAATAAATGACGTAAGCGTCACAAGCAAACAGATTGCCAGACAAAACCAGATTTTACGGATACCTCTACAGTCTATCAGCCGCTTATGCCGGGCTGTATAGAACAGATAGAGAAGCAGCGCCACCACTCCCCACACCCAGGGCAACGCCCCTTTCGTCAGCATGGTGTAAAGCGATGTCTGATAAGTATTTTGCTCCGGCCATGCAAACTGCACCAGCGCTAACGTACACAGCGTAACTCCAAATAGGAGCTGTAACTCCAGAAAATGCCCAAAGGTTTCCTTTCCTTCTTCTCCCTTGCCTGCCGCAGCAAGACCAAAGAGCAGTATCATCATAGCCGCCAGCGCCAATATTCCGCTATCACTTCCCTGGGTAATTCCCGTTGCAAACCCTATTGCGCAGTTTATCCCCAACAAAATGCGTCTGCACTTATAGAGCCATTGGGGCTCCGAAGACTCCCTTTTACAAAACACAAACAGCGCCGCCGTCAGTGGAAAGAGAACCACGAAGTAACCGCAAAACCAGTTGATATTTCCTATGGTTGATATGTAACTGGGACCGCTGGAAGTCATGCCGGGCGCCAGATAGCCGTATCGGTTTAAAAGTCCCAGTAAAAAAACCGGCATGGAAATAACCGACAATATGAACGGAAGCCATTTTCCCAAGTGCCGGGGCAGAAAACGGGAAATCGCAAAATAAGAGCCGATCAAGACTAACTGAGGCAGAAATCCCATGTACCAGCCACTGATTCCCAAAAGTAGTTTTTGTCTATAATCTGAATAATAATAGGAAAGGCATAGGGCCACAACATAGATGATCATAAATCGATCCGTTAGCGACAGTGTATCCAGACCATCGTTGATCAAAAGGGGGACTTTCCCTTTGGCTTCACGATTTTTCTTCCACCATAGCCACAGGGAAAATAATCCATAAAAAAACAGCAGAGCCAAAAAGACCTTGCCGGCCGCAAAACCGTACTTTCTAAAAAACTCCGCCTTATTGGTGCCAATGCGGGAATAATCTGTTTCCCAATTATAATAGTAGGGCAGGATCATCCCCATTGCCAGCACATAAAGCGCAGTAATAAACTGCAGCAGATAACGCAGCCCCTTATGACAAAGCACAACCAAAGAATCTATCTTCTTCATTGAAAACCATGTAAACATCCACATAGATATTTACTCTGAATGTTCACGTATCCTCCCGCCAGGAATCTTATTTTCATCATAATCCTTTTGTTTCCCGTCGTCAACCTGACGGCGGTATGCCTCATAAGCTTGCTTTATCATGACCAGTCCCACCGGTCCCTTAATAATTCCCGCAACTCCAAACAGCTTCAGTCCGGCATAAACGGCGATCAATATTACCACGGGATAAAATCCCGCTTCTTTTCCGATCAGTTTCGGCTCCATAAACTGCCGCACCAAAGCGCATGCCACATAGATGCCCAGACATAGCAGAGCCTTTCCGAAATAACCCTGTATGAGCTGCCAGAGGGCGAGGGGCACTAAGACCACGCCGGTACCGATAAAAGGCAGGGCATCCAGTGCACCTGCAACAAGCCCGAATATCCAACCGTTTGCCACTCTCCCCAAGGACAACAGCAATACACAAATTGTCGCGATTATCAACATAATCAAAAACTGGGCCTTTACAAAAGTTGCCAGATAGCGGATAACCCGCAGGGCAATTTCCAAAATCATGCGGCTTTCTCTGTGTGCTCCCACCTTGGAAAGAATGGCATCATAGTCCTTTGCCAACAGCACGGTTGCAATCATGGTAACCGCCAATACCGCAATAACAGAAATAAGATGCAGAATATATCCCCAGGATTCTCCCAGCACATCGGGAAGCGCCTGTGCTTGAAAATTTTCCATAAAGATATCCATTTGCTCTATGAGCGCAGAGCTTAGATTTTCTGTATCTATCCCAAAAAGATTTCCTACATTTTCACAACCCTGTCTCACTACTACCCGCAGATTTTCCTGTAACAGGTCTATATCTTCCACCCAGGCGGGAACCTGTTTTAGCAGCAGGGAACCGCAAAACCATACCAGAACAATCAATGCCGCACAGATCAGTAGCAAAATGGCACTGGCCAGATACTGCTTTTTTATCCGGGTCTTTTTCTGTATATCATCAAAGGTGGGATAACAGAGCGTGAGAAAAATACCTGCCAGCATGACCGGTGTAAAAAGGGGACTGATAAAGCGCAGAAAAAAATAGACTGCTCCTGTAATAAGAAGCAGTACTATTGTTTTATTTTCCATCCACTTTTTTCCGTCCCGCATACTAAAACCAGCCTTTCCAAAATATCCTTTTGGTATTTAGTATGGGGGTTTTGGCAGAAATTATTTGTCTGTATCAAAGAAAGAAAAAGCCGGATTGTCCGGATGCACGGTATATTCCATTTCCTGCCCGCTTGCAGGATGATAAAAACGCAGTCTGCATGCGCACAGAGCCGTATGCCGGATTCCCAGTGTGCCGGACATTTGTCCGGAAATTTCGCTTCCGTATTTACTGTCTCCCAATATTGGAAAACCCGCATGGGAAAGCTGAGCTCTGATTTGGTGAAAACGTCCTGTTTCCAGCTTTATACGCAAAAGAGAAATCATTCCTGCCGCAGTTTCTCTCTCCCTCTCCATTTGATAATGCAGAACCGCCTGTTTGGCTTCCGCAGGCAGTTTGTCCTTCTGTTCAAACACAAGCGCCCTGCCTTTATCTTTCAGCAGATAATTCATCAGCTCCCGCTCCGTATCTGCCGGCTTTCCGCAAACCACCGCCAAATATTCCTTACAGAAGGCATTGTGCTGCAGCTGTCTGTTTAAATCTGCAGCGGCCGCACGGGTTTTTGCAAATACTAAAAGCCCCTCCACCGGTTGGTCCAGCCTGTGTATAATTCCCACATAGGGCGATGCCTTTGTGGCCCCGCTTATCAGGTAATTCTTCAGTTCACTCTCCACATCCTGCTGTCCGACATGGGCCGTCTGCACCGCCAGACCTGCCGGCTTATGCACAACCAAGATGTCCTCATCTTCATAAAGAATTTTTATCCGCATGCCAACTCCTGCTAAATCTTGAAGCGATATCCGACGCCCCAAATGGTTTCAATATACTGGGGTTTCGCAGTATCGTATTCTATTTTCTCCCGGATCTTTTTGATATGAACGGTTACGGTAGCAATATCTCCGATAGAATCCATATCCCAGATTTCCCTAAACAGTTCTTCTTTGGTAAAAACGTGATTGGGATTCTCCGCCAGGAAAGTGAGCAGATCAAATTCCTTGGTGGTGAATGTTCTCTCCTCTCCGTCCACATACACCCGTCTAGCAGTCTTATCAATCCGGATACCCCGGATCTCCACAATGTCATTCCTGGACTTTGCAGCGGTTCCCACCAGTCTGTCATAACGCGCCATATGCGCTTTGACTCTTGCTACCAGCTCACTGGGGCTGAAAGGCTTCGTCATGTAATCATCGGCACCCAGTCCCAATCCACGGATTTTATCAATATCGTCCTTCTTTGCAGAAACCATGATAATGGGAATATCCTTTTCTTCCCGGATTTTCTTGCAGACTTCAAATCCGTCCATACCCGGCAGCATTAAATCCAATACGACCAGGTCAAACTGTCCCTGCAGCGCTGCCTCCAGACCTTCGTTTCCGGTATTCTTGATTTCCACTTCAAAACCACTGAGTTCCAGATAATCTTTTTCCAGATCGGCAATTTCTTCTTCATCCTCAATAATCAAGATCTTACTCATAATCATCTACCTCCACTCATTATAACTCCATGCTTCGATTCAGCTCTTTATATTTTCTGATCACAAAATGCATACATGTGCCTTCCTCTTCCTTACTGGTGGCCCAGATATAGCCTCCATGGTCCTCCACAATCTTCTTGACAATGGAAAGCCCAATGCCGTTTCCACCCGTAGAGGAGTTGCGGGAAGCGTCCGTCCGATAAAACCGCTCAAATATGTTGGATAAATCCTTGGCGGCAATTCCTTTGCCGTTGTCCTCAATTTCAATGCGGATGGCATCTACTTCATCCAAAATACGAATGTCGATAATACCCTTTGCCTTGTCCATATATTTGATGCTGTTGCTGATGATATTGCTGATGACCCGCTTCATCTGCTCCGGATCCGCAATGATCACGGTATCCGGCGACACCAGATTGGAGTAATTTAATTCAATATTCTTGGACTCTAGTTCCAATCCCACCTCTTCCACACAGTCACCGAAATAATCGGCTACATTGATCCGGTGGAAATGATAGGGAATACGGTTGTTGTCAATTCCCGAATAAATGGTCAGCTCATTGATGAGTCTGTCCATATCGTTGGCTTTATTGTAAACGGTTTTAATGTACTTATCCATCTTCTCCGGTGTGTCCGCCACACCGTCCATGATACCTTCTACATACCCTTTAATAGCAGTGATCGGCGTCTTCAGATCATGGGAGATATTACTGATAAGCTCTCTGTTCTGGTTCTCCTGCTGCAATTTTTCTTCTGCAGACTCTTTTAGGCGCAGCCGCATATCTTCATAGTTGCGGTACAGATCCCCGATCTCTCCCTTGGAATCATTGGAGAGCCTATAGTCAAAATTGCCATCCTTTATCTTACGCATGGCGATATTCAGTTGATTGATCGGATCAAATACACCTCTGTGTATCCAGAGAGTCAGCAGAAAACTGGTGAAAACCAAGACTGCCACAATTGCCACTACCATATCGACTAACAGCCTGCGGGAAATCAGGCTGTTTACCCGCGTAATAATAAAGAGACTGCCCTGCGTGCCGTCCGAGAAAACAAAATCCAACTGCTTTACATATTTTTGAAGTTCGCTGAAATAATAACCGGTCCTGCTTTCCGTTCCGTTCTGCCCATATGGGGGTAGTCTGTCCCATATCTGCTCCGTTGCATAACTGTTGCCGGTATAAAAAATTTCTCCACCTTTTCTGACCAAAATATATGAGGTCTTTTTATTGATACTGTCAGCAACACTCTCCAGGTACTCCGTATCTTCAAACGCGGCCGGATTTGCCTCTAACTGGAGCAGCAATTTCTCATAGAGCGCCTGTGTCTGGGCTCCTACCGTTTCCATGCTCTCCGACATGGTAGAATAGTCAATCTCGTTAAAGCCATTCAGTCTCTGACTCCGCATCAGGAAAGTGCCTATGATCAAAAAGGCCGCCACCGTTAGCACCAGCGGTATAATGACAATGATAGCAAAGGTTACCCACAGCCTTGTCCTGAATTTCATATCCACCCTCCACTTTTCTTCTGTTCTGATTATACCATTCTTTTATCCAAAAGGAAATTAACTGGAAAGAAGAATATCCTAAAAAAAGTATAAACCAATTGACAATTGGATAAATTTTTTTATAATAAAATTAGTAATTATTACTATTTTGAAAGGAGGAAACATGGCTACCAAGTACAGTAGACAAAGAGAAGAGATCAAGGCTTATCTCTGCTCCCGTACAGATCACCCCACCGCAGATAATGTCTATACTGCTATACGTAAGAAGCTTCCCAATATCAGTTTGGGAACTGTCTACCGCAATCTTACTCTTTTGGCAGAGCAGGGGGAAATCGTACGTCTGCATCTTGGAGATGGAATCGATCATTTTGACCATGATACTTCTTTACATTATCATTTTGTTTGTAAGCAATGCGGTAGTATTACGGACTTCCCTCTGGCATATGGCAATTTCCCGTCTGATATTTCCGATGCGGATTTTACCGGAAAAATAGAGGGACATGTAACCTACTTTTACGGTACCTGCGCCCACTGCTTACAAAACACAACACAGAAAGGACTCACTCTATGAACAAAAAAGCAATGTATAATCTTACTTATGGTTTATTTGTTCTTACTGCAAATTTGGACGGTAAGGACAACGGCTGTATCATCAATACCGCCGGCCAGGTTACTTCAGAGCCTAACCGTATCAGTATTGCGGTCAACAAGGCAAATTATACTCATGATATCATTCAAAAAACAGGCATTTTCAATGTTTCCATTATTAGTGAAGCGGCAAGTTTTGACCTTTTTAAACGCTTTGGTTTTCAGTCCGGCAAAGATGCCGATAAGTTTGAAGGACTGGAAGGCTGGGGACGTGCCGAAAACGGCGTAGCATATATTGCGATAGGTACCAATGCCTATATCTCCGCCAAGGTAGTTTCCTCTCAGGATTTAGGCACCCACACCCTGTTTATTGCAGAGGTA
Source organism: Lachnospiraceae bacterium (assembly GCA_022510705.1). Lineage (GTDB taxonomy): Bacteria > Bacillota > Clostridia > Lachnospirales > Lachnospiraceae > Acetatifactor. Next base: position 21,477 of record JAFLSX010000011.1, read on the forward strand.
ACGGATATGGAGGTCCTTAGCAGCGTACCTTCCACAACCTATGCCTACTATCAGGAACATATCAAACCCAAGCCCCAGGCAGCAGATACTTCCCAAAGCGGCAAAACCGTTTGGCGCTGCACCGTCTGCGGTTACGAATATGAAGGCGAGGAGCTGCCGGCAGATTTTATCTGCCCTCTGTGCAAACATCCTGCTTCCGATTTTGAAAAGGTAGTAAAATAAAAGATAAGCCCATCTACCGACACGCATGTCAGTAGATGGGCCTATTTATTTCTCGTTAATATTCCACGCCTTCTCTGGCGGCAACCCCTTTTTCAAAAGGATGCCGGATGCATTTCATTTCTGTGATATAATCGGCTTGCTCTAACAGAAAATCTGCAGGATCACGACCGGTACAAACGACTTCCGCCCTTCCTTTGGCGTTTTGTAGAAAGCTCTGTAATTTTTCAATATCTATCAGTCCCCAATTCCAAGGGTAAGTGATCTCGTCCAGTACCGCAAGTCCGCAGTTCCCGTCATTAACCCTCGCTGTGAGTTCTTCCAGAATGGCATTATGAATATCCGTAAGTTCCGCCTTTTGCAATTCCGTCATCTCTTCATAAAAAGGAAAATTTTTTTCACTTCTTAAGATCGTTACTTGTTCTAATTGAGAAAGTGTTACCACCTCTCCGCTTCTGCCGCCTTTCATGAATTGTGCAAAGACCACCTTTTCTCCTGCCGCTGCCGCACGCAGCGCCAGACCTGCCGCGGCAGTGGTTTTGCCCTTACCGTCCCCACAATAGATATGCATTAGTCCTTTTTTACCAAAAATGCGCTGATAACCATAGGTGTTTATTGCCGTACTAAAGGGCAGTTTCCTGCCAAATGATATCTCTTCCTCTGCCTGCGCGCTTTCCGTTACAGTTTCATCTCTAAGGATGCAGGATGTGTTTTTGCAGTTTTGACATATATGACAGGAGGCATTTTCCCTACCCTCCTGCATAGGAATCATCGGCAGTAAAAATACTACGCTCTTTTTAGGCTGCAAGACATACTGCGCATTAAAGGTAATCGGTATTCCTTCAAAATCCATGTACAACTTTTCCATCAGTTCCAGCGGATAGGTATCTCCCAGAAAGTCAATTTTTTCTGCCCATTTCCCGCGCTCTGCCTGCAGCTGTCTGACACATTCCTGATATGCCATAAACAGCAGTTCAGAAGCCAGACATTCGATCATATATCCTTCTGTCACGGCCTCCTTTTCCAGACAAATCTCCTGCAATGCATCCACACCATTTCCCAGGCTCAAAAAAACTACTGCATAGTCTTCATAAGATACAGGAGCCTCTTCCCGTTTCCAAATATAATAGGCTCTGGGTTGTATTAATGACTGCAGAACCCGGGAGAGTGCCGACAGTTGAGCAAAATCCGATTCCTTAAAATGATATCTGTGTAACAGCCTTTTTAAATTTTCCTCATTCAGTTGTATCTCCAGGCCGATCGTCTGCACTTCTTACATCCTTTCCTTTTACACTTCCTGATCGCAGGGATAGACTAGCCCCCACTCTGCCCGCAGCCCATCCATCAGCCGCATGATGCGCAGTATTTCACTGTGGGGCATTTCTTCACACTCGGTCTTGCCCTCCCGTATGGCTTTCATGCAGGAAAGCACCTCATACTCGAAACCGTTGATCTGTTCCGGTACTTTCAAGCAATCCGTCATACGGTAGTGTAGATCAAAGACACGAATTTCCTCACCGTTATTGATATTGACAAATTCTATATAGCCCTTATCCCCGTAAATCATACCGCTGCGGTCTGTCAGTGCCCGCATATTACTGTGCAGCAATGCTGTTTTTCCGGAAGAAAAAGTGAGGGTGATGCTGTTTTGCCAGTCCACGCCCGCAGGGGATAGGACTGCTGCGGAACTGACTGTCTTTATTTCCTCCGGAATAGCCATCAGAGCAAAATTAATGGGATAGACACCCAAATCCAAAAGTGCGCCTCCCGCAAGTTCAGGCTTTTCCAGCCTTTCTATACCGGTCAATACATAGCCCAAATTGGCGGTCAGCGAGCTTACTTCGCCGATCACTCCGTCCGCCAGCAGCTTCTCAAGCATAAATCTACTGGGCATATATCTGGTCCAAATGGCCTCTGCGATGAGCAATCCCTTTTCCTCTGCCAGACGTATCAGTTCCTCCGCCTGCTTTGCGTTTACGGTAAAAGGCTTCTCTACCAGTACATGCTTTCCATGCTCCAGACACATTTTTGCATATGCATAGTGAAGGGAATGCGGTGGGGCGACATAGATAAGTTCCACAGCTCCATCCTCCAGCATGGCTTCGTAAGAGCCGTAGGCTTTTTCAAATTTCCACTTGTTTGCAAAATCCTGTGCTTTGGCTATGTCCCTGGACGCTACCGCATATTTTTCCAGGTCCGGTATTCCCGATACCGCCTCTGCCATTTTGTGGGCAATTTTACCCGGTGCCAGAATCCCAAATTTCATGACTCTTCTACCTCCTCATCTTCCTGCTTGATCAAATGTGCCATCACAAACTGCATCATGGGGCCCAGTACCACCACACAGATTACCGTACCGATACCAACCACGCCGCCACATAGAAATCCCAATACCAGATAAAATGCGTCTATGCAGACTCTCACAATTCCGTAGGGCTTTTTCAGCCGTTTGGATACCGCCAGATAGAGCGCATCATTGGGTGCTACCCCGATTCCTGCAGATTTTAAAAGCGGAAAGCCAATGGAGACCACTAAACAGGTAAGCATAAATTCTACAAATATAAGTACCGGATGGGGATTTTTCGGCAAAATAAAATCCACCACCCTCGTCATCCCGTTTAAGATGAGTCCTGCAAATGCCACCGACAGTACCATACCTATATGGAATTGCGTTCTGTCCAGCCAGAACACAATCAATAACAATACAAAAGTCAAAATGAGATTGGCGGCTCCCACACTAATGTGCAGTACCTTGGATAGTCCCTGCATAAATACGGTGAAGGAATCGGAGCCGATGTTAATCTGCAAAAAGGAGGCCACTGCCAACTGGATGATCGCCAGTCCCACAAAAAATTTCACAAGTCTTTTTATGGTGATTCTCTGTCTTTTCATTCTACCGACGCCCTTCCGCCTGAATTTCTCCTGTTTCCTTCTAAGCATAAGCCGTTTTTTCCTTATTTTCAAGGCTTAGATTTGACTTTGTGTATTTTCCATTCTATGGTGCTGTTTCAGCCCCCAATTTTCTTGACTTTTTCCCTTAAATCCGCTACTCTATTGGTTGGGTACGGTTGTTTGTACAACCGCCCCTATCATACTTTAGAAAGGATATAAGCTATGGAGAAAATCACAAGCTTTACCATTGATCATATCAAACTTCAACCCGGTGTCTATGTTTCCCGAAAAGACAAGGCCGGCGCGGAGACCATTACTACCTTTGATCTGCGTATGACCAGTCCCAACGAGGAACCCGTTATGAATACGGCGGAAGTGCACACTATCGAGCACTTGGGCGCCACTTTTTTGAGAAACCATCCCGTCTATAAAGAGAAGACTCTCTATTTCGGCCCCATGGGCTGCCGTACCGGCTTTTATCTGCTTTTGACAGGGGACTATGCTTCTAAGGATATTGTCCCCCTGATGATCGAGATGTTTGAATTTATCCGTGACTATAAAGACGAGGTCCCCGGGGCCTCCCCCATGGACTGCGGCAACTATCTGGATATGAATCTGCGTATGGCTAATTATCTGGCCAAAAAATATTTGGATCAGGTTTTATACCATATTGATGATAGCCGTTTGATTTATCCCGAATAATATCGGAACAGGGAAGAAAGCTGTAAAGAGAAAGGATGCTATGAGATGAAAAGAGTTGGAATTATCGGCGCCATGGATTTAGAGGTAGAGCAGTTAAAGAGCCAAATGACGCTGGAGCGCGTTGTCACCAAAGCCTCCATGGATTTTTGTGTAGGACGCTTGAATGAAACTGAAGTTGTTATCGTACGATGCGGCATCGGTAAAGTCAATGCTGCTCTCTGCGTACAGATTCTGGCGGATTTATTTGAAGTTACCCATATTATCAATACCGGAGTGGCCGGCTCCTTAAATGCTGCTTTGGACATTGGAGATATACTGGTTTCCAAAGACGCTCTTCATCATGACATAGATGTCACAATTTTTGGTTATCAGCCGGGCGAAGTGCCCCAGATGGGCTTTCGTGAATTTAAAGCGGATGATGACATGATTGATGCTGCTGTAACTACCTGCAAAAAAGTAAATCCCAACCTGCAAGTACGGGTGGGAAGAGTGGTGAGCGGTGATCAGTTTATTTCCGACAAAGAAGTGAAGCAGCGTCTTATCACCGTCTTTGAGGGAGACTGTGCCGAGATGGAGGGGGCTTCCATTGCCCACGCCGCATATTTAAACGATATTCCCTTTGTCATTATTAGAGCCATCTCAGATAAGGCTGACGACAGTGCAGAAATGGACTACCCCACCTTTGAAAAAGCGGCCGCCGCACATTCTGCCGCACTGGTAGCGCATATGCTTACATTGCTTTAACCAAACAGAAAAAGGAGGATTTATTATGCCTAAGTTAAATGAAAACTATCTAAACTTAAAGGAAAGTTATCTTTTCTCCGAAATTGCGCACCGTGTAGCAGCGTATACCGAAGCCAATCCTGACAAAAAGGTGATTCGTTTAGGGATAGGTGACGTCACCCGCCCCATCGGCAGTAATGTGATTGACGCGCTCCACGAAGGCGTGGACGCACAGGCTGCTTCCGAAACATTCAAAGGTTACGGCCCTGAGCAGGGCTATGATTTCCTGCGAAATGCTATTGTAGAATACTATGCACATGGCGGTGTTACTATTGACGCAAAGGAAGTCTTTGTTTCTGACGGTGCAAAGAGTGACACCGGAAATATTACAGATTTATTTGCACAGGATAATGTCATTCTGATTCCCGACCCTGTGTATCCCGTGTATGTTGACACGAATGTCATGAATGGCAGAAAAGTTACTTACATAAATGCAACAGCAGAAAATAATTTCCTTCCTATGCCGGATAAGAGCGTACATGCGGACATCATTTATATCTGCTCTCCCAACAATCCCACCGGCGCTGCTTACAATAAAGAGCAGTTAAAGGAATGGGTGGACTACGCCTTAGCGAACGACGCTATTATTCTCTATGATTCCGCTTATGAATGCTTTATTACCGACGAGAGTCTGCCCCGCAGTATCTTTGCTATTGAGGGAGCCAAGAAATGTGCGATTGAATTCTGCTCCTTAAGTAAAACAGCAGGCTTTACCGGTACCCGCTGCGGTTATACCGTAGTGCCTCTGGAGTTGAAATTTGCTGCTTCCGACGGCAGAGAATTATCCTTAAATGCAATGTGGAACCGCAGACAGACTACGAAGTTTAACGGTGTTTCCTATATTGTACAGAAGGGCGCCGCACAGGTCTTCTCTGAGGAAGGTATGGCTCAGTGCCGTGATAATATTAAATACTATCAGGAAAACGCCCGCATCATTGCAGCGACCATGGAGAAGAAAGGCATCCGTTACTTTGGTGGTATCAATTCTCCCTATATCTGGTTTGAATGTCCCATGGGCATGGAATCCTGGGAATTCTTTGACTTCATGTTAAATAAGATCCAGGTTGTGGGAACTCCCGGCGCCGGCTTCGGAAACAACGGCAAGAACTTCTTCCGTTTGACCGCCTTTGGCACCAAGGAGAATACGATAGAAGCAATGGAGCGGTTTGAGACACTATTTTAAGTAAATAAGGGGTAAATATCATGCTGTTTAACTCGGTCATCTTTATCCTGCTGTTTTTGCCCCTTAGCCTAATTGGCTGGTATGGGCTGCAGAGATTTACCGATCCACGGTATGCCAGACTGTTTTTGGTTGGTATGTCTCTGTGGTTCTATGGCTATTACAATCCATGGTATCTGGCATTGTTAGGGGGCAGCGTTCTCTGCAATCAGTGCTTCAGTAAACTGTTTACCTGCTGCAGCACACGCACCGGCCGCAGATGGGTGCTTGGCACCGGATTGGTTTTTAATCTGGGGCTGCTGTTTTATTTTAAATACTTCAATTTTTTTATTAACAACTGCAATTTCTTTCTGCATACGGATCTGCAGGTAGAAAAGATTGCTTTGCCCCTTGGCATCAGCTTTTTTACCTTTCAGCAGGTCTCCTTTTTAGTGGATCGTTACAGAGAGGACGCACCCTGTTACGGCTTTTTAGAATATGCCTGTTTTGTGACCTATTTTCCTCAGTTAGTAGCTGGGCCCATTGTATTACACAGCGAATTCATCCCTCAGCTCAGAGAGCGAAAAAACAGAACGCCCTATGCAGAACAGTTTTTTGACGGTGCGGCGCTGTTTATATTAGGACTGGGCAAAAAAGTCCTTTTAGCGGATGTTCTTGCCATTATGGTAAACACCGTATTTGATGATATTGCCATCATTCCCTATTATCTGGATGCTCCTACCGGGATTTTGGCAATTCTTTTTTATATGCTGGAACTCTATTTTGATTTCAGCGGTTACTGTGATATGGCAAGAGGCATTGCCGCCATGTTCGGATTTATACTGCCGGTAAACTTCCACTCGCCGTTAAAAGCGGAGTCCGTGCAGGATTTCTGGCGCAGATGGCATATTACCCTGTCCCGCTTTCTTACCACTTATATTTATATTCCGCTGGGCGGCAATCGAAAGGGAAAGTTCTTTCAGTGTCTTAACTTATTTATTGTTTTTATAGCCAGCGGCTTTTGGCACGGTGCCAACTGGACTTTTGTCGTCTTCGGCATTCTGCATGGGACTGCAATAGTTTTAGAAGCCCTTTTCCCTATATTGCAAAAGGGTCCCAGGCACCTGAAGCAATTTATCACTATGCTGTTTTTTATGATGACGTTAATACTGTTCCGTAGTGATTCCCTGACTACGGCATTTATCTATTTCCGCAGGATGTTTACCGTGGGCTGGAGCGGCTATTTGACACGGTTTGCAACGCATTTACAGATACCGGAAAATTATGCAGTCATAAAACTTTTGCAACTGCGCTTTCCCCAGTATCTTACACCCTTCTATCTGATCTGTATGGGGATATTACTGTTTGTTGCTCTCTTATTTATCCGAGGCAGGGAAGCAGAGGAATGGATACGGGAGAAGGCTTGCACTTTGCGAGGCATCCTCTGCCTTGCCACCGTATTTACCTGGTCTTTTATTTCTTTATCCCAGGTCAGCACCTTTTTATACTTTAATTTTTAGGGGGATCACTTTTGAAAGAATCGGCAAAGACGCAAAACAAGATATGGGGCAAGCATAAGGCCTTAAAGGGGCTGGCTATTGCTGTGGCTGCAGAACTTTTGCTGTTGGCAGCCGTAGTTTTTGTATTGGATCCTTTTTATCAGTACCATGCACCTTGGCTAGGGTTGCAGCAAACATTGTTTGACAGAGAAACCCAGATGGCGGGATCCATCCGTAACCTCTCCTATGACAGCGTACTGTTGGGCTCTTCCATGGTGGAGAACTGTGACAGTACCTATTTGGATGCACGGTACAACTGTCACACCTTAAAGATCATAAAGGCCTCCGGTTCCGTAGCCGATCTTCTGTATTATTTAGGACTTGCCCATAACGAGCAGGAGCTGACCTATATTTTCTGGGGACTGGATCTCTCAGCACTGACCGCATCCAATGCGGTTACCCTGCCGGATGTCTACAGTCCGTCCTATCTTTTTACAGAGATGCCGTTTGATGATCTTCCCTATCTGTTCAACAAGGATGTATTACTGGAAAAGATTCCGTTAATGCTCGCCTATTCCTATACCGGAATCAATACAGGCGGAGCGGCCTATGACTGGTCGGACGGCAAGAATTTTAGTGCGGCCAAGGCAATGGAGGACTATCAGAAACCTGAAGAACCTTTACCGGAGCAGCCCATTGCAGATAAGATTCCTGTAATTGAAGAAAACATCCGAATGGTTTTGGAAGAGATAAGCACCCATCCCGAAACCAATTATCGGATATTCTTCCCGCCGTATTCCATGATGATGTGGGATTACAGATATACGAGCGGTACTGCAGAAGAATTGTTTTATGCATTGGAACAGATACTGCCCGCATTGCTTACCTGTGAAAATGTGGAGGTTTACTATTTCCAGTCGGATGTGGATATTATTTGTAATCTGGACAATTACATGGACAAAAATCATTATTCTCCTTCGATCAATCAGTATATGCTGGAATGCATGGCGGCAGGAGAATATCGGGTGACAGAAGAAAATATGGATGAAGTGCTTTCCGGTATGCGGGAGGTTTACGAATACATTATAACTGAGGGTATTTACAAATATTATGACTGAGAAGATTTAAAATAAGTTATCGAGAGAATCGCAGTTCTGCCGCAAACACGTGGATTTTGGTGGTTTTGTTGCGCCATCTATTTATAGCCGGAAATCAAAACTCGCCATAAATGGCTCAAACAGTTGATTTCCGGCTATATTAAAAAGCCTCCTCTAACTTACATTTATCATTAAACCTACCTCTTTACAAATGGGAACGTTTCCGTAAGTTTTGCATCCAGCTCCATCATGTTCAAAATACGGCTGGCGGCACCAGAGGGTTTATTGGTACCCGCCTCCCTGGCCTCTACAGATTTAACGGACACGCCCATATAACCGGCAAACAGTTTTGGGGAAAGGCCGGTTTCTTTTCTTATTCTCTGCACTTCTTTCGCACTATAACTTTTTACGGGCTCGATTTCCACAACCCGCCTTTCAAGTTTTTTCCTCACTTTTAGCATCCTCGACGGCCTCTGTCAGGCCCGCTAAAATACTTTCATATACGTGTGCCATGAGCGCCTCCTTTACAGTCTAAAAATATAATTAGTTTAGAGTTCTAATTTTGTAATCAATAACAATGTTTCTTATTTGTTTTGCTGCTTCTTCCGCGACTTCTTTATCCTTATATCTTTTTCTCTTGTCCATAAAATATTTCTACAACACTTTGCACTGTTTCATGTGGTTCAAGATTTGAGTATATTTGAGAGGATTCTTCATTTTCATATGCAATTATTGCATTTAGAATGCTCCCATTATATTTAACGCCGAGAATTAGATGTAGTGTTAACAGCTTCAAAAGCATCTGCCAATAATGAAACACCGCCGATCAGAGTATCCGTGACAGAGCTGCGGGGAGCTGATTTTGTTCGATTCCATTACATATGTCCATGACAGATATATTGTTATAGTTGAAAACAGGTCAGCTTTGATGTTTTCAAATATTGCTTCGGTCGAATTCTTAATAGCGGTGTCTGTAGCGTTTACAGAGATTGGAAGATCATAGAACTTTAAAACAGAATCATTAGGCTCCGCAACTAGTTCATAGATATCAAATAAAGTTATTTGGGAAAGATCACAACATAAAGTGGTACCCCCGGTCTTAAATCCAATAATGAATCCAACGGAAATAAAGTACTCCACAATAAAAACAGTATCAGTTGAACGATGAGCGGGATCTCATTTGGATGAAATTTACCACAGATAAATTTGTGGGCGTGATTGCCCAGAGCAGTGATATTAACTTCCAGCTGCCAATCAGTGCGGATGATTATAACAAGAAGGAAAAGGGACGGTGGCAATTCAATACCAGCGGTATAATTATTCATAAATTGGGCAAGTCTTGGGATACCACCAAGGTCTTGGTGTTTCCTTTGCAATTGAACAATATTAGTTACAGCAGGCATGAGATCGAAACGGCAGTCGGCAATTTTCTGGTTGATCAGGGTATTCCAGTGTTGGATTACTATTCCCATAACTATTAAATGAGGTGCTGCAATGACAAAATATGAATTTTACAAACAGATTGCTTCTATTTTATCACCGAATAATTCTGAGGCATTATTTGATTATATCATCCACTCGATGGATAACGATGGCTTTTTCTTGCGTAGTAGATATTGTTATAGCAATAAGCCGCTTCCAGACAGTCTATTATATCGAGATGTACAAATTACACTGGCAGCACTCAGGGCGCCCTTTGCGTTTGAAAGCAATACCAATTATTATGAAGACAGAGATGGTATTATAAAAAGTACCGTCCTAAAAATGGAGCTCTTTCTGATAGACCTATCGGATGTGCGGGCTTTTGAAAACGCAATATCTGACCAAACGAAAATACCATTTTAGAATAGCCAAGGCAATGTGAACGGGTTGCCGATTATAACATAAAAAAGCGGGGATATCCCCGCTTTTTTATATCACTATAACTTTATTTTTCCCGTTTTTCTTTGCTTTGTACAGCGCCGTATCAACTCTGGTACAAAGTGTATCAAATGTATCCTTGGCATTAGCCTGTGTCACCCCGACACTGATCGTCTGAGCCGGAATAGACGAAAAGGCGGTATTCTCAAAGCACTGTCGAACCAAATCTGCAATTAAAGTAGCTGTGGAAACATCCGTATTGGCAAGTACCAGCATAAACTCCTCGCCGCCCCACCTTCCGGCAGAAATCTTCTCGGATATACGTTTTTGCTCTTTGAGCAGAATATTAGCCAGTGCTATAAGAACCGTATCTCCCTCTTGATGTCCGTATGTATCATTGACCTGCTTAAAGTCATCAATATCTATCATGACAAGAGATAGCGGATTGTTCTGCACATTGGTAAGATTCTCTTCAATGCGCCTTTGCGTTTCTGCACGGTTATACAATCCTGTCAGACCATCGCTAATCGCAGCAATTGTAAGTTTTTTATTCATTTCCTCCAGTTCTATCGAGGTTGCACTGATAAATGTTGCAAGGCGGGACACAAGTGTTTTCTTTGATGACGCTGTTTTATCCTCAAACATATCCTGCATTTGGTTCTGTTCTGCCTCGCCTTCACGCATTGCAGCAACTACCAATGTTACATTGTGCATACTCAGACGATTGTCACCACGCAGAAATTCCCCCAGCGTAAAAAATCCGGAAGAAGGAGCAATGTCCTTGAACGGTTTCAGCTCATAAGTAGGCTCCCCGGCAGCCCAATATGTCCGGCGTGCTACACATGAAAAGAAATGTATCACATCCGGTCGGAATTTTTTAATTCTCTGACTGTCATTGTCAACACTTTCTATAATTGTTTGGGGATCACCATAGGTTATCCTAACCGCTGAGCCTACTTCGACATCCGCTGATGTTGAAATAGAGTGATCCGGATTGCTTGCCATAGGAGTGCGAAGGACAGTGATTCCATTAAATTCATAAAGCAATGGAAATTCCAGTGTATTATAAAAGAAGTTTTCATCATTGCTGATATCGAGATACTTATTATACACATCGTATGCAGGTACGCCATCCAATTCCTGTAATATACTTCCCTCGGACTTGGTTACTTTGAACTTTTTACCCAGTGGCTTCCATCCTGTTATTTTAATCGAATCCACATAAAAATCATCTCCGCCATAAAATACAACTGTAATCGCATGATTGGAATAACCGCCCGTCTTCGAGAAAACGTACGATATACTTTTTGTCATATCATCGTTGCCCGAAACCCCGCCGAAAATATGTACTTTAGGGTCAATATCCTGCAGACCTTCACAGAATTTTGTTGTTGATTCTTCCGGAAATGAATAGTACAGTTCGATTGCCTTCACCCAAGGCTTGTCTTCTGCATCCTCGATTATTTTCTGTGTGATCCATTCCAACGACTTTTCATGTGTATCATATTGAAACACTTCGAACTGAGAGGATTCCTTTTCAAAAACAATTGCTACAACTGTGATTCCCGGAACAAGCTCGCAGTCCACTAAAGTACCGCTTGTAGAACAACCAAACCATGGGGTATCAGGAAAAATCTTTTCTATAGCACGACCTATTTTCTCTATTGGTTCTGCTTCAAGAACTTCTGAAAGAATCTGAAACATCATTTTAGGCGTATGCCCCCACATCCGTTGAAACTTTTTAAGCTCCTTGAGGAATTCCCTTTCCCCATTAAACACAATCTGATGCTGCTTCATATTTTCTCCTTTTCATATCTTGAACGCTTTTATATTGGCGCTACTTCTTTTTATTAAATATCAGCAGCTTACTGAATACATAATTTGCAATGGTTACGAGTACCGCGGAAATGAAAATTTTTGCGATCCAATAGTTCATGTTCCACATATTTACCGTGAGCCACATGATGACTACATCCAGTATCCAAGTGGAGACCCTGGAAAGCGCAAAGCCACAGAACTCTTTCATTACATGGGGATTCTTGCTGCGGAATACCCAACGGCGGTTCAAGGGGTAAGAAAAGCAAACGCCCGCCACCCAGCCTATACTGTTGATTAAAAAATTCTGCCAGGAAATATTCGTATCTAAAAACCGTTCCGCTACAAAGCAGGCCCCCCAGGAAACGACGGTAGTCATACCCCCAACTATAATATAAATAATGATTTCCCTGTATTTTATCAATAAGGCTTTACATTTTTCAATCATTTCGGCAACCTTCCTTTTGTTCCTTCTCCGGTACTGCAACGGCTCTTTCTATTCTCCTGCAAGATGGCCAATAAATTCCTTGACACGTTCATTGTCAGTACCAAAAAGTTCATCCGGGGTACCCTGTTCCTTAATAATACCCTCTTCCATGAAAATAATGCGGTCAGAAACCTCTCTTGCAAACTGCATTTCATGAGTGACGATGATCATGGTCATATGCTCTTTTGCCAGCTCTTTGATTACCTTAAGAACCTCCACAGTCAGCTCCGGATCCAATGCTGAAGTGGGCTCGTCAAAAAACAGTAATTTCGGCTGTTTAGCTAACGCTCTGGCAATGGAAACTCTCTGCTGCTGCCCACCGGAGAGCTGATAGGGATAGGCATCCCTCTTGTCAGCAAGTCCCAGCTGCGTGAGCAGTTTTTCTGCACGTTCCACCGCTTCCTGCTTGGGTATCTTATCCACTGAAATCAGAGAATCCGTAATATTTTTTAAAACATTATAGTGGGGAAATAAATTAAAATTTTGAAATACCAGTCCAAAATAGCGGTGCAGCTTTTTTAATTCTGCTTTGGATGCATATACACATTTTCCGTCTTGCATCCTAGCCGCATATTCACCCATATAGATCAATTCCCCGCCGTCCATCTGCTCGAGCATGGTTGCACAACGTAACAGAGTAGACTTGCCGGAACCGGAAGGCCCGATAATGGAAACCACCTCTCCTTCCTCTACAGACAGCGAAATATCCTGTAGCACTCCCAAACCGTCAAATTCTTTTTTTACATGATGCATCTCTAAGAGTTTCATATTAAGTTCCTCTCTATCGGTAGTAGGAGCAGGCTTTTTCTATCCGTTCCATTGCTGTTGCCACAACCAGGTTAAGTATATAATAGAACACCCCGGCAACCATCAACGGCATGATCGTCGTCTGTGCGGCCGCTATCTGCTTAGCAATGGTGAACATCTCCGCCTGTGCAATTGCAAAGGCCAATGAGGTATCTTTTACCAACGTAATGATTTCATTTGTAACAGCAGGAAGTATCCGCTTGATCACCTGCGGCAGAATAATCTTAAAGAATGTCTGAACCTTTCCGTAGCCTAAAACCTTGGCTGCCTCATACTGCCCCACCGGCATGGATTCAATACCGGAACGGTAAATTTCCGCAAAATAGGCGGCATAGTTAATGGCAAAAGCGATAATGACCGCAATGAAACGATAATGATTGCTGATCCGTACTCTAAAAACATAATAAGGGCCAAAGTAAACCACCAGAAGCTGGAGCATCAGCGGCGTTCCCCTCATGATGGATATGTATATCTTCGCAATCCAGCGAATGATCACATTTTTAGACATCCGTCCAAAAGAGACTATCAGTCCTAACGGCAATGAAAAAAGCAGGGTCAACACGAATATCTCAATCGATACAATCAATCCTTTTCCTAATTGTAACAGCATCACTTGAATACTCATGTTAAAACCCCGCTTATCCTATTTTGTCTGTATAGTTTGTGCTCTGTCTTACTTTCCGAAGCAAACACTGTCGGTTAATCCCCATTCCTCTGCAATCCGTGCAAAAGTACCGTCTTCGGCCATTTCCTTTAACGTAGCCTCTACGGTATCACGCAGTTTTTCGTTACCAAGTAAAAAGCCTACGCCGTACTGCTCTGTTGCCAAACGCTGCTCTAAAATGATGAAACCGCCGCCTCTGGATTCAATCTGATAATTTGCCACACCGATGTCCATAGCTACTGCATCCAACGCACCTGCTTCCAGATCCATAAAGGCTGTGTTATAATCCGCATACTCCGTTAGGCTGCCGAAGCTGTCTCTGAGTGCAATATTCTCAGGTACTTCTTCATCATTCAGTGCACTCAGTGCAGAAGAATCTCTTTGCACACCTATGGCCTCGCCTTCTAAATCTGCAAAAGTACTAATGCCCGCATCTGCTGCTACCACAAATACCTGACTGTTGTCCACATAGGGAGAACTCCATGTATAAGCGTCTTCACGTCCGTTCATGGTGAAGCCGTTCCAGATACAGTCAATGGAACCGCTGGATAATTCCATATCCTTGGAATCCCAGTCAATAGGACGCTTTACCAGTTCCCAACCGTTTCTCTTACACACTTCTGCTGCCAGATCCAAGTCAAAGCCCACATACTCCCCATTATCATCCATATAGCCATACGGAGGAAACTCTGCGTCGAAACCTACGGTAAAGGTATCAGCCTTGCTTTCTCCGCATGCCGCCAATAAAGCTGTCATGCAAACAAGTAATAATAAACTAATCTTCTTTTTCATAGTAAACCTTCCTTTCCTTGGTACTTTTGTATGTTATCACGGTAAAGTGCCCCTGTCAAATAGAATTCACAATATTTCTATCCTCACCCCGCAAAAAAGCTTCTATATTTTTACAAGTTTCCTCAACGCATCGGATCCTTGCCTCCACACTTCCCCAAGCCAAGTGGGGCGTAATGATCAACTGATTGCTGTCCTTCAATTTACTTAATGGATTGCTCAGTTCCAGAGGTTCCTTTTCCAGCACGTCCAATCCCGCAGCCATAATTTCCCCTGCTGTCAGTCCCTCGTATAGATCGGTATTATTCACCACCGGTCCTCTTGCCACATTAATGAGCACCGCTGTCTTCTTCATTTTCCGCAACGCTTCTTTATCAATAAAGTTACGGGACAGATCGCTTAAGGGACAGTGCAGGGATAAGAAATCACTCTCTGCCAGCAGCGTATCTTTGTCCACCTGCGGATATTCCGTCACAGTACTCTTTCCTGTTATGGAATGGAAGATCACACGGCAGCCAAAAGCGGAAGCAATTTTTGCCACCTGCCTGCCGATGTTGCCCATGCCTACAATACCCCATGTCTTGCCGTCCAGTTCGATAAAGGGCTGATCAAAATGGGAGAATCTGTCTTGTGCACTGTATTTTCCAGACTTGACATAGTTGTCATAATATGCCAGCTTCTGCACCAGTGCCAGTGCCAGCGTAAAGGTATGCTGTGCAACCATAGCCGTAGAATAGTTCACTACATTAGCCACCTTTATGCCCCTGCTGCTGCAGTAAGACAGATCACAGTTGTCATAACCCGTAGCAAACTCACAGATGAGACGCACATTGGGAGCATCCTGCAGCGCTTCTTCCTTCATGGGCGCTTTGTTGGCAATGACAATATCCGCTTCTTTAATACGCTCCTTAACCTCCTCCACCGTAGTAGTATTAGGATATGCGGTTACATTACCCAGTTTCTCAAAGCATTCCATGGAAACATCCGTCCCCACGCTGTTTCTCTCTAAAATCACAATATTGGGAGTCTTCATCATACGCTTTCCTCTCTTTCTATATCCCATGCCTCTATGGGGCACATCTTTCTATTTATACCATTCAAGGAAAATACGCAGACGTAATAAATACGTCTGCGCATCATGACTTATCAATCCACGTTCTCTAATTTTATAATCTCTTTAACAGCTCCTCACGCTGCGCCTCATAGCCGGGCTTGCCAAGCAGAGCGAACATATTTTTCTTGTAGCTTTCCACGCCGGGCTGGTCGAAAGGATTCACACCGTTCATATAACCGCTGACACCGCAGGCAAACTCAAAGAAATAGAAGAGCTGACCCAAATAAAATTCACTGACTTCGGGAATTTTGATCATAAGATTGGGCACCTGACCATCGGTATGTGCCAAAATAGTACCGTTCATAGCACTCTTATTTACAAAATCCACGGTCTTGCCGGCCAGATAATTCAAACCATCCAGATCCACCGGCTCCTCACCAATAAACAGTTCTTCTTTGGATGTCTCTAACTCCAGTACGGTTTCAAAGAGAATACGGGCACCGTCCTGAATGAACTGGCCCATGGAATGTAAATCGGTAGTCAGATCTACACTTGCAGGGAAGATTCCCTTCTGATCTTTACCTTCACTCTCCCCGTAAAGCTGCTTCCACCATTCGGATATGTAGTGCAGGCTGGGCTCGTAATTGGCCAGAATCTCAACGGATTTGCCCTTTCTTAAAAGAATGTTTCTCACAGCGGCATACTGCAGGGCATCATTGTTCTCAAAAGCATTTTCCAGCGCGCTCTTTCTTGCGCTTGCCGCACCCTCCATCAGTTTGTCGATATCAGCACCGCTGACTGCAATAGGCAGAAGGCCTACAGCGGTCAGTACGGAGAAACGGCCTCCGATATTATCCGGAACCACAAAGGTTTCATAACCTTCTTCATCTGCAACATGCTTTAAGGATCCCTTTGCCCTGTCGGTGGTGGCATAGATTCTTCCTGCCGCACCTTCCTTACCATATTTCTTTTCCAACAGATTCTTAAACACGCGGAAGGCGATTGCCGGCTCAGTGGTCGTGCCGGATTTGGAAATCATGTTGATAGAGAAATCCCTGTCCCCTACAACGTCCATCAGATGTTTGATATAGGTAGAACTAATGGAATTACCAACATAGTAAATTTCCGGAGTTTTGCGGATACTCTTATCCACCATGTTATAAAAGCTGTGTCTTAAAAACTCAATGGCAGCGCGGGCACCTAAATAGGAACCGCCAATACCGATAACGAGTAAGACCTCGGAATCCTCCTGAATCTTCTTAGCCGCTGCTTTAATGCGGCTAAACTCTTCCTTATCGTAGTCCACCGGCAAATTAATCCAGCCCAAAAAATCATTGCCCGCACCCGTGCCGGATACCAGCGTTTCTTTTGCTGCCAGTACCTGCGGCTTTATGTTCTCAATCTCCGCTTCCTTAATAAAGGGCGCTGTTTTCGCATAATCAAACGTCACTTTCGTACTCATCTCTTCTGCTCCTTTTCTTTCGCCTTTCGGCATGTTTTACACTTTCATAGTGTAGCAGAATTGCTTTCTAAATTCAATATACACCTTGCAAAATGTCTTACGAGGTGAGAAATTCTTTCAGTAACTCTTCCAATTCCTTTTCTTCTGAACGGGAGAAAATCCGTTTTTCCTCCTCCGGCGGCAACTCCTGCTCCTCTTTGTGCATAGGCATCAATTCTATTTTTGTACGCCCCTCTTTTTTCTCATTCCGTATTCCTTCCGCACCAGTCTCTTCTGTGTAGCCACCCTCGGCCAGACGGTTTGCCATATGATTTTCCAAGTAATCTACCAGATTGGTCTTTAAAATACGACGCCTGCCTTTGATATCCGCTACGGCAGAAACTGCAAAATACAAATAGAGTCCTAAAAAGCTTACTATGTAGAAAGGAAGAATATCCCCAATACTGTAGCCTGCCAGAATGCTTTTGCATATACCGACCCCTGCAACGACTACGGACAGCATCATCATCTGTCCCGACAGATGATACAGCGTCAGATAGGAAAAGGGTCCTATCTTCAGCCGATTCATAAACTTGTCCACGAAGATTGAAATATTGGAAACCCGGTTATTCAGTTGATAGCAGTTGGCAAATTTTAGTTTACACTGCTTCAGCGCCTTGTTCTTGGTAGCAGACATATTATCCGCTTCCTTTATCATATTCTGATATAGTATACCTATGATAATTCTGCTGCAAATGCTGCATAATAAAAGGACGAACATCAGAATGGTAATCAGCCTCTCTTCATAAAATATTTGAAACATAGACTCCTCCTTCATGCATAAATATGATATTGCTGATCCTCATAAAATTATTATAAATGCCCCGTCTTGTCGAAACAATATGGCACTAACGGAATTTCGTCGATAAATTATGTTCTTTTTCTACATAGATACCCAAAGTTTTCCTAAAAGTTGGGGAAATCTGCCCTAGGGACTGGAATCCCGGCTCCGTTTCTGCTATAATCCTACATTAGAACCAGCTTGATTTATTTATTTGCTATTTTAGGAGGTATACTATGAGATATCAGACATCCGGAACCTGCTCCACCGCTATTGACATTGAAGTAACGGACGGCATCATTGATTCCGTCACCTTTTTAGGCGGCTGCAACGGCAACTTGCAAGGTATCAGCAAATTGGTGGCCGGCATGAAAGTGGAAGATGCCATTGAAAGATTAAGAGGCATTAAGTGTGGGTTTAAATCCACCTCCTGCCCCGATCAGTTGGCGAAAGCGTTGGAATCCTTAAAATAATTTTTAGAGAGGCCCAATTATGAAAAAGATCGTATTGACCGGAGGCGGCACTGCCGGACATGTAACACCCAACATTGCACTGCTGCCTCATTTAAAGAAAGCCGGTTTTGAGGTGTTCTATATGGGCTCCTATGACGGCATTGAAAAAAGATTGATTGCGGATTTTGACATTCCCTATACCGGCATATCCACAGGTAAATTTCGCCGGTACTTAGATCCTAAAAACTTTACTGATCCCTTCCGTGTACTGAAAGGCTGCTCGGAAGCCAAAAAATATTTAAAGGAATTAAAACCGGATGTAGTGTTTTCCAAGGGCGGCTTTGTCAGTGTTCCCGTTGTACGGGCTGCAGCAGCCCTAAAGATTCCCTGCATTATCCATGAATCGGATATGACGCCGGGACTTGCCAATAAGCTCTGTATTCCGGTCGCAACAAAGGTCTGTTGTAACTTCCCGGAAACCCTGCAGAATCTGCCTTCTTCCAAAGCAGTACTGACCGGCTCCCCCATTCGGGAGGAACTGGCAAGCGGCAGTCGTCTGGAAGGTTTAAAGTTCTGTGGCTTTACCGCCAATAAGCCGGTGGTCATGGTCATAGGCGGCAGTCAGGGCGCCGTCAGCGTCAACGCAGTGGTACGGAAAGCCTTGCCTGCACTTTTGGCGGATTTTCAGGTCGTACATCTCTGCGGCAAGGAGAAGATCGATAATACCTTGCTGGCATTAGATGGGTATAAGCAGTTTGAATATTTAAAAGCGGAATTGAAAGATATCTTTGCCATGGCGGACGTGGTAATTTCCCGCGCCGGGGCCAATGCTATCTGTGAACTCTTAGCTCTTGCAAAACCCAATATCCTGATTCCCTTGCCTGCGACCAAGAGCAGAGGGGATCAACTGCTAAATGCCCGTTCCTTTGCTTCCCAGGGCTTTTCCATCGTATTGGATGAAGATGAATTGAGCGAAACCCTATTGGTCGAGAAGGTACAGGAAATCTACTGCTCCAGACAGACCTACATTGACGCCATGAAGCAGAGTCGTCAGCTGAATGCCATCGGCACTATTTTAGAACTGATCAAGGAGATCAGCGCATAACGTTTTACAGGAATTAATATGAACAAAAAAGTATTACACACCTTAGAATATGATAAGATAATTGCCCTTTTAACAGAAAAAGCCGATTCGGAACCGGGCAGACGTCTGTGCGGTGATCTTGTCCCAGATACGGATATACAAAATATCCGCAATGCGCAGACCGAAACCGCCGACGCGCTTTCTCGGCTTTTCCGTTACGGCAGCACCTCCTTTGGGGGCAATAAGGACCTGGGTTATTCCCTGAAATCCTTAGAAGTCGGCAGCGCACTGTCCATAGCCGAGCTGCTAAAAATAGCCGGTTTTTTGGAAAATGTATCCCGCATCAAGGCTTACGGCCGCAATGAGCGGGAAGAGGAAATGCAAGATTCCCTGCAGACATATTTCGAAAATCTGACACCCTTGTCGCATATTGCCGAAGAAATACGACGCTGTCTGCTGTCGGAAGAGGAAGTAGCCGATGATGCCAGTCCGGAATTAAAACACATTCGCCGCAGCATGCAGCAGACCGGTGAGAAAATACACACACAGTTAGGCTCTATGCTAAACGGCTCCTACCGCACCTATTTACAGGATGCGGTGATCACCATGCGTGACAACCGCTACTGTATTCCCGTAAAAGCAGAGTACAAAGGACAGGTGCCGGGTATGGTACACGACCAGTCTGCAACCGGCTCCACTTTCTTTATCGAGCCTGCTGCCGTAGTGGAATTAAACAATCGGTTGAAAGAGTTGGCCATAGAGGAGCAGAAGGAGATTGAAAAGATCCTGCAGGAGCTTTCTCTGCAGGTATCCGCCCACACTGTGGAATTAGCAACCGATCAACGGCTGATGACAGCGCTGGACTTTATTTTTGCCAAAGGAAAGCTGGCCATGGACCAAAATGCCACTATGCCGCTTTTTAACCGGAAGCACTATATCCATATCCGAAAGGGACGACATCCCCTTTTAGACAAGAAGAAGGTTGTTCCCATTGACATTCATTTGGGTAGGGAATTTGATTTACTCATAATTACCGGCCCCAATACCGGTGGTAAGACAGTTTCTCTAAAAACCGTGGGCCTTTTTACCCTAATGGGACAAGCCGGCCTGCATATTCCTGCATTGGACCGTTCGGAACTTTCCGTTTTTGAAGAGGTATATGCGGATATCGGAGATGAACAGAGCATCGAACAGAGTCTGTCCACCTTTTCTTCTCACATGACATCCATTGTGACAATCCTGTCATGTGCAAACGAGAACTCTCTCTGTCTTTTTGACGAACTGGGAGCCGGTACGGATCCTACAGAGGGTGCCGCTCTGGCCATTGCCATACTGAATCATCTGCATGCCAGGGGCATTCGGACCATGGCAACTACCCACTATAGCGAGCTGAAACTCTATGCCCTTTCCACTCCCTTGGTGGAAAATGCCAGTTGTGAGTTTGATGTGGAATCTTTAAAACCCACCTATAGACTTCTAATCGGTATTCCCGGCAAGAGCAATGCTTTTGCCATTTCTTCCAGACTGGGCTTGCCGGATACCATTATTGAGGCCGCTAAAGAGCAGATAGATAAAGAAGACTTAAGCTTTGAGGATGTGATAGCGGATTTAGAGAACAGCCGCAGAACCATAGAAAAAGAACAGCAAGAACTGACCGCCTACAAAGAACGTATTAAAACTCTGGAGGGGCAGTTGAAAGCCAAGAACGAGAAACTGGACAACGCTAAGGATAAAATTCTGCGGGAGGCAAATGAACAGGCCCGCGCCATCTTACAGGAGGCCAAGGACGTAGCAGATGCAGCTATTCGGGATTTTAATAAGGCGGATAGCAGCACCGATATCCGGGAGCTGGAGAAGAAACGCCAGAAACTGCGTAGCCGGATTGACGACAAAAACGAGCGTCTGGCTCTTAAGACACCTCCCAAAAGCGCCTCTGCGGAAAAAGGGGTAACCCCGGAAAAGCTAAAAAAAGGCGATACTGTAAAAATTCTTTCCATGGGCCTAAAAGGCACGGTCAGCACGCTTCCGGATGCCAAGGGCAATCTTTTTGTGCAGTGCGGAATTATCCGTACCAGTACCAATGTAAAAGACTTGGTACTTCTGCAGGATGAAGATGCGGCGTCTGCAGCCGCAAAAGCATCCCGCAGCAGCAGTTCTAAGATAAAAATGTCCAAGTCCCTCTCCATTTCTCCGGAGATCAATCTGTTAGGCATGACCTGTGATGAGGCCGTTGCCGCTCTGGATAAATATTTGGATGATGCCTATCTGGCGCATCTTTCCAGCGTCCGCGTAGTACACGGAAAGGGTACCGGCGCCCTGCGCAGTGCAGTACACGGTCATGTAAAGCGACTGTCCTATGTAAAAGACTACCGATTGGGTGAATTTGGAGAAGGTGACGCAGGTGTCACCATTGTAACATTTAAATAATTAGGGAGGTTAAGAATGGCAAGTAAACAAAAAATTCTGATTGTAGATGACGATGAGAATATTGCAGAGTTGATTTCTCTTTATCTGATCAAGGAATGCTTTGAAACCATGATCGTGGGGGACGGAGAATCCGCACTTACCGCTGTAGACTCCTTTGACCCGAATTTGATCTTATTGGATTTGATGCTGCCCGGTATTGACGGCTATCAGGTTTGCCGTGAGGTGCGTGCTAAGCACCAGACTCCTATTATCATTCTCTCTGCCAAGGGCGAAGTGTTTGACAAGGTTCTAGGGTTGGAACTGGGTGCTGACGACTTTATGGAAAAGCCCTTCGATTCCAAAGAGCTGGTTGCACGGGTGAAGGCAGTACTGCGGCGTTATAAGCCGGTGGTTTCCGTTCCCGAGGTCAGCTCCGATAGACGGGTGGAATACCCCGACCTCATCATCAATCAGACCAACTATTCCGTTATCTATATGGGTAAAACCGTGGAAATGCCTCCCAAGGAGCTGGAATTACTTTATTTCTTGGCATCCTCACCCAATCATGTTTTTACCAGAGAGCAGCTTTTGGATCAAATCTGGGGATATGAATATATCGGAGATACCCGTACCGTGGACGTACATATCAAACGTTTGCGGGAAAAGATCAAGGACCACACTTCCTGGAAAATTTCCACCATCTGGGGTATTGGCTATAAATTTGAGGTCAAAGGAAATCCGTCATGAAAAAAACCCTGTATTTAAAATTTATACTGGCTTACGTTATCTTTGGTATCTTTGGTTTTATCATCATTACTACCTTTGTGCCAAGCATGACGAGGGAGCAGCTTATCCGCGAAAAGGCTAATGCCTTATATTCCGAGGCCACTCTGATCGCGGGCACCTATGCTCCGGGACTGTATACCAACGATACCTCCTTAGAGACAGTAAAGTCCCAGCTGGACGCCCTCTCCCTTTATTTGGAGTCCGTCATATGGATCATCAACCCTTCCGGCAGAATGGTTTTAAGCACGGATTCTCCGCTAAATGTGGAAGACGTTGTGGTGATCGAAGATTTTGATCCTACCGTCACAGCCGGTTCCTACTACAATGTGAGTGACTTTTTTGGCAGTTATGAAGAAGATATGCTGAATGTGATTGTACCCATTATCTCAGCCTACAAGGTCAACGGCTATGTGGTGATCCATGCTCCCATGGCGGATATCGAGAAATCCTGCAACAGCCTGCTTACCATTTCCTATATTACACTGGGCATCCTTTTTTTACTGTCTCTGATCATTTTAATATTTTTTACGGAAATCGTTTATATTCCGCTGCGCAAGATTACTTATGCCACGGAGCAGTATGCCTCCGGTAACATGCATTATGAGTTTCAGGTAGAAAGTGAAGATGAGATCGGCTATCTGGCAGCCAGCCTAAACTACATGGCAAGTGAGATTGCCCGCTCAGAGGATAACCAAAAGCAATTTGTTGCCAATATTTCTCACGATTTCCGCTCCCCTCTAACCTCTGTCAGGGGATACCTGGAGGCCATGCTGGACGGCACGATCCCTTCGGAGCTGCACGAGCGCTACCTTCAGATAGTGTTGAATGAGACGGACCGTCTGACAAAGCTGACAAACAGCCTGCTAACCCTGAATAATTTAAATACCAAGGGTATGCTTTTGGACAAGACCGATTTTGACATTAATCAAGTCATTCGCTCCACTGCCGCATCTTTTGAGGGCACCTGCCGCAAAAAAATGCTTGCCATTGAGCTGGTTCTTACCGGGGACATGATGTATGTAAATGCCGATATGGGCAAAATTCAACAGGTACTTTACAATCTATTGGACAATGCCATAAAATTCAGCCACCACGACTCCGTTATCCGTATTGAAACCTCTGTCAAAAAGAATAAGCTTTTTGTTTCCGTCAAGGACAGTGGCATAGGCATCCCCAAGGAAGATTTAAAGCTCATCTGGGAGCGGTTTTATAAATCCGATGCTTCCCGCGGTAAAGACAAGAAGGGTACGGGACTTGGCCTCTCCATTGTAAAGGAGATCATTGCCTCCCACGGGGAACATATCAATGTCATCAGTACCGAAGGTGTAGGAACGGAATTTATTTTCTCCCTGCCCTGTTCTAAAATCAATGAAGAGGATGATTAAAAACGGCTTCCCGCACCGATATGATGCAGGAAGCCGTTTTTTAATTACCAATACGCTTAAACCTTACTCTGCCAGATACATACGCAATCCGCTCTCTATGGTGGAAATCGTCTGTTCCAACGTAGCGCTGCCGTTTAAGTAAGCCGGCAGAGATTCCATGATCACCTTTTCTATCTGCTCATCCTCCACCAGCCTCTTGTGCACATTTTTACACATTTCTATTAGCCGCTCAGCATTTTTTTCACTTACTGCAATGATCGGAAACTCTATCACATCACCGTTTGGATGTGCGAACATGGCATAGGCTTCATAGGCGCTTCTGTCTTTATCTTTTTGGTTTTCCAAAGCCTGTATATTGACAGCAAACCCGTCTCTGAAATCACTGTCCTGTACCTCCGCAGAAAGCGCATACTTCAGAAAATCCTTTGCCACATCCGGGGCATCGGTCCCTTTCAAAATTGCAATTTCACCTATTGGTCTGAATGCGCCTTCAAATGATTCAAAATTGCCGTTGGTATCCGTCAGGATGGACAGGGGCATCATAGCGGCAAGGAATCCCTCCAATTCGTCGAAAACAACACCCTCTCGGAAGGAATAATCCGACAAATGATACGGTGTGATCTCGTCCGTGAAACGATCCACCATCTGACAGTAATCCGTCATATGTTTTAAGCTTTCCAACAATTCTTCCAATTTTCCCTTATTTAACTCTTTTTCATTTACCAGCTCCTGTACCATAAAAGGTACAAAGATGGAAGTCAGTTCATCCACCGTCATAGGACCTAACAGCGGCTCTTCATAACCGGCCATCACCTTTGACAAATTTTCCATATTCTCTGCTGTGGACGTATTCAGCATGGTACTGCATATAATGCTTAAGGAAATCCTTAAAGGTATGCAGTATATCGCACCGTCAGTTCCCGTATAATTGTCTGCCACATTTTTTAATATCTCCCCTTGTTCTGACATTGGTGTCACGATGTCACTGATATCTGCCAGCATGCCCTGCTCTACAAAAGCATCTGCATCCAGACCGTCCAATAACAACACATCCAGCTTTTCTCCTGCCAGCAACCGCGTATAAAGGTTCTGTATCTTTGCTTTTACATCTGCGGTTTCCTGCTCTTCATAAGGAATCCCTATTTCTACCTGCACCTGTACTTCCGGATGCAGTCTGGTGTACATGGCTGCCGCATGTCTGATCGTAGTATTATCATAAAGACTGTATACAATAAGCTGTGTTTCCGGCAGCCTGACCAGTTCTGCGTCATAGGTATATTCCATTAAATAGTACGCACCCTCCTCCGAAAACAAGGCATAATAAGTTGTCGGGTCGGTTGCCGCAATACCTTGGCAATACATGGTTTCCAACGCAAATGTGGTATAGCTTCCCTTTATAATGCAACTCCATTCGCCCTCCGGTGAATACCTAAACAATCCGCCCCGCCCGCATAGCAGCAGTGAACCGTCTGAGAGGATTGTCAAATGATTATTGGCCCCGACACCCATGTCACATTTTGCATTTTCTTCCGGTGCGTCTTTTCCTTGCAGGTATACCTGCAATTCTGAAAATTCCTCATTACTATTTTCGGAGATGACATAAAATTTATCCCGTGCACCGTATATTTTTCCTGTATACAATTCCGAGGGAAGCTTAACCTCCTGCAGTATCGTTCCATCCTCCCCACTGTATACTTTGACATCATTATAAGAAATGCTTGCAATACTACCGTCCTCCAAAACGGCTATATCATCCGGATATTCATAATAATGCCATTCCGGATCCTCTATCCGCCAATCCTGCGGCGTTATTTCCTCTGCCGTAACACCATCCCCACTGCGATAGAGATAGCCCAGCAGATTTTCTCCCACCATACCTACGAAGTACAGATAAGAATTTCCGTTTACATTTTCCACCACTCTGCACTGAAAAAGCGCATCTGCATAAGTTATGTTCGTTAGCCATTTGGGCGTATCCAATATAAAACTTCCGTCCTGATATAAATAGCGTACAAATCCTATTTCCTGCCCCGTTTCTTTCAGCGAATAAAGGCAAAGCTGTCCCTCCACCTCACCTATTTGAAAAATGTCCTCCCCATTTACCCCTTCCGGCAGCCCGATCTCCCGCTCCACATAACCGCCTTTTTCACTACTTTCCGCCCCTGCAGTCCCTTGCATTGCTTCTGTAGGTGTATCTCCGCCTTCTGATCCCGGACTGCTTTCTGCTTTTCCACAGCCCAATATTCCGCATGATAATGCTGCTGTAAGTAGAATAGCCATAAATTTTTTCAACATATTTTCCTCCCGCTTCTGTTAAATTCGGCCCTTAAAAGTCTTCCTGGCCTGAGCACTATTATGGCGTATTTCTTTTAAGATTGTTTTAGGATTAATTTAATTTATAAATAATATTTCTTAATATTCCCATAAAAAGACAAAGGATTGACGTATCCTAATAAAGAGGCATAAAATGAATTTATTACCGACACCTGCTCCCGCAGGCGGTGGAAAGGCGGATATATGCAAGGTAAAGAGAAATGTAAAGCATTAAAAGAAATTCGCAGGCAGATTGCCGAGAAAAACGATATTCCCTATGCGGTTTCTCAGTGCTCTCATCAGGGGGACTGTAAAGGCACCTGCCCCAAATGTGAATCGGAACTGCGATATCTGGAGAGAGAACTTGCCGTCAGAAAAAATTTAGGAAAAGCTGTAGCCATAGCCGGTATTTCCATAGGCGCTTGCTCTTCTCTTACCGCATGCGCTCCCATAGAGTCTGCACAAAATACCGTGATTCCTTCCCCCATAGCAATGCCTGACGGAGAAATGCCGATCGGAACAGTGCCTCCGGAAACACCCGGAACAACTGAAGCCGAATGGCAGCTTCTTTTACCTAATCCCGATGACTATCCGGTAATCCCGGCTCCTTCGCCGGATGCGGATAATGGTTATCCAATAAATACACTGGAAACAGAGGGCAGCCTTCCGATAAATACACCGGAGATCGAGGGTGGTCTGGAAATTGCTCCGGAATTCTTTCCCGAACCGATGACGGGAGAAATCATAGAGGGAGAAGACATCATCACAACTTCGGTGCTGGAAGGAGATATTGCTCTGCCGGAGGATGGCAGCCTTGAGTAATGCCGTTCCCACCCTGCCCGTTTTTGCGATCAGAAGGCACCGTCTTACTACGGATGGAAACGGGGTGTCTACCCTGGTGGGCGCCTATGGCTGTCCCTTGTCCTGTCGTTATTGCATTAATCCTCATGCCTGGAACCCGAAAACTTTAGAAAAATGTATTTCCCTCACGCCGGAAGAACTCTATGAACGGGTGAAGATCGACGATTTATACTTTCGTGCCACCGGCGGCGGCATTACCTTCGGCGGCGGGGAATCTCTTTTACATACGGAATTTATTTGTGCTTTTCGCAAAGTCTGCGGCCCGGACTGGACCTTAAGTGTGGAGACCTCTTTAAATCTTCCCGGCCACCGGTTAGAGCGGATACTTGATGTGGTGGATGACTATATTATAGACATTAAAGATCTGGATCCTCTCGTTTACGAATCCTATACCGGGATGCCCATTGACCGGGTTTTATCCAATCTGCAGTTCTTAAGCGAACGGCTTGCTGCATCGGCCGAAAACGGAAAACCCGGACATGTCCGTATCCGCGTTCCTCTGATTCCGAACTATAATAGCCCTGCACATCTGGAACAATCTGTTAGCAAACTGCGCTCTATGGGCTTTTCTGATATCGAAACTTTCTCATATACCATTAGATAATCCCTTTTTAAAATATTTTATAGAAATCTATTGACCTTCCACCTTGTGGAAGGTATATCATATGTTCATAAAAGGGGGAATTCAGATGAAGATCAACGAAGTGGAACAATCCATAGGCATGACCAAAAAGAATATCCGCTTCTATGAGCAGGAAGGTCTTTTAACGCCGTCCCGCAGCCCCGGCAACGGATATCGGGACTATTCCACGAAAGATTTGGAGACACTACGCCAGATTAAGCTTCTTCGAAAATTGGGAATTTCCATTGAGGACATCAAAAAGCTGCAGAATGATTCTCTCACTTTGGAGGATTGTCTTAAACAACATCTGATTGCATTGGAGCAGGAACGTAAGAACCTAGAAGCTGTCACAAAATTCTGCCGCCGGCTGTTGGCCACAGATGCCACTTTAAAGAGTATGCCGGCGGAGCAGCTTCTTACCGATATGGAAAATATGGAGGAAGGAGGAACCCGTTTTATGGGCGCTAAGAACCGGAACGAAAAGGAAGAGGAGAGTATGTCTTCTTTCGCAATCGTTTTTCTCGTCGCCATTATACTGCCTGCTGTTGTGACAGCGTTCATTATTGGCAGACGTTCTGCGCCGATGGACCAAATGTCTCAAAATGCGGTACTCTATTCTTTTTACGAGTCCGGTGACTTCTTTTATAACCTAAATGGGGATGTCTATGAACCGGAAAACCAAGTGCGCACGCATTGGTATGGTCACGCAGCCGACTCCTCTCTGCTGGCCTATTGGCTTTATGAAGAGGACTCCAGCTATCCCAGTGGAATCCGTAGTGATCTATACTACATCACCGGAGATTTGGAACCGGTGAAGGTGGCAGAATCAGTGAGAGAGTATATGGTGAGTTATGACGGTTCCTACATTGCCTACTTTCAAAGCTTTGAAAATAATACACATTCCGATTTGTATCTGTATGAGGTAAGCAGTGGGGAGTCCACTAAAATTGACGAAGATATTGGGGGCAGCTTCTTTTGCCTCTCTCCAAACGGTAAGATCATAGCCTACCAAAAAGATTTCTACGGAACACTTTATATAGGCGGCCTGGATATGGAGATCTCCAAAGTAGCCGAGGACGATATAACGCCACTCGGGGTCGTTCCTTTGGCCGTTTCCGATGACGGAGAGCATCTATATTACATTCACAATAGGGGGTTATATTATTATAATTATAATGAAAAAGATTCCGTAGAGGTAGCATCCAATATAGACCCCAACGGTATCTTAGCCTACCGTTTTTGTTTCAACAGAGATATTTCCGAACTGCTGTATGTGGTAAACTTTGAAACCTATTACTATGCACCGGACTTGGATACTCCCATTAAGATAGTCGATGACCGGATTTATCATGTTCTTGAAAACTCTACTGCAGCTGACGAATATTCATGCAGCACATATGCCGGAATTGCCAGGGTTGATACCTTTAAGAACCATGTCCTGCAATCATCGGGTTACGGTCACCAATTGTACTGGCTTAATGAGAATGCAACGAATACGGTAGCGATATCCGCAGACGCTCGTTATAGTATGCTGTCCGCAGACGGAAGATCTCTTTTATATTTAGAGGACGGCATCCTCTACCGATTGGATAGCTTTGGCGAGGAGATGAAACCCACCGTTGTATGCGAAAAAACCGACATACAGTATTTTACAGCAAACAGTGATCTGTCAAAGGTTTATATTTCTACAGCACGGGATTTGTATTACGTAAAGAATCGTGAAGAAACTGAACAGCTTTCCGACAATTTGGCATATGCGGAATTTGAAGAATACGGTTATTACGAATATTACCCTGTATATGATAATACAAGCGGGAAGATTTATTTCTTGGAAGACGGAGCTCTCTATGCAGCAGATAAAAACGAAACCTCTAAAAATAAGGTTGCAGAGAATGCCACACAGCTGGCCTTGCTGCCGGGTGGTATTTCTTATCTCTGCAACGAGGATGAACAAGCGGTGCGTTATTATCTCCATAACGGAAATGCCATTAAAATTTATACAGAATAAAAACTGCCGGGCAGCTTAAAAGCTATGCAGCAGTCCGTTTATTCCCTCTTCTTTAAAGATTTGTTTATAGTAACCGATCTCATCGAATATCAGCTCGTCGATGACCTGCATACCCAAAAGCTCCACTGCGGCACGGTCATCGGTGAGCAGGTATTCGCTTTTTTCATATCTTACCATATTCTCCGCTGCCCTGACCATCAAAGCCTGCAACCCGGGACTGTCCAAGGTTTCCGCCTTTTTTGTAAAATTATCCATGACAGAGGAATCCATAAAGGCAAATAACTCTCTGTTGGTGGTTCCCGGCACATTCACCGTATACACATCGGGAAATACACTGGCAATGGTATCCGAGAGGTATTGATTGATATTCCCCTCTTTATCCGTATGCATATTCATATTCACGACCATGACACCGTCTTCTTTCAAATGGTCTTTTACCAGCGTAAAAAATTCTACGGAAGACATCTGAAAAGGAATGGTAATATCTTGATAGGCATCTACCATGATGACGTCATACTTTTCCTCTATGGCGTTTAAATACGCCCGGCCGTCATAGGTCACCACTTCAATATCTGCGGGCAGATCAAAATACTGTCCGGCCAGATCCGTAATTTTCTGGTCGATTTCCACCCCTTCTATCTCCACATCCCCAAAGTACTGTCTGCACTGCCTGGCAAAGGTACCGGTGCCCATGCCCAGTACCAGAATTTTTGCATCTTCTTTTTCGGCAACCCCTCCCATGACCGGTGCTGCCAGCGCATAATCATAATACATACCTGTCAGGGAATCGTCTTTCATCATAATGGACTGTACGCCAAAAAGCACATTGGTGGAAAGAATGACCCTGTCCTCATCTTCTTTTACCTGCAGATAGTTATAGATGGATTCTCCTTCAAATACCAGCCCGCTCTCCCAAAAAGCAAACCGGCTGCCGACACCAAGGCCACAGCAGAGCAGGTACAGCACTATGCTCACCGCACAGGCTGCTCCCTTCTTTTTGGGGCTGCCAAAGCCGGTGCTGATAAAATAAATAAGTCCCAGAACTAACAGGATACCTGCAAAGAGCAAAAAGGTAACGGAAGTACCCACTGCCGGGATGGTGACAAAAGTGGGAACAAAGGTACCGATAATGCTGCCGATAGTATTGAATGCACCCAGTGTGCCCACCGTCCTGCCGCTGTCATCTAAGCTGTCCACCGTGTATTTCACTAGTGAAGGTGTTACGGTACCCAGTAAGAATAAGGGAAACACAAAGATAACCATGCAGGCTAAAAAGGCCGCCCAGATCAAAAAATTCTGGTTGACTGCCAAAATCAGGATACCCGATATACCCAGAATAATATACTTACCTAAAAAAGGGATGGCTGCTATCCATACTGCAGCAATTAAAATCCTGATATAGAGCTTGTCCGGATTGGGATTTTTATCTGCACTCTTGCCTCCCCAGACATTACCCAACGCCATCGCTATCATAATGGTGCCTATGATGATGGTCCATACGATCTGGGAAGAGCTGAAATACGGGGCCAACAGACGGCTTGCGCCAAGTTCCACCGCCATGACGGACATTCCCGCAAAGAACTCCGTCATATAGAGATAATATTTATTTTTTAAAATCTTCTTATTTTGCATTGCGGGTACTATTCCTTTCACGTGGTCTGTAAATATACCTGTTAAGCATAGCACAGATCAGCCTCTTCCGCAATGACCTCCGCAGCCCTTGCAGTCCCCGCCGCACTGCAGGGATTTTCCGTTCTTTTTGTCCCGAATCATGCTTTTAATCACCAAAGCCACGATTCCTATTAAAACAACCAATACTACCGCTGTTCCCATAATTACCTCTTTTCTCAAACATCACAGCCTATAGTAACTTTTGCCTTTATTTTGCGCGAGCCAGTTTTCCGCTCACCTTTCGTGTCCGGCTTTCCTTATAGGGCCTGAAAAGGAGATATATAAACCCAATGATCAAAAGGAATGCCGCTACGGAACCGATACCAAAGGTACCTGCAGAAATCAGCATACCTGCCTGGTATATACAAAGCGCTACAATGTAGGCAAATACACACTGATATCCGATTGCAAACCAAAACCACTTCGCATTGTTCATCTCTCTTTTGATAGCTCCCATCGCCGCAAAGCAGGGTGCACACAACAGATTGAATACCAGGAAGGAATATCCCGCAAGCGCGCTCATACTGCCTGCCAGTGTTGCCCAGATAGCTTCACCGTTATCTCCCAGTTCCTCTATACCTGCAGCCCATTCGGGATACAGAATACCTAAAGTACCTACTACATTTTCCTTAGCAACCAGACCGGTAACCGCCGCTACCGCAGAGCGCCAATCACCCCAGCCCAAGGGTGTGAATATCCATGCAACAGCATTGCCGATTGCTGCCAGTATACTGGAATCCAGTTCGGATTCCTCCAACATCCTGAAGGAGCCGTCCACCCAGCCGAAGAAAGAAGTAAACCATACTAAAATGGTGGATAACAGAATAATGGTTCCCGCTTTCTTAATGAAAGACCAGCCGCGCTCCCACATGCTTCTGAGTACATTTCCTACGGTAGGAAGATGGTAAGCCGGAAGCTCCATAACAAAGGGAGCCGGATCCCCTGCAAACATTTTGGTCTTCTTTA
>JAFLSX010000012.1 GCA_022510705.1 Lachnospiraceae bacterium
CTCACCCATCAGCACGTTGAATACAGCCTGTGTACCCACGATCTGAGAAGAAGGCGTAACCAGAGGCGGCTCACCCAGATCCTTACGCACCCTGGGGATTTCCTTCAATACATCATAGTACTTATCTTCTGCGTTCTGCTCCTTCAACTGGCTCACCATGTTGGAAAGCATACCGCCGGGTACCTGATACAGCAGGGTCTTGATATCCACACCCATTACCTTAGGATTCAAGAGGCCGCTTGCCAGACACTCATCTCTATAAGGTCTGAAGTAATCTGCGATTTCCGCAAGTAAGTTCTGATCATAACCTGTATCATAGGGAGTGCCCTTGAAGGTCTCCACCATAACCTCGGTAGCTGGCTGGGAAGTACCCATTGCAAAAGGTGACATCGCACAGTCAATGACATCCACGCCTGCTTCTACTGCCTTTAAGTAGGTCATGCCTGCTACACCGGAGGTATAGTGGGTATGCAGCTGAATGGGCAACTTGGTAGCTGCTTTCATCTCACGGATCATCTCGGATGCTTTATAAGGAACCAACAGACCGGCCATATCCTTGATACAGATAGAATCCGCACCCATTTCCTCGATCTTCTTTGCCATGTCAATCCAGTATTCCATGGTATAGGCATCACCCAAAGTATAAGAAAGCGCTACCTGTGCATGGCCGCGGCCTTCCTGCGCTTTGATCTTATTGGTAGCATTTACAGCTTCCTGCAGATTACGTAAATCATTCAAGCAGTCAAAAATACGAATGATGTCGATACCGTTTGCAATGGATTTCTCCACGAAACTATCTACCACGTCGTCTGCATAGGGTCTGTAACCCAAAATGTTCTGCCCTCTGAAGAGCATCTGCAGCTTGGTATTCTTGAATCCGTCCTTCAATTTTCTGAGTCTGTCCCAAGGATCCTCCTTTAAGAATCTCAAAGATGCATCAAAGGTAGCACCACCCCAGCACTCTACGGAGTTATATCCTACTTTATCCATCTTATCAATGATGGGGAGCATCAGTTCGGTAGGCATTCTTGTAGCAATCAGGGACTGATGCGCATCACGCAAGACGGTTTCTGTTATTTTAATCGGTTTTGCTTCTGACATTTCCTGTTTCCTCCTATATATAATTTTATACTTATACTTTCTTCAGCTTCTTTAAGCTGTGTTCCTCAGCTTTATAAGCTGTATTATCCAGCTTTTTTAAGCTGTGTTCCTCAGCTTTATAAGCTGTGTATTCGTAATTTCCGCAAAGCGGAAATTACTCATCGCGCTTCGCGCTCTATATTTCCAATCGTCTGAGCTGCTGCTCATGCGAGCATGGCATCAGCCAGCCGCTTGGAAATGCACAGCTTTAAAATACACCGTATATCGCCATAAAGGTACCGGCAGCTACGGCCGTACCGATAACGCCTGCTACGTTCGGTCCCATCGCATGCATCAAAAGGAAGTTGGTGGGATCTGCCTCCGCACCTACCTTTTGGGATACGCGGGCTGCCATAGGTACTGCGGACACGCCGGCAGAACCGATAAGCGGATTAACCTTTCCATGGGTTATCAGACACATCAGCTTACCGAAGATCACACCCGCTACCGTACCGAATATGAATGCTGCAAGACCCAAAAATACGATCTTAATAGTATCCCAGTTTAAGAACGCCTCAGCACTGGTAGTTGCACCTACGGAAGTACCTAACAGGATAACCACGATATACATCATGGCATTGGAAGCCGTTTCGGTCAACTGTCTTACCACGCCGGATTCTTTGAATAAGTTGCCTAACATCAGCATACCTACAAGGGGCGCTGTGGTAGGAAGAATCAGGCTCACTACAATGGTAACCACGATGGGGAATAAGATTCTTTCCAGCTTGGATACCGGACGAAGCTGTGCCATTTTGATCTTTCTTTCCTTTTCGGTGGTCAACAGCTTCATAAAAGGCGGCTGGATAATTGGTACCAGTGCCATATAAGAGTAAGCAGCAACGGCAATAGGGCCCATTAGACCAGTTTGTCCCAGCTTACCGGCTAAGAAAATGGAAGTAGGACCGTCAGCACCGCCGATAATGGAAATAGCTGCTGCAGCCATTCCGTTGAAGCCTAAACCAATTGCGCCAAAATAAGCTGCAAAAATACCAAACTGCGCTGCCGCTCCCAAGAGGAAGCTCTTGGGGTTTGCAATCAAGGGACCAAAGTCCGTCATAGCACCCACACCCATAAATATCAGGGACGGCAGAATTGCATATTCGTCCAGAATGTAAAAATAGTACAGTAAGCCGCCCACTCCATTTGCCGAATCCTCTGCATGACGCATAATATCCGGATAAATGTTTACAAGCAGCATACCGAATGCAATCGGCAATAAGAGCAAGGGTTCAAATTCATGTCTTATGGCCAGATAAAGGAAAAAGCAGGCAAATCCTATCATCACATAGTTTCCAACCGTCAGATTGAAAAACGCCGTCTGATGAAGCAGATTGTCCAGCGTACTTGTTATGTATTCCATTGAATGACCTCCTGTAATATTGCTCCTAATCGATTAGTTTAAGGTTGCAAGCACTTTTCCTGCCTCTACAGCATCACCAACGGATACTTCGATGCTTGCTACAGTACCGTCTTCAGGAGCTACTACGGGAATCTCCATCTTCATAGCTTCGATGGTAACCACAGCATCACCCTTCTTAACAGCTGTGCCTACAGCAGCGTCAATCTTAAATACCTTACCTGCTGCACCGGCCTCAACCTTGATGCTGCCTGCCGCACCGCTTGCTGCACTAGCTGCTTTGGGGGCTGCTTTAGGAGCTGCCTTGGGGGCTGCCGGAGCCTTTACGGGGGTAGCAGCGCCAGTGGACGCACCTTCCTCTACTACTACATCATATACGTTTCCATTTACGGTAATGGTATAATTCTTCATTTTTTTATCCTCCAATTATCTTCTTTTTCTAATGCTTCTGACCACAAAGCCGTCTGTGCTCACGCTGCCCTCATAAGCTGCGATTGCTGCGGCGATCACGGCTGCCAGCTCACAGTCGTCACCCTGTTTTTCTTCTTTTTCAATAATCTGTGCAATGGTGTTATCCACTGCCTCTTCCTGTATACTCTTCTTTTCTGCCTTGTTCTTCTTACTCAGCTTCTCCTGCAGCTTGGGAATACCTCCCATAGCCCAGATTACCAGACTGATTAAGATCAGAACAGAAAATACAGTCCCCATACCCATCAGGGTATCCATAGCCGCTCTGCCCATGAGTTCGCCCATGGAACGCTCTATATTTAAACTGCAGGACTCCACGGTAAGGAATATATCATTGCTCAGAATCACCTCTGCCTCCGCAGCGATAGGTTCTCCCTTACTGTTGGTAAGGGTACCTGTCACGGGAACCGTAACAATGATGGTTTTCTTGTCGTTAGAATATTTGTAGCTTCCTACAAGATTACTGCTGGTATCAATATCTCCCATGGTGTGATACGCACTGTTAAAGGAAACAATACCGTTTAAAATGGCATTTCCCTCCACGCTGATTTCAGGCACATCATAGACCAGGCCATACTGAGTTGTAAAAATATAGAAAGCATAGTTCAAATCCTGCTCGGTTAAATATTTCAGCTCCTCAACACCATAGTCACTTTGATACTGCTCTGCCCGTGCGTCATCAAAATAATAGGTCATATAGGGAACCATGAAATCGGTAGCTATGGTAACAGCAGTTTCTCCTCTGTTCCTTTCGGCCTGAGTTAGTTTTTCTTCTCCGCAGGCAGTAAGTCCTAACAGGCAAGTGAGCATACATAACATTATCAATATTTTTTTCATATTAAGTATCTCCCTTTCTAAACTGTTCCATGCTTCTTGACCGGACGTTCTTCACACTTCGTAAACAACATCTCAAAAGCGCCGATCACATATTTTCTGGTATCGGCCGGCTCTACGATCTGGTCAACATATCCTCTCCTTGCAGCGCTGGCTGCACTGGTCTGCAATGCCGCATATTCAGCAGCCTTTTCCTTGATCACATCAGCACCCTGACCTTCATACATGATCTTAGCCGCCAGATTAGCATCCATAGAACCTATTTCCGCATCCGGCCATGCCATAGTAATGTCTGCTCCGATCGCCTTGGAATTCATTGCTATATAAGCACTGCCTAAAGCCTTGCCGATGATCACATTGACCTTGGGTACATTTGCATTGGCAAAAGTATATGTAAGATGCGCTACTGCAGCTGCAATCTTCTTTTCACTGCATTCACATGCCTTATATCCGGTTACATTGGTAAGGGTCAGTACCGGAATATCAAAAGCGTCACAGAAGTTTACAAAATCAGCAGCTTTCTCACAGCCCTTAGGGGACAATACAGCCTCGTACTTCTCCGCTACATTACCCTCCTCATCTAACTTCTCGCTTCTGTTGGCAACTGCTCCCACCGTTACACCGTCCAAGCGGATAAAGCCTGTTACCATATCCTTTGCATAGTCAGCCTTGACCTCAACAAAATCATTGTTATCCGCCAAAACAGCAAGTGCCGCTGCAGTATCTCCCTTAAAGCTTGCCAAATCTGCAGTCAGTCTATTCAAATCATCGGTACATTCGTCAAAGGCCAGATTCTCTTCGTTATTAGCAGGTAATATAGAAACCAGCTTCCTGATGCCAGCCAGTATTTCTGCTTCTTCTCCTGTAAAATCCACATTGCCTGCTTCTCCACTCTGGAATGCTGCGGAAGAAGTATCACATTTTGCAGTGGTATTACCTGCCAGTGCATTGGGTGAATTTACAAACAATTTTGCAGATTTGGATTCCATGAAAGTAAAGTCAGACATAGCGGTCATTACGGCAAGTCCGCCGCCGCAATTGCCAAATACCGCGCTGATCTGAGGAATGACACCTGAAGCATCGGTCATTTTACGGTAGATGGTACCAAATGCATCCAATGCATCGGTCGCCTCCTGCAATCTAAGACCTGCGGAATCCAGCAGACCTACTACAGGTGCTCCCGTCTTCATTGCCAGGTCATAGAGATTGGCAATTTTTCTGGCATGCATTTCACCGACAGTACCGTTTAAAACGGATGCATCCTGGCTGTATACATACACCAGATTGCCATTGATCACTCCATAGCCGGTGATAACGCCGTCAGAAGGAGTTTGAGTCTGTTTCAGATTGAAATCTGTAGCTCTGGCGGTTACCATGGCGCCGATTTCAACGAAACTGTTGTCGTCGAGCAAAGCTTCAATTCTTTGACTCGCTTTTGAAGTACTACTCATGTTTTCAGCCCTCCATTTATTGTAAAAAAATAATAGCTATATAACAAGGGGGAGCTGTTTACTCATAAAGTGCAAACGCCTACCACCCCATTATTAACGCTTGTACTATTGTAACATAAAATATGTAATTGTACTAGCATTAATTTTGTTTTATAGGATGTATTTTTCCAAAATCAGTTTTAAACACCAGAAGAAATCAATGGCTTCTATTTCCCCGGCCGTAACGATGATGTCCTCACGCAGAACGGTATCCCCTAACATATAGCGGATATATCCGATTTCTTCTCCCACATGGACCGGAGCTTCCAGCTCCGTATAGACCTTCCAGACTGCCTCTATGTGCTCCTCTTCTGAAAGCAGCACTTGCCACTCACCGCCCGTCTCCGGTTCTGCGCCAAAATACTCCTCTCCGTCAGGAGTAATGGTTCCCTCTAAAAGTTTTACCTCCACGTAGGCCGTCTGGTCCAATCCCTGTGTCTGTCCCTCCAGTACCGGGATCGGATTTAATACGCGCTCATCATAAATTGCTTCCGAAAAGCCATGATAGGTATAGTGCTCCAGACCGTAGGTAAATAATTCCCGGGCATCAGCCCATTTATAGGTTTTATTATTCGGCCATCCGCAAGCTAAGAGAGCAATGGTAAAACGCTTGCCATCCCGCTCTAAGGCTCCTACGTAACAATAGCCTGCTTTATTCGTAAATCCCGTTTTTCCGGAAAGCGCTCCATCCATCATATTTAAAAACGCATTGTGATTGCTGCAGGAAAAACTCCTGCCTTCACTGTTTGTAAAGGAATAGGAAGCAGTTCTGGTAATGGCCAAAAATTCCTCTGCCTTCGGGGAATGAAATGCACAGTACGCCATGATCCTGGCCAAGTCACTGGCCGTAGTGCCATGGGTATACTCAACCGCATTTCCCTCCCCATCTATGATCGTCCGGGTAGCATCCAGACCGTTGGGGGTAATAAACCGAGTATTTTCACAGCCAATTTCCGCAGCCTTGGCATTCATCATATCAGCAAAACCCTCCATACTGCCGCCCACATGTTCGGCAATGGCTACCGCGGAATCATTGTGGGATTCTAACATCAGAGAATAGAGCAGATCCCGCAGAAGAAAATGCTCTCCGGCATTCATAAAGAGCTTTACCTTGGGCATACTCGCCGCATAGGCAGATGCCTCTACCACTTCATCCAAATCTGCATTTTCCAATGCTATAATGCAGGTCATGATCTTGGTTGTGCTGGCATTGGACAAAAACTCTTCTCCGTTTTTCTCATAGAGTACTCTTCCTGTATCCGCATCCATCAAAACCGCCGCTGTGGCATACAGAGAAAGCTCCTCTTCTGCCTTAGCAGGTATCGGGTACATGAGCGTATGCAGTACTGTCAAAAGCGCCGCCAATAAGCAGCCTTTTTTTAAAACCTCCCTATTTTTTATAAAAAAATACATAGCAGCAACTTTCTTTCGCTTCGTTGCTACTATGTATATGAGTTTCTCCTTCTTTTTAAACCACTTCTGTTCCGGATTGCAGCATACCGGCTTCTGCTTCCGCCTGCTGCTTAAACTCCTCTACCTGCACAGTGGAAAGTTCGGGCAGCTCGTCTAAGGAACGAACGCCAAAACAGCGTAAAAATTGCTCCGTGGTACCAAACAACAGCGGTCTTCCGGGTGCGTCTAATCTGCCTAATTCCGTAATCAGATCATACTCCAAAAGTTTGTTGATCGCATGGTCACAGCTGACGCCGCGGATGCGTTCCACTTCCAGACGGGTAACCGGCTGTTTATAGGCAACGATAGAGAGGGTTTCCATCACCGTATCCGTCAATACCATCTTTCTGGGCGTCTTGGCAATTTTAATCAAATACTCGTAATGTTCCGCTTTGGTAGTCAGCTGTACGCTCTCCTCCAGCCACAACAGGGAAATCCCCCTGTTTTCCTCCTCATATCGCTCTTGCATTCCTGCAAGCACATCTTTTACTTCCTTTTCTTCCATCTCCAGCACCGAAGCCAGTCTGCTTATTTCCACAGCTTCTCCCATGGTAAACAGAATGGCTTCCAGCACTGCCTCTGCTTTTTGTCTCTCCATATTTCCTCTCATTCCGCCGCCTCGTGGGAGGTGATCATAATATCATCAAAAGTATTTTCCTGAACAATGCTGATTCTTCCTAACTTCATCATTTCCAGAATCACTAAAAAGGTAACGATTACTTCTACCTTACTATGCTGTTTTTCCAAAAGCCGCCTGAAACTGAAAGTCTTATGTGCTTTAATATAATCCTCCACATAGACGGTCTTTTGATCCATATCTATTTCTTCTTTTTCAATGTTGCCGTAATTGCTGCGGATGGGGTCTATTCTGTCTTCCTGCCGTCTTACAATGGATTTGAAAATATCTTGCAGTTTCTGCAGGTTCAATTCCCCGATCAGTTCCTCGTAATTGAT
Source organism: Lachnospiraceae bacterium (assembly GCA_022510705.1). Classification (GTDB taxonomy): domain Bacteria; phylum Bacillota; class Clostridia; order Lachnospirales; family Lachnospiraceae; genus Acetatifactor. The sequence continues at coordinate 7,696 of JAFLSX010000012.1, forward strand.
GGGCTGGCGGTAATCTTCCACTTCCTTGGGAAGCTTTTGCTCTCTGAAGAGATAACGTCCCGCATCCACCTGCTTATCCCGCAGTTCAAAAGACATGAATTTATACATTTTGTATTCCAACAGTCTCTGTACCAGCTCCGCTCTCGGGTCTTCCTCTTCGCCCTCCTCATTTACTTCCTTGGGCAGAAGCATACGGCACTTAATATCCAAAAGTGTAGCCGCCATTACCAAAAACTCGCTCATCACGTTCATATCTTCGGTCTGCATCTGCCTAATATAGTCCAGATACTGCTCCGTAATTTCCACAATGGGAATATCATAAATATCGATTTTGTTTTTATCTATCAGGTGTAATAGCAGGTCCAGGGGCCCCTCAAACACCTCCAGTTTCACGGATATTGCCATTATTTTGATTCCTCTCCTGTAGATTCCGGACTAAGGTCCACAAGAACCAACTCTGCCGGATTAAACAGCCGTACCTTTGGGGTATGCGTACCCAGCCCCCGGCCAATCACCATGGAAGTCTTCCCTTCTGTAAAAAGTCCCCCGTCATATTTAGGAAACAAATGCAGAGACGGGGAAACCAAACCTCCCAAAAAAGGAACTCGGATCACGCCGCCGTGCGTATGCCCCGACAGCACCAGATCCGCACCCCACCCTGCATATTCCGAAAAAAACTCCGGATTGTGCGCCAGTAAAACGGTATAGGTATCTTCCTTGGGGCGGCCCAACAACTTCTCCGGATAATGATCTGGCAGAGCTTCCGTAGAAAGGCGCTTATAATATGCATGGTCTATCTCCAGCCCGTAGATTGCCAAGCCTCTTTCTTCTAATGTTACATGGGTATTGCGCAGCGGCTTGATTCCAATTTGCACAAGTTCCTTTTCAAAGCGTTCTCCCATATCCTTATAACTTTTGTAGAGACTGATTTTCTGCTCGTGATTGCCATAGGCGTAATATATTGGATACCGCTCTTTTAACTGTTTTAAAAAATCCATGGTCTTATCTATTTTTTCATTAGGAGCGGCAGTGATCACATCCCCTGCGATTAAGATCATATCCGGCCGGGCCTCTTCAATGGCAGCAAACAGCTGACAGTTTCCCGGGCCGTACTGATAATTGTGTAAATCGGAAATCATGATAAGCCGGGTGGGCTGCTTTAAAAGCCCGGAGGAAAATTGATATTTCACCGTCACAAAATGATGGGTATCATAGAGCATTACCCACAGGCAGAATACCACCAGTATGGCAAATATCGTGCACAGTACCGCTAACATTTCCTCTTCCTTCCCGGTAAAGTCAGGAGCTTAAGCTTCCTTCTCATCGCAAATTACGATTAAGTATATCACAACTTACAGAAAAAATAAATGAAATATTTTCAACAAATAATCCCTATAAAATGCCTTTTCTACATTCTCCCCATAAAGTATGGGCACCTGTCCGATCACCTCTCCGTTTAATCGGTAAACGGCCGCTCCCGCCACCGTGCCTTTCTCCACAGGCGCCTTTACGGATTCCGGCAGTTTCAATTCCTTTTCAATTAACGTCAGATTATTACCGGCCACATCCAGATGTTTAAACGGCCCCTCATAGACAAGAGATATCTCATCTGACACACCGCCCTCTACCGGAACGCGGGGCAGAATATCCGTATTTTCATCCGTATAGATCTGGCTGACACTAAAACCATAATTTAATAAAGTTGCCGCATCCTGGAACCGCCCAGTCGGATCCGGCGCACCCATGACCACTGCAATCATATCTACACCATCTTTGCTTCCGGTAGCGGATATACAATATTTGGCCTTGTCAGTTGATCCCGTCTTTAAACCCGTAATCCAGTCATACTGTTTCAACAGTTTATTGGTGTTTGCAAGAGTAGTCAAAACCTCTCCCCGCGGCGTCACGTGGGTAATATCCTCCATCCAGATTTGGGTATAGTGATAGATATCCGGATATCTGGTGATAAGCTCTCTGGACATAATTGCCACGTCCCTTGCCGTAGTATAGTGGTTATCGGAATCGGTCAGACCACAGCAGTCTTCAAAATGAGTATCCTGCATTCCGAGCTCCGCCGCTTTATCATTCATCATATCTACGAAAGCTCCTTCGGAACCGGCTATGTACTCCGCCACCGCTACGGCGGCATCATTTCCGGAGGCTACCGTAATACATTTGATCAGGGTATCCAAGGTCTGCACCTCACCCTCCTCTAAGTATACCTGTGAACCTCCCATGGACATGGCATAAGCACTGACGGTCACTTCGTCCATCAAGGTAACTTTCCCCTCGGATATTTGCTCAAAAACAATGAGCAGTGTCATGATTTTAGTAATACTGGCCGGGCTTCTTCTCTCCGTAGCATTGAGTTCATAAATCACCTGTCCTGTAGAAGCCTCGACTAAAATAGCCGAAGGTGCCGAAACACTGACTTCCGCAGACACATGCAGGCTGCTGCCGGCCACTACTAAGATCACAAGCGTAAAAGCAATCCATTTTCTCCAAATTTTACAAAACAAAAGCCACACTTCCCTAATCTTTCTTTACATAAAAGATATGGGAATGCGGCTTTATATATGACCCTATTTCTTTTAATTCCATCTGGCCTTAAAGTTTCTATAATGCTCTACAATGGCCTCTTTCTGTTTGCTCATATCTACCTTAAATGCCTTGAGAAGCTGAATAATGTAATCAATCAACACAATCGTTAAAATAATGGAAATAATAAGTATACCGGTTCTCACCTGGAATAAATCTATGAACCAGTCGATTCTCGCATGAAGAAAATATACGATACCGACGGCATAAAAGCCCCAGGCTATGGTACTTTCCAAACAGATAATCCCCTTATAATTAAAAGGCTTCTCATTATAGTCCCACCACAGCTCTCCAAACAGATGGATCATCATCTTTCCTACCAAAAACTCAAAAACCGTTGCGGTAAAGCAACCTACCAGATATACGACCCACCAATGCTTCTTAAGCGGTGTAAATAAAATATATGCGCCCATTGCACCGACACCGTATATGGGACAGAACGGGCTTTTTGCAAAGCCGCGGTTCGTCAGCTTGCGGTTACAGAAAGACATATATATGGACTCTATCAGCCATCCTAACATACTGTAGATACAAAAAGCGGCAATCAAATGATAAATATCCGTTCCCAGCAATTGTACAGACCAAAACATATTCTCACTCCTCATTTGACATCTCAAACCAAGACAAGCTCAAAACAGAAGTCCCAAATCAAGCAGACTTGGGACTTGCAGATTAGTTGTATTTGCGTTTTCTAGCCGCTTCGGATTTCTTTTTACGACGTACGCTGGGTTTCTCGTAGTGCTCTCTCTTACGGATTTCCTGCTGGATACCCGCTTTCGCGCAACTTCTCTTGAAACGACGTAAAGCACTGTCTAAAGTTTCGTTTTCTTTTACGATTACGTTTGACACGACTACACCTGACCTCCCTTCAGTCCCTTCAAGCAACTCGACTGATATGGGTTAATTATGTACGAGGGCAAAGTATCTCCACCCACATGCACAGTTTACATTATATCATAAAAACAACTGTCGTCAACTATTTTTTTACCGAAATGTGGAATTTGCATCCTGCAATGGTTTTTGCTATACTGAATGCAAATACGGCGAACCACCGTTCGGACATAGGAAAGGAATCTTTAATATGGTAAATCAATATCGAGTCACTCGAAAAATTTTCCGCTCCTGGGCCTGGGAAAATAATATAAAAGGTTTCAGGCTGGTAATGATGTGTGTATGGTGTCTGCTTGCGCTGATGATTCTAATGGCATATTTTTTATTGCGGTATATTTCCATAATCTATACCCTGTTTTTCCTTTTCTGTTTATACCGCGCCTTTTTAAGAAATCTGGTCGTTGCGAGAGTACAGTACCGCAGACTGGCAACCACCTACGGTGAGGAAAACTGGGTGCGTACCATTACATTTAACGAGGATGGCATCGAACTTTCCGAAGGAAAGATGACTGCCGGATATGCCTATTCCGATATTGTGGAAATACGGGAAAAGCAAAATAAAATCTGGCTGATAGCCGGTAATAAAACTGTCATCAGACTCTACCGTGACACATTTATAAATACCGACTGGGAAACATGTAAAGATCTGTTGCAAAAAAGGGCGTTCCAAAAGTCTTAATGACTTGAGGAAACGCCCTCTTTTTATGCTCTAAATTATTTTACAGCATCCCTGCCAGAACTTTCTCTGCTTCTGCTACTGCAGCGGGAATGCCTGCGGGATCCTTGCCGCCTGCCTGTGCCATGTTAGGTCTGCCGCCGCCACCGCCGCCGACTAAAGCCGCAATGCCTTTGATCAGATTACCCGCATGAGCGCCCTTTGCCACTGCGCCATCGGTTGCCATAGCTACCATGCTGACCTTGCCGTCTTTTTCGGAAAGCAGCACAACAACGCCGTCTCCCAACTTCTCCTTTAAGGAATCGCCCAGATCACGCAGACCGTTCATATCTACATTCTCAACGTTTGCTGCCAGAAGTTTTAAGCCTTTTACTTCCTTGACCTGATCCATTACATCCCCCAAAGCTTCCTTGGCTGCTTTGGACTTTAAAGATTCATTCTCACTCTGCAGGCTCTTAATCTCTGCGGTCAGATGCTCACATTTTTCAACTAAGGAAGCCGGTGTTGCTTTTATCACCTTTGCTGCCACTTCCAGTGTTTCTTCCAACTGCTTATAATAAGCCAGTACGCCGTTACCGGTCAGGGCCTCGATTCTGCGGACACCTGCAGCTACGCCGCTTTCGGATATGATCTTAAATATGGAGATCACACCGGTATTGGAAACATGGGTACCGCCACACAGCTCCGTGGAAAAGTCTCCCATAGAGACAACACGTACCTTTTCACCGTATTTCTCACCAAAAAGAGCCATAGCACCTGTTTTCTTGGCATCCTCTATACTCATGACCTCGGTTTTAACCGGCAGGGCATTTGCAATCTGCTCATTGACAATCCGCTCAACCTTTTCAATTTCTTCTTTTGTCATAGCGGTAAAGTGGCTGAAGTCAAATCTCAGTCTTTCTCCGTCCACATAAGAACCTGCCTGTTCTACATGAGTTCCCAGCACCTCGCGAAGGGCCTTCTGCAGCAGGTGGGTCGCACTGTGGTTCTTACAGGTATCGCTTCTGTTACCTGCATTTACGGAAAGTGTAACCTTATCTCCAACCTTGAACATACCCTTCGTTACCCGGCCGATATGCCCGGTCTTGTTACCTACCAGTTTTACGGTATCTTCCACAGTGAATTCTCCGTCCGCCGTGGTTATGACACCCGTGTCGGCATTCTGGCCACCCATGGTGGCATAAAAAGGAGTCTCCTCCACAATAATGGTTCCCACTTCACCGTCCGTCAGTGCCTCTGCCAGCTCGCTTTCCGTAGTCAGTGCGCTGATAACGGACTCATGTACCAGTCTGTCATAGCCTACAAAGGTCGTGGTAATATCGGTAGAAATGGATTCATATACGGTCACGTCCGCACCCATGTAATTGGTAACCTTGCGAGCTTTGCGAGCCTTTTCTTTCTGCTCCTGCATGCAGGCAGTAAATCCCTCATTATCAAGCGAAAGTCCTTTTTCCTGCAAAATCTCTTCCGTCAGGTCAATGGGGAAGCCGTAGGTGTCATAGAGCTTGAATGCATCCTGACCGGAGAGCACTTTAGAGCCCTCTTTTTCCATCTGCTCCTCCATCTCGGCTAAAATAGCCAGCCCCTGATCGATGGTCTTGTCAAATTTATCCTCTTCCTGAGTCAGTACATTTAAAATAAAGGCCTTCTTTTCCTCTAACTCCGGATAGCCGTCCTTGCATTCACCTATCACGGTCTCACTTAAGTTCGCCATAAACTTGTCTTTAATACCAAGGAGCCTGCCATGTCTTGCGGCACGGCGGATCAGCCTGCGCAGCACATAGCCACGTCCCTCATTGCTGGGCATGATACCGTCGCTTATCATAAAGGTGGTGGAACGGATATGGTCCGTGATCAGACGGACGGATACATCCACAGCCTCCTCCTTCTGATATTCCACACCTGCAATAGCACAGATTCTGTCACGGATGGCTTTCATGGTGTCTACATCAAATACGGAATCCACATCCTGTACCACTACTGCCAGTCTTTCCAGACCCATACCGGTATCAATATTCTTCTGTGCCAGTTCGGTATAATTTCCGTGACCGTCGTTATCGAACTGAGTAAAGACATTGTTCCATACTTCCATAAAACGATCACAGTCGCAGCCCACCTTGCAATCGGGCTTACCGCAGCCGTACTTGATTCCTCTGTCATAATAAATTTCGGAACAGGGACCGCAGGGGCCTGCGCCATGCTCCCAGAAATTATCACATTTACCGTTCTCATCCCTGTAGAACCGGGTAATCTTTTCTCCGGGTACGCCGATTTCCTTGGTCCAGATATCGTAAGCCTCATCATCTTCACTGTAAATGGAAGGATAGAGTCTTTCCGGATCCATACCGATTACTTCGGTCAGAAATTCCCAGCTCCAGGCAATGGCCTCATGCTTAAAATAATCTCCGAAAGAGAAGTTTCCCAGCATTTCAAAGAAAGTAAGATGTCTCGCAGTCTTACCCACATTCTCAATATCGCCTGTACGAACACATTTCTGGCAGGTTGTCACTCTCTTTCTGGGCGGAATTTCCTGCCCTGTAAAATATGGCTTTAAAGGTGCCATACCGGAGTTGATGATCAACAGACTGTTGTCATTGTGGGGCACCAAGGAAAAACTTTTCATCTTTAAATGATCCTTGCTTTCAAAAAAATCAAGGTACATTCTTCTCAGTTCATTTACGCCGTAAGGTTTCATGGCTTTATCCTCCAAAATACAATAACCTTTTATTAAAACTCAAATTTATCCGCAAAGTAAGCCTCTAAATCGGCAATAGCCACTCTCTCCTGCTCCATAGAATCACGAAAACGAACTGTTACGCAACCGTCTGTTTCGGAATCAAAATCATAGGTGATGCAGAAAGGCGTACCGATTTCATCCTGACGACGATATCTCTTACCGATAGCTCCCCTGTCATCAAACTCGCAGTTATACTTCTTGGAAAGCTTCGCAAAAATCTCCTCCGCGCCCTCATTCAGTTTCTTGGAAAGTGGCAAAACGCCAATCTTCACCGGTGCCAGTGCGGGATGGAAATGCAGTACGGTACGCATATCTCCGCCTTCCAGTTCCTCCTCGTCATATGCGGCGCACAAGAAAGCAAGCACAACACGGTCTGCACCTAAGGAGGGTTCAATTACGTAAGGTATGTATTTTTCATTCTTTGTATCATCAAAATAGGTCATGTCCTGACCGGAAGTATTCTGATGCTGGGTCAGATCATAATCGGTTCTGTCAGCAATACCCCACAGTTCGCCCCAGCCGAAGGGGAACAAGAACTCTATATCCGTGGTGGCCTTACTGTAGAAAGAGAGTTCCTCTTTCTCATGGTCCCTGACACGCATCTCTTCTTCTTTCATGCCAAGGGATTTCAGCCAATTAATGCAGAAGCTTCTCCAATAATCAAACCACTCCAGATCGGTGTCCGGCTCACAGAAGAATTCCAGTTCCATCTGCTCGAATTCTCTGGTACGGAAAGTAAAGTTACCCGGTGTGATCTCGTTACGGAAGGACTTTCCGATCTGGCCGATACCGAAAGGAATCTTTTTACGGGAAGTTCTCTGCACATTCTTGAAATTGACAAAGATACCCTGCGCTGTCTCTGGTCTTAAATATACGGTATTCTTAGCGTCCTCCGTCACACCCTGAAAGGTCTTGAACATTAGGTTGAACTGTCTGATATCGGTAAAATTATGCTTGCCACAGGTAGGACAGGGAATCTGATGCTCCTCTACAAAGGCCTTCATCTTCTCCTGACTCCAAGCATCCACGCTCTCTTCTAACTTAATAGCCTTTTCTGCACAAAAATCCTCTATCAACTTATCTGCACGGAAACGCTCATGGCATTCCTTACAGTCCATCAGAGGATCGGAAAAGCCACCTAAATGCCCGCTGGCTACCCAAGTCTGGGGATTCATTAATATGGCACAGTCCACACCTACATTATAGGAATTTTCCATAATAAACTTCTGCCACCAGGCCTTTTTTACATTATTCTTCAGTTCCACACCCAGATTACCGTAATCCCAGGTGTTTGCCAGTCCGCCGTAAATCTCCGAACCGGGATATACAAAGCCCCTCGCTTTTGCCAGTGCTACAATTTTCTCCATAGTCTTTTCCATAATACTTTCTCCTTCTATTTTGTAATGACATAGGTGAGTTCACCCTGCCACATAATATTGCCTTCTTCTTCGGGTCCCGGCAATTCCACTACTTTACTGCCCGCCAGCACGGTTCCCGTACTCATATACAATACCTTGCCCGGTAAGAAAACCTTGGACACCTGCGCACTCTGCCTGATTATGAGAATCTTCGCGTCCTTGATCGCCAGTATCTCGGTCTCTCCTATATTCGCAGCATTCCCGTCAGTATCCACAAATTCTGCATTCAAACTATATCCTGCGGCCTGTGCTTCACTGGGCGTACCGTAAAACAACTCCTCATCGTTAAACTCTGCGTAATCTGCGCAGGATGCATACTGCAGTCTTACCAGTACGCCTCCTTCTATCTCTTCGGAGAGCTCCACAGTCTGCAGACTCATTGCCGCGGGGTGGGAAGCATTGTAGCTGTTAATCTCTTCCTGCATCATAGCTTTCAGAGTATCAATCGAATAAAAATCTTTTCCAAAATCCTCTACTATATTACTTGTGACGATTCCGTTCTTTTCTATCATCAGGCTCGTCACCTCTGCGGTTTCCATTGTTTCACCGCAGCCTGCAAGACAGAAAACTCCTGCAGTATAAATCAGAAGAGCTCCTATGAGAGCATATCTTGTTTTCTGCATACAATCCCTTTCCATACCCGGCACATCTACTGCGCCATGACATTGTCATCATATACTGCTTACAAACATTAAACTATATTATAACGAACTTACTATGTTTTTTCAACACAGAGTTTCTAATATTTCCAGACTTTTAAAATGCCTATCCATAAACCGCTTTCTATATTTCTCCGAAATATTCTGCAATTCGGTCAACACTTCTTCTTTGACAGTAAAGGTATAGAGTTTCTCCACAGGAGAGCCTGCTATAAACTGAAGTGCATAGAGCGTGGACTCCTGCCATTCCCCCTCCGGCACGCCGGGATATTCTCCGTTTACCTGCAGTGTTTTTAGCTCATAAATACATTTTACCAAAACATTGGGGAAGGTGGGATGAGCCAGTGCCCGCAATGATTGATACAAAAGTTTTAACATCTCCTTCTCGTCATTGTTTTCCCTGGTGTAATAGTCTGCCACCTCCAAAAAATACATGCCGTAGTAGGCCCCTATGTAATCCGTTCTGAGTTCTTCAAAATATTGACTGATAGCCGCCTCCGCCATATTGTAGGAGTTTCTTCCCTCATACAGCTTGAACTGTCCAAAAGAAAAAGGGTTGGTTGCTGCCATAAAACGGCTGCCCGGCCGTCTTGCTCCTTTCGCAAAAGCAGAAATCTTCCCTTTTTCTTTCGTCAATATACATACCCGCCTGTCATACTCACCTACAGGAATTTGGCTTATCACCATTCCTGTCACCATTATAAAATCCTGCATATGGGTATTCTCCATATCTCTCCCGCCCGCTAAGGCCTGCTTCCTCCTTAGGGGCAGCTTCTTTATCCGCAGTATGGCGAGAATAGCTTAAATAATCCTCCACTTTTCCGCTTGCCATAAACTGCTTCCAGTAATCTTCATTGTTCACAATGTTCATCATGCGCCCCCTTTTTGTGCTTACTCGTACTACATTAGGGTTCGCTGATTTTCATTTTCTATGCGTTACTTGCGGGTATCTTTTTCATTATACCCAAAGTTTTTTAACAGGAAATCACTATCCCGCCAATCCTTCTTTACCTTGACCCAAAGCTGGAGATTTACCTGTTTTTCCAATAAATCCTCTATTTCCGGCCGGGCCTGGGAACCGATTCTTTTTAACATGCTGCCACCCTTGCCGATAATGATGCCTTTGTGGGAGTCCTTTTCGCACACGATCGTGGCCTCAACATCCACAATATGTTTCTTAAACTTCATGCTTTCTATGCTGACGGCTACACCGTGGGGAATTTCTTCCTCCAACAGCCGCAGCGCCTTTTCCCTGATCAGCTCGGCCACGATCTGGCGCATAGGCTGGTCAGTTACCGTATCCTCGTCATAAAAAGCCGGACCATAGGGTAAATACCGGAAAATGCATTTTAGCAATTCATCGGTATTGTCCCCCTTTATGGCAGAAACCGGCACAACCTCTGAGAAATCGAATGCCTTTCTGTAGGTATCGATATAGCCCAAAAGCTGTTCCCTTTTTACGGTATCAATCTTATTGATGACTAAAATCACCGGTGTCTTCGTCTTCTTTAACTGTTCAATAATATGCTGTTCCCCTGCACCGATAAAATTGGAAGGCTCTACCAGCCACAGAATGACATCGACTTCATTTAAGGTTTTTTCCGCCACATTCACCATATAATTTCCCAGTTTGTTCTTGGCTTTGTGGATACCCGGCGTATCTAAAAATACGATCTGCCCATCTTCACAAGTATAGACCGTCTGTATTCTGTTGCGGGTGGTCTGCGGCTTGTTAGAAGTAATGGCAATCTTCTGTCCTATCAGGCAGTTCATCAATGTGGACTTTCCCACATTTGGACGACCGATCAATGTTGCAAAGCCCGATTTGAATGCTTGGTTCTCACTCATAATTTATTTCGTTCCTCTTTTGGTAATCAGACCTATTGCTGCTGTCCGGGCTGACCGCCGGGCTGTTGTACAGGCTGTTGCTGCGGCTGTCCTACCTGCTGTTTTGCTTGCTGCTGCTTTAATTCCGCCTGTCGCCTTGCATACTCCTCCTGCTGTTTCTGTACCAGTTCCCTCTGGGCCGCCAGCTTCTTCTGCTGACTGCTGTTACTCTTTTTCACAATGAACAGGATCAGCCAGATAATAAAGCCGACGATTATAAGCATAAGAAGCAGATAAGGAATGTTGATCACAAAGCCGATACCAAACTCCCGCAGGCCTATGCCGATATTTTTCAGACTTTCCATAAAGCCATCACCCATACGTTCCCAGGCGCTCTTTTCCTCTACCACGATAGGTGTCAGTTCCACAACCTCATTGAGGTATAAATATACTGTACTGTACTCAATTTGGTTATCATAGGTCCGCAAGCGGCTTTCCATGCTTTCAATCTGATAACGGATATCGGAAAGCCTGGATTCCAGCGTAATAAGATCATCAATAGTCTCGGCCTTCTCCATCATAGATAAGAGCCTTTCCTGCTCTGCAAGCAGCACCTGCTTGTGGCTGTCCAAATCCACATAATCCAGCGTCACATCAACTTCCTGTTCAGACCGGCTGATCACATTGCCCCGATCGTCCACCTCCGTTAAAAAGCCATCCAGATTGTCCTTGGGAATCCGCAGTGTCAGACTGGCATTTCTATCCTGCCTGTAGCCGTTTCCGTAATAAGTGGTATAGCCGTTTCCATTGTAGACATTCATACTCTCAATATAACCACCCAATTCGGCAGTTTTATTCTGTACATAAGCCAACAATTCGTCAAACTCCAGGGTTTCCACTTCCAAACGAACCGTCCGTATCAGCTTTCTTCCTTCTCGGACATTCTGTGTTCCGGAGGCAGTGTTACTTTCCGTAGCAGCCGAATCATAGATTTCCGCACTGTCATAACCGCCTAAATCAGCATAATAAGCTCCGCCGTTAGACTCATACTGCAACGACGAATAGCTGCCACCGCTACCTCCGCAGCCGGTCAGTAAAAGTGTCATACACATACCACAGATCCATACTTTTTTCCATAGTCCTTTCATAGTTTTATCCTCCCTTTTTTCTAGATACGTTTGATTTATCGTTTTCTATGGTAATTCTGTTATTCTTTGGTCCATGTTTATGATATCAGGTTTTCCACTTTATCAAACATTCCTTCGGCGGCCTTTATTTTTTCCGCATTTCCTACAACGCACAGGCAGCCTTCCTCCATGAAGGCTCTGATATAGTTCGCCATATGCCGTATATCTTCTGCCGTAACAGCCAGCAATTCATCCCTTTCCTTCTGCATATCCTCATTAGTCAGCTCCGTCATATAACCGCTTAAAGAATACAATCCTTTTGCGGCCGGATTCATGGGCATATCCAGTTCACTCACCGCACCGATAATGAACTGTGTCAAAGTTCGCTCGTCCGCTTCAAAGTCTTCGATATAGGCTGCGGCTTTTTCGTACACCTCTACAGTATTTTCCAAATTGGGATCCCTGTAGGATACAAAATAACAGTCCCCTGACTTCCCGAAAGCGCACATGCAGCCGTAAGCTCCCCCGTGGACACGTACCTGATTCCACAGATAATCATAGCCCATCATCACCTTTAATGCTTTCAAAACACCTGTATACGGAAGACCCTTATGGCGGAAATTGCCTGCTCTGCAGACATACTGTACCTGCCCGGGAGTCTTGTAACCCTCCTTTTTATCATTTAAATCAGGTACAAAGCTGCCTTTCTCCACCGCCTCGGTGTACAGTGCACCGCGTAAACTTCTGATCATGTCCGGCAGTTTACCCGCCAGCTCATTGCTTCCCGTAAGGTCTACCATCAGATTTTCCGCCCTAAAAATCATGGACGCCAGCTTTTTCAGACCGTCACACAATTCCTCTGCCCGATTCTCAAACTCGTCATCCAGCTTTTCTATCAACCTGTAAAAATCTACGCCGGAAAGCTTTTCATTGACGGCTGCGGGTACGGAGGTGCAGGAAAGCGCTCTGTTGGCTGCTATACCATGGGCCGCGGAAGTCATCTGACTCTGCATACGGGATTTCCCTTCCGCTATAATCTCCTTCAATCGCTTTTTATCGGTGAAATCGGAAGTCAGAATGATCTCCTGCATCAGCGCAACGGCTTTTTCAAAGTTGTCTTCCAAAGCCTTTACCTTTAGTTCCAGCGTAACCGTACATTTATTCGGATCCCGATAGCTTCCGTAAGTATTTGTTACCGCGTCCATGCCGCCGGTAAGAATATTGATCTCATTATAAAGCTGCCCGTAACCAAACCGCTCTGTATTAAGCAGTCCTAACACACCTTTTAGAACACCCACATAGGAAAACAGTTCCTTCGGTATACCATCCAGTTTAAAGATCAAACGCAGATAACCGATACCGTTGGTATATAGATCATGATAGAGGAATTTAGTATCATCAATCATGCGTAGTTCATTGACAAAGCCTGCCGCTTCCTTCTTCATATCTTCTCTGGAGAGCAAAGGGATTCTTGCCAGATCCTGCGGTGCATCCGGTGCATCCTGATACTCAGCCAGGGCATCCGTCTCTTCCACCAGCGTTTGCAGCTGCTCTTTGCTCAGGGAGGCCTTATAAACAGCCAGCTTTTCCGCCAGTTCCCTGTCCTTTTTCTCCGTTAAGCCTTTCTTGGGCAGCAGAATCACAATAGAACTGTGTGGATTCTGTAAAAGATATTTTCCAACCAAATCCTCAAAGTATCCACTGTCCACCTTTGCTCTTAAAGCAGCATAAGTAGCATTGGCTTCCACATGGATAAACGGCTTGGTGTCATCGTAAAGCCAGCTGTCCATGATCTGCAATCCATACATCAATCCTTTGGGATAAGAACCGAAATCCGCTTCTCTGTATTTGAACTCATAATAGTTTAGTGCTGCCAAGAGCGCTTTCTTATCAAAGCCTTCTTTGACGATCCGCCCCAGCACCTCTTTTATGGTATCTAAAAACTCCTGCTCCTTTTCCGGTGCAGCGTTCTGGGAAACAATGCTAAAATAAGGCTGCATGATACCGTTCTCATAGTGACTGTAAATATCTGTGCCTATCCCTAAGTCCGTCAAAGTCTGCTTTAAAGGTGCGCCTGGTGCGGAACAGAGTGCATAATCCAAAATCTGGAATGCGATATACAACTCCTTATCCAACGTATCTCCAATAGACATATTATACGAAAGATAAGCTTTTTCGCTTCCATCCTCATCCTCTCCGATAGGATATTCCTTCACTACCCTGTTCACCTTCTCAAAGGCCGGCTGACGCTCCACTTGAGAATCCACTTTTCTTTCCTCATAGGCGGATAGATATTCCCTGTCAATAAAATCTAACTGCTCTGCCATATCCATATCACCGTATAAATAGATATAGCTGTTGGAGGGATGATAATATTTCTTGTGGAATTCCAAAAAATCCTCATAGCTCAGCTCGGGAATGGCCTCCGGGGCACCTCCCGACTCGTAGCCGTAGGTGGTATCCGGATACAAGGAATTCATCAGTTCCCGCTCAAACACATCATCCGGTGAAGAATATGCGCCTTTCATTTCATTGTAAACAACGCCGTTTAACTTCAGCTCACCATCAGGCTCATGCAGCTCATAGTGCCAGCCCTCCTGTCTGAATATCTTTTCTTCTTTGTAAATATTGGGATGAAATACCGCATCCAGGTAAACATGCATCAGGTTACGGAAATCCTTGTCATTGCAGCTGGCTACCGGATACAGCGTCTTGTCCGGAAATGTCATGGCATTTAAGAAGGTATTTAGGGATCCCTTTGCCAGTTCAATAAAGGGATCCTTTACCGGAAAGCGATCTGATCCGCATAATACGGAATGCTCCAAAATATGGGCTACTCCGGTACTGTCCGACGGGGTAGTACGAAACCCGATATAAAATACTTTATTCTCGTCTTTGTTGGAAAGCAGAGCTACCCTTGCTCCTGTTTTCTTGTGGCGCAGCAGATAGCTCTCTGACTGTAAATCCGCAATACTTCTTTTCTCAATCACTTCATAGCTGTTTAAATCTTCTACTCTCATATTCTCCTCTTTTCCACACTGTTTTTCGATTGTATCATGCGGCTGACTACAGCATCATCATTGCCAGCTTAGACATTCCGATTTCCTGAATCAACACACCCTTATCTTCTTTTTCCTGCGGTGTCATTTTAATAAAGTCCTGCAGTTTCATTACCTTCGTCACATAGGAAGCTTCCTGCTTCTTCCCTTTTTTCTCTAAAATACTGAACCGGACTTTTGTTTTTAACTGCAGAAAAGTCTGATAGGCAAAACCGCTTCCGTCCATATAGTAAAAATGACTTTCTATGGAAAGATCTTCTCCTTCCAGTTCGGGCTTTACATAGGTATTGATCATTTTTTTAACCTTAAAAGGAACCTCTTCCTCCGCTATCAGTTCCTCATATGTATATTTAGCTCCGATATAGAGTGTGGACAATTCCTGCATAATGTATTTATAATCCCGGTTCTTTTCGTATTCTGTCATATTTATCATTACTCCAAATCCTCAATTTTATTTCCGCTGATACGCATGGCTTCCTGTATGGCTTTTAAAGACAGAGTACTCTCCTTGGCAAGTTCCTCTGCAGTTACCTTTCTTCCGTATTCACCGGCCAGTTTTTGGGCTTCTTTTGCTACTTTGTTCACTTTATCCAGAATCTGTCTGTTTTTCTTTCCCTCTTCGGCATTGAGCGCAATATACTCTTCCATGGCATCCATCACCATTTTCGTCAGCGCGCCCTCAGCTTCGGAAGTATTTTCTAAAGCGCCTAAAAGTTTGACACCCATGGCTGCCGCCACATTACCTTCTCCGATCAAATCTTCCAAATAGACACCCTGCCCCGCATAGAGCTTGGCAATATCCACCACCTGAGGCAGATACAAAGTCAACAATTTCTCCTGCGCACTCATCTCCCCGGCCATGGCAGAGAGAATGACCGCTTCCTTTTCTCCCTCGCTGCAGGCTGGCAGTTCCTTTAGTTCATTTAAATACAATTGTAGGTAGTTCTTTTCTTCTCCGGTAAGATACTCTTCCGTATCCACGGGTGTACCGATACCGATCTTATGTTTCTTTAAATAATCATAAACCAGCTCAAGCTGCTCTTTCTTAAGTCCAAATTCTAAAAAAGCCTCTTCCACCTGGGCCTCTGTCACCAGATTCCCCTGCGCTTTCGCCGTACCCCTTAGTTCCTGCAGTTTATCGGCAAATAAAAGTTCTCTTTCCATATCAGATAATATCCCTTTCTATAGTCTGGAAACTTTGGGCCGAAGGCACAAATTTCCGTGTGAAAATTCATTTTCACACTATATGGGTATGGGTGAACAGGTGGTCCTGACAGTACTCATAATTGCCGTTGCATTTGGAGCAAAACCGAAACTCCAAATCCGGATGGGTTTCCTCCGTCCTACCGCATATAGCACATTTATGGCGGGTAACTGCACCTGTATTCCTACGTACCTCTCTCTTAAATTCCTGCTGTCTTTTGATCTGCTTGGGACTGCGCAAAATTCCCTTACGGGAGGTAAAGAAAAAAACAAAGAAATTAAGCAAAGACGCCAATATTGCCACTCTGGGAAACAGGCTGATATCCAGGCGGAATACATTTCCCACGGATGTCATGGCATTTGTAGCCGCACCCTGAATAAACTCCCACAGCACGATAATACCGTACACCAATCCCATCCATTTTACTTTGATGGGAATCAAGAACATCAACAGCACCTGTACATCCGGGAAGGTAGCCGCAAATGCCAAGAAAATAGAAGTATTCACATAACCCGTGCTGAAAAACAGGGACCCCACTCTAAACAGGGCCGCACAGGACTCGGGCGTACTTAAATCAAGAACATTTCCGTAGATCAAAAAGCCCAGTCCCATTGCCAGAAAGCTGCCCAGTATGGTAAACAAAAAGCCCGCAAAAAGATAAACATTATACCGATAGGTGCCCCAGGTATGTTCTAACGTAGTTCCGATGGACCAGTAGAAATATAACATGATCAGAGTCGTAAAAAGATTGCCTACGGAAGGCGGTACTACGATCCACGTAAAAAGTCTCCAAATCTGCCCATGCAATATCTGCCAAGGATCCAAGGTCAGATAAAATAGGAAATCGCTGTTGATAAGCTGGATAATATATCCCACCGCATAACAGGCGATCAAGAGAGTTGTTAAGTTACGGATGGCGTATTTTTCAAATCTTCTTTCAAACTTACTCATGGGCCGTCTCAGTCCTCCGATTCCAAAATAAAGTAGCTGTCATTTGAAAATCAATAGTTGCATATATTCTAACATTCCTAATTTCCAAAGTAAACCAAATCCCATCCATTTCCTGTAAATTTTAATAAACTTTAGAAATATTTTTCAATTCTCCCAGAAATATTCAAAGTCTTCTTCGTTGCATTTTGTAAAATCCTGTCGTATAATGTGGAATGTGTGAGTTTACTTAATTATCATGAAAAGGATTTGATTTGCATGACTTATACTCTCGGTATCGATATTGGCTCTACTACAGTCAAGATCGCCATCCTGGATGAGCAGCATCATATATTGTTCTCCGACTACGAAAGGCATTTTGCCAACATCAGGGAAACTCTTTCTTCCCTGCTGAATAAGGCCTATGGGCAGCTGGGTAACCTGACGGTGCATCCCATGATCACCGGCTCCGGCGGCCTGACTCTGGCTAACCATTTGCAGGTTCCTTTTACACAGGAAGTAATTGCTGTAGCCACTTCCTTAAAAGAGCTGGCGCCTCAGACGGATGTTGCCATTGAGCTTGGCGGCGAAGACGCTAAAATCATCTATTTTGAAGGCGGTAATGTAGAGCAGCGTATGAACGGCATCTGTGCCGGCGGTACAGGCTCCTTTATTGACCAGATGGCTTCCCTGATTCAGACGGATGCCTCCGGTCTTAATGAGTATGCCAAGAATTACCACTCCCTATACACCATTGCGGCACGTTGCGGCGTATTTGCCAAGACGGATATCCAACCCCTTATCAATGAGGGGGCTACCAAGGAGGATCTGTCCGCTTCCATTTTTCAGGCAGTGGTGAATCAGACCATCAGCGGCTTAGCCTGCGGCAAACCCATCAGAGGACATGTTGCCTTCCTGGGAGGTCCCCTGCACTTTCTTTCGGAATTAAAGGCTGCCTTTATCCGCACCCTGAAACTGGATGAGGAACATATCATAGATACGGATAACTCCCATCTTTTTGCCGCGATCGGTTCCGCATTGAATGCAAAAGAGGAAATTTCCTACACGATGGAAGAAATGGTGGGCAAGCTTTCCTCTGAGATCAAGATGGAATTTGAAGTAGAGCGTATGGAGCCTCTGTTTGAAAACGAGGCTGCTTACGAAGCTTTTAAGGAGCGCCACGCTAAGCATCATGTGGGCACTTCAGAGCTTTCAACCTATCAGGGCAATGCCTATCTGGGTATTGATGCCGGTTCCACCACCACTAAGATTGCTCTGGTGGCAGAAGACGGTTCCTTACTCTACTCTTTTTACAGCAATAATGACGGCAGCCCATTAAAGACAGCCATCCGTTCCATAAAAGAGATTTACTCCCTGCTTCCGAAAGGAGTTAAGATCGTACGCTCCTGTTCCACCGGCTACGGTGAAGCGTTGATGAAAGCCGCTTTTCTTTTGGACGACGGCGAAGTGGAAACCGTGGCCCACTACTACGCAGCTGCTTTCTTCGACCCTTCCGTGGACTGTATTTTAGACATCGGCGGACAGGACATGAAGTGTATTAAAATCAAAAACAATACCGTGGACAGCGTACAGTTAAACGAAGCCTGCTCCTCCGGCTGCGGTTCCTTTATCGAGACCTTCGCAAAATCTTTAAACTATTCTGTGCAGGACTTTGCTGATGCCGCTCTTTTTGCAGAGCATCCCATTGACTTGGGTACCCGCTGTACCGTATTCATGAATTCCAAGGTAAAGCAGGCTCAGAAGGAAGGGGCTTCCGTTGCGGATATTTCCGCCGGACTGGCTTACTCCGTTATCAAGAATGCTTTATTTAAAGTTATTAAGGTTTCCGATGCTTCGGAGTTAGGCAGAAATATCGTGGTACAGGGCGGAACTTTCTATAATGACGCTGTACTGCGCAGTTTTGAAAAAATTGCAGACTGTGAAGCGACCCGCCCCGATATTGCCGGTATCATGGGCGCTTTCGGCGCTGCCCTCATTGCCAGAGAACGCTTTGAAGAGGGCTATGAGACCACCATGCTCTCTTTTCAGAAAATCTGCGAACTGCAGTTTGATACCAGCATGGCAAAATGCAAGGGCTGTACCAACAGCTGCCGTCTCACCATTAACAAATTCTCCGGCGGCCGCCAATATATTTCCGGTAACCGCTGTGAGCGCGGACTGGGCAAATCCAAAAATGAGAACCATGTACCGAATTTATTCGATTACAAATTAAAAAGACTCTTTTCCTACGAGCCCCTTGATCCGGACAAAGCGCCCAGAGGTCCTGTTGGCATTCCCAGAGTCTTAAATATGTACGAAAACTATCCCTTCTGGTTCACTTTCTTTACCAAGCTGGGATATCAGGTAGTGCTGTCTCCCGCTTCCAACCGGAAGATTTACGAGCTGGGCATTGAATCCATTCCCAGCGAATCCGAGTGCTATCCGGCCAAACTGGCCCACGGACATGTTACCTGGCTGATTAAGCAGAATGTACCCTTTATCTTCTATCCCGCCCTCTTTTATGAGCGAGACGAGGTGGAGGGATCAAATAATCATTACAACTGTCCCATTGTTACCTCTTATTCGGAAAATATCAAAAACAATGTGGAAGAAATCGGGCGGGGTGAAGTCGTTTTCCGTAACCCCTTTATGTCCTTTAAGAATCAGGATACCATTGCTTCCGCTCTGATCAAGGAATTTAAAGAACTGTCTCCTGCGGATATCAAAGCCGCTGTTGCCGCCGCATGGGAAGAACAAGCCGCCGCAAGAGAGGATATCCGTAAAAAGGGCGAAGAAACCCTGAAGTGGATGGAAGAAACCGGTAAGCGGGGTATTGTACTGGCCGGACGTCCCTACCATGTGGACCCGGAAATCAACCACGGTATTCCCGAGCTGATCACTTCCTACGATATTGCAGTCTTAACCGAGGATGCTATTTCCCATTTGGGCAATCCGGAGCGTCCCCTGATCGTATCCGACCAGTGGATGTACCATTCCCGCCTCTATGCCGCTGCCAGCTATGTGAAAACAGTGGAGAATTTGGATTTGATTCAGTTAAACTCCTTTGGCTGCGGACTGGATGCCGTTACCACGGATCAGGTGAACGATATCCTTTCCGGTTCGGATAAGATCTATACCTGCTTAAAGATTGATGAGGTCAATAATCTTGGCGCTGCACGCATCCGTATCCGTTCTTTGTTATCAGCACTGCGCGTCAGGGAAAAACAGAACAAACAGAGGATTATCCGCTCCTCCGCCATTCATAAGGTCAGCTTTACCGAGGAAATGCGGCGGAATTATACTATCCTCTGCCCGCAGATGTCTCCGATCCACTTTGAAATTTTAGAGCCGGCTTTCAATGCCTGCGGCTATCATTTTGAAGTGTTGAGCAATGACAATAAACACTCCGTGGATGTAGGTCTGAAATATGTCAATAACGACGCCTGCTATCCTTCCCTTTTGGTGGTAGGACAGCTTATGGAAGCGCTGCTCTCCGGTAAATACGATCTCAACCGCACTGCCATCGTCATGAGTCAGACCGGCGGTGGCTGCCGTGCTACCAACTATATCGGCTTTATCCGCAGGGCCTTGGAAAAAGCCGGCATGGCACAGATTCCGGTTATATCTTTGAATTTAGCCGGTATTGAAAGTAATCCCGGTTTCCATTTAAATGCCAACCTCATCATGCGTGCGGCTTACGGTGCGGTCTTCGGCGATATCTTCATGCGCTGCGTCTACCGTATGCGCCCCTATGAGGAAGTGCCCGGCAGCGTGGATGCCGTACATCAAAAATGGCTGAAGGTGGTACAGGAATTTGTATCCGGCAAGCATCTGAATTTCTTTAAATTCAACAGCCTCTGCCGCCAGATCGTAAGGGATTTTGATGCGATTCCCATTAAAGAAGATTTAAAGAAGCCCAGAGTCGGCATCGTGGGCGAGATTTTGGTGAAGTTCTCTCCTGCCGGCAACAATCATCTGGTAGAGCTTTTGGAGGCGGAAGGTGCCGAAGCCGTTATGCCGGATCTCATCGACTTCATGCTCTACTGCTTTTACAATCAGATATATAAAGCGGATGAACTGGGTATGAGCAAAAAGACCGCCCGCATCTCCTCCCTTGGCATCTGGGCCATTGAAAAACTGCGCGGCGCCGCTGCAAAAGAACTTAAAAAGAGCCGGCATTTCACGCCGCCCGCTCATATCAGAGATTTGGTTAAATATGCGGAGCCCATCGTATCCATCGGCAACCAGACCGGGGAAGGCTGGTTTTTGACCGGTGAAATGGTGGAACTGATCCACAGCGGCGTACCCAATATCGTCTGCTGCCAGCCTTTCGGCTGTCTGCCCAACCATGTGGTGGGCAAGGGCGTTATCAAGGAACTGCGCAAGCAGTATCCGGCTTCCAATATCGTAGCCATCGACTACGACCCCGGCGCCAGCGAAGTCAATCAGTTAAACCGTATCAAACTGATGCTCTCCACTGCCATTAAAAATGTGGACGATCATGGCATCACAGCATAATAATCATATATAAAATCAGCTCCCAATTTCATTTCCTGATAATATAGGAAATTGAATTTGGGAGCTTTTTAATGCCCTAAAATGATATCACATATTTATCCGTTAGCCTGCTTTCTGACCATCAGCCAGGATAAGCCAATTAACAGAATACCGCATACACACGCGCTTAGAATATGCCAAATCGGTGCTAACTGCAGGAATTCATCAAAACATATTATCAACCATCCCAGCATTCCGGCATAATATCCCGTTTCAAAGAAATAGCGCCCAAGACAGTTTCCTAACATAGCAAGCAGCCAGAGACCGATAAAAACCCAGCCCTTAAATTTAATATAGAGAACACCTAAAAACAATAGTACAATGGGAAATCCCAGGACAAACAGTGCCAACATCCCGCCATCAGTAAAGAGTTTCCATCCTGTCACTTCCCATACCGGTGAAAAACCGGCTGCTGTCGCTAAAATCCATTCCAATAACGCTGCTGCCAAAACCAATACCAGACCAAGCAGTTGGTGAAGTACCCGCACCACTCCGTAGGAAACCAGAAAAGATTTTCTGGTTTTGCCCATGGAGATCATAAAGAAAAATACCGTTTGCGCCTCTACAATGCCCGTTAAAAAAATACATATACTCCAAAAAATCAGGGTAATGATCGGACCTAATGACTCAAAGCTTGTTTTTTCCAAGACTTTTGCGAAGAAAAGTGCGATGCTCGTTCCTAATATCCCCGCAATCCCTGACGTAAACAGTTCAAAATACAGATTGCCCAGGCAGAAATCCCAAGTCTTTTTTATCTCTTTCATGTGATCACTCCCTCTCTATACCCTGACCTCTATTTTTCTTGCACCCATCCACTCCAGCCATATGGAAAAAGCATCTAACAGGATTGCCGTTATAACTCCAATTACAATCCAGGCCCGTAAGGGAAGCATTTTACGTATTTCTAAAATTTTCAAAAAGCCTGTTATCCCAACCGTCGCATTTACCATATGATAAACCAAAACGCCTATGATCACTGTCAGAAGTGTCATCATGTAAACCCCAACCGCAACATTTCTTCCAAACCGGAACATAATAGCGCAGAGCAGATTATTTGCAAGCAGACTTAAAAACAGGTAAGCAGCCACTGTCGAAACCAGTTTGGGTGAGGAACTACCCGACAAACTCCCTAATACAACCATTAACAATAAAATTTCCAAGGCGATCACATGGATCATGATCACCATACCGATAAAGCTGTCCCTTCTGCTGCTTCCCATGCTGACGCTAAAAGGAAAATAATTAGCGGCTCCGTTTATCCCTATTAAAATAAGCCACATTGGAATATATATAGCTACATATCCGGTATCAGTCAAGGCTGCAAATATCTCTCCCGGGTTTCCTACAAGCAGACCGCAAATCACCGGAATACAGGCTAACACCACTATGATCCACCCCAACATATATTCATAATTTCTTCCCCAAAAACGCAGGTTTCTGTAAATGCTATTCATATCAGTTCTCCTCCCCGCACATACTGACAAAAAGTCGCTGCAGACTCACCGGCTGCACGGTAATCTCCTCGGATGAGGCAATGCTCTGCCCCTTTTCCAAAAGCAGGGTGGCGCCCTTGCTTCTGCCCATCTTTTCGGTATGCAGACAATGCAGATCTGTCACGGCAGCATCTACAACATCCTCTCTGCCGCTTATATATACTGCTCTCTCCACCAGTTCCTGTGCATTTTCTTTTAACAGCATTTTTCCTTTGTCTATGATGATCACCTCTTCAAACAGATCCGCTGCTTCTTCTATGATGTGGGTGGAAACAATAAAGGTACGTCCGCTCTCCGCAAACTCCTCCAGTAAAATGCGGTAAAACTGCTCTCTTACCACAACATCCAAACCTGCTACCGGTTCATCCAAAAAAGTATAATCCGCCTTGCTGGCCAGCGCAATGATGATGGTGATCATGGACTGCATACCTTTTGAAAGCTTCATAACTGATTTGCGGGTATCCAGACCGAATTTCTCCACCAGCCGACTTGCCATTTCCGCATCCCAGCCCGGCATATAGATGGATGCCGCACGCAGATAGTCTTTTACTTTCAATCCTTTCCCGCCCCCGTTATCCCTTAAGGGATTGATCTCTCTGGAAAAGCAGATATGGGAAAGGGCTTCCCTGTTCTCCCAGACCGGCTCCCCATTTAAGGTAACGCTTCCCGCAGTGGCAGGATTCTGTGCCGAGAGAATAGACAAAAGCGTAGTCTTACCGGCACCGTTTCTGCCAATCAGCCCGTAAATCTTGCCTTTTTCCAACTCCAGATTGATATCCTCTAAAACCTTTACTTTTCCGTACTGTTTCATAATATCTTTGCAGATCAATTTTTCTTCCATGACTTATGCCTCCCTTGGTTTCAATTTCTTATGCATTTAAATATACCGCTATTTCGCATTTTGCAGCATGCCGATCAGCTCCTCTTTGGAAATACCCAGACTTTCCGCTTCTTCCAAAAGCGTCTTCACGTAGTTGTCAAAGAATTCTTCCTTCCGCCGCTTTTGGATGGCAGCCTTAGCTCCCGTGGTCACAAACATGCCGATTCCCCTCTTTTTATATAAAACCCCCCGCTCTACGAGGATATTGATGCCCTTTGCGGCAGTGGCCGGATTGATGACATAGAGCTTTGCCAGCTCATTGGTGCTGGGTACCCTCTCCTCTTCCAGCAAAATATCCCGCAGAATATCATTTTCCAATAACTCGCTGATCTGTAGATAGATGGATTTTTCCTGTGTCAGGAATTCTTGCACAGCATTTCCTCCTTTCTTGCTTCTAACAATTTATTTTTTACCTGATTATTGTCAGTCTTGTTATTTGGTTCATTACTTATGTAACTAACCATAGCACCTGTGCGGATATTTGTCAACCCAAAAATATAAAAAGCGTAAGAGGTACATTTCCGTACTACTCTTACGCCGTCTTTTACTGAGAATTTTTTATGATTGCTTTTTCCGGACCTGACTGTTCTTCTGCTGAAATTCCAGTCCGGGGAAAGACTTTAACATTTTATGAAAATGGGAAAAACCGTAGTTATGATAATCGAATTTGGGATATTTCTGTCTGATGCCGTTTAAAAGGCTGCCCACTGCCATCCACTCGCCGTTCTTTGTCTTCTCCCCTACCATTTCCAATACCGTGCGCTGGATATCTGCAGGGACCGTCTCCGCTCCTTTTTTACCCACTACCCATTCCGTTCCCCGCATGGTCAGCTCGATATCGGAAAAGGATTTTAGCATCTGGCTGAATTTGGAAAACTTATAAACACGGTAGTCAAAATCGGGATAGCGCTTCTGCAGGGATGTGGAGAGCTTGCTCATCTGCAGGAAATCGCCTTCTTCCGTCTGCTCGTCGATAATCTCCATAACTGCTTTCCTAATCGTGGCAAGACTGGTGATGGGCTGTGCATCGGAAGATTTTTCAGCCGCAGTCTTGGCAGCACTCTTCGTCCCGCCTTTCTTTGCCGTCGTGCCGTTTCCGCTTTTTTTCTCGGAAGTATCCTCATTCTCTCCCTTATTCTTATCCTCGTTACTCTTGCTCTCAAATAATACATCCAAGGTCTTAAACTGGTCGCAGACTTTGATAAAAGGCATGGGCGTCTTGCTCTCCCCCATACCGATCACCATTTTGCCGTCCTCCTTTAGTCGCCTTGCCAAAGCGGTAAAATCACTGTCGGAGGAAGCAATCACAAAGCCGTCCACATGATTGCTGTAGAGAATATCCATAGCGTCAATGATCATAGCGGAATCCGACGCATTCTTGCCCGTGGTGTTGGAGAACTGCTGCACCGGTGTCAGGGAGTTTAACAACAGGCATTCCTTCCAGGAACGCTTGGCATTGTTCGTCCAGTCACCGTAGATCCGGCGGATACTGGCTATGCCATAATTCACCGTTTCCGTCAGAATAATATCGATATACTTGGGAGAAATATTGTCCGCATCTATCAAAAGGGCAAATTTCTTATCATTTTCCATGTTCATGACCACATCTTTCCTTCCTATGGTTCGCCATTAATCAATGACCAATATTTTCTCAATAACGGCCCTGTCCTCCATCTGCACAGCTCCGTTCTCACCCTGAACCGCAGTATTTCCACAGATTTCATCCACAATATCCATTCCATCCGTCACATAGCCAAAGGCCGCGTACTGTCCATCCAAAAAGGTCGAATCCTGATGTACGATAAAGAACTGGGAGCTGGCGCTGTTATAAGCCTGTGAGCGGGCCATAGAAATGGCGCCTCTGGTATGGGACAGGTTATTTTCTATGTTATTAGCGGAAAACTCACCTGTAATCGTCTCCTCCGAGCCCCCAAAACCGGTTCCCAAAGGATCGCCTCCCTGCATCATAAAGCCTTCTATCACACGATGAAAGGTCAGTCCGTCATAAAAACCGTCCTGTGCCAGATTCACAAAATTGGTTACTGTAATAGGCGCACTGTCCGCATCCAATTCTACTGCAATGACACCCATATCTTGAATATGGATTTCGATATGGTGTGTACCGGAAAGCAATTCTACCGCTCCTTCCGTTTCTTCCGATTCACTCGTTTCTTCCTGCCTATTCTCCTGTCCTGTTTCCCTGCCTGTGGCAGCCGTGGTTTCCTCCCTCTGAATAGGTGCTGTGGGGTCCTCGCCGCAGCCTGCCAGCAATAAAGCGCTGAATATTACCGTCCAAGCGGGGAGAAATCTCTTTAATAATTTCCTTTTTCTTTCTGTTTTTTTCATCTTTTCTATTTTCCTGCCTTTCTATATTTTGCTATTGATACTGCCATCAATTTGCAGTGGGTCCTATGGCGGTAATTGCTTCGACTTTGCCGTCCCGCATCAGCACATACAATCCTACCGGAACATGTGTCCGTTCTTCTTCTCCTTCTCCACAGCCGCAGAAAATTTGGGCCGTATAAACAGGAGCAAATTCCTTCGCAAACCCCGTAGGATACAGAGCATCATTAAATTCCCAATAAGGTGAAATGTCTTCCTCCTTCACCAGTTCGGGCATAAGCTGCAGGCATTCCTCCTCGCTTAAGCCTACCCTTAACCCGCAGGCTAACTGCGGTGCTGTTTTCTCCGCCAAAACATAGTACACTACCTCAGACGCAGGGTGATCCTCAAATTCCTCATAATAATAATCCACACCGGAAATCCTTACGATTTTCCAAACACCTTCTACCGCACCCGGCAATGTATCCGCTATGACTCTTTCCTCACCCAACAGCACTGCCTCTTCATAATCCGGCAGGGGAAGTCCGAAGATCAGCCACGGGTACGATACATCCGTATGGGACACCGATATACCCTTAGAGCTGCCTTCCACCAACACATCTTCTACCGGGATATACGGTACTGACAACGGAAGTTCCACCGGGGAATCCGCATATCTCTCTCCCCGCATGAGCTGTATGTATTCCGTTTGCTCAAGGGCAGTCTCAGAATCCGCATAACGGAACAAAATCTTCTTACTGCCGTCCTGCTTGATTTCTAAATACATAGGTTTCATACCTGCCGCAGGCAGTCTGATCGGATACAAGGAAAACCGTAAAACTCCCGGTGTTTCTCCTTTCAAAAGAACAGCCTCATTGGAAAATGTGGTCATAATCTGCACATCAAAACCATCTTTATGCTCGGTTTTTACCTTTTCCTCTATTGTAACATACAGGCTGTTCTCCACCTGGGTATTTTCATAAACAGAAATCTCTATGGTAATATCTGTGTAGCTTCCGTCCTCTTCTTCTATAATTTGAACGCCAGTATACTTTCCGGGTGCAATTTCATTGGATGCATGTTGCAGTGGAGCTATCAAAAACAGCACAGCTGCTATAACCGCAATCATAATCACTGCCGCTATTACAAGAATTCCTTTTTTCTTATTCCCTTTGTCCATTGATAACCTCTCTAAAAACGCTATACAGACATGGCTCAGATCCACATTGCTGCGATCAAATCCTACAAATCGTAAGGTGTCACCTGGTATACATAATAATTCAACCAATTACTGTAAAGATTGTTACTGTGGGAACGCCATTGCAACAGAGGCTTTTTCTCCGGATTATCATCCGGATAATAATTATAGGGAATGTGGATGGGCAGTCCTTTATTTAAATCCCTGTAATACTCGTTGTGCAGTGTATAACGGTCATATTCCGGATGTCCGTTTACAAAAATCTGCTTACCCTCGTGAGCAATGGCCAGATACACGCCGGCCTCCTCTGATTCCGCTAAAACGGTAAGTTCTTTGCAGGCATGGATATCCGCCGCCGGCGTTTCCGTATGCCGGCTGTGCGGCGCCAGAAAGATATCGTCAAATCCTCTCACCAAAGGGATCTTACGGTTGGATACCTTGTGGGGATAGACGCCGAAAAGTTTCTCCGGCAGCTGTCTTTTTTGAATCCCAAAATGATAATAGAGAGCCGCCTGAGCCCCCCAGCAGATATGCAGTGTAGATGTTACATTGGTCTTCGACCACTCCATAATACTGCAAATCTCATCCCAGTAGTCCACCTCTTCAAAACTGATATCTTCTACAGGTGCTCCCGTAATGATCAGACCGTCGAACTTGCTGTCCCGAATCTCATCTATAGTGGTATAAAATTTATTCAGGTGGTTTGCAGAGGTATTTAATGAGGTATGACTTTTCACATTCAAAAAAGTCACATCCACCTGTAAGGGGCTGTTAGAGAGTGCCCGCAAAAGCTGCAATTCCGTATCCTGCTTTACTGGCATGATATTTAAAATGCAGACTTGCAGAGGCCGGATATCCTGATGCATTGCCCGGTTTTCATCCATGACAAATATATTCTCGTTCTCCAATATTTCTTTTGCCGGCAATTCACTTTGGGTCTTAATTGGCATGACTGCTTCCTCCTAAATACTTTTGTATAAAATCCTCTTCGGATAAGATCGGTACGTTTAACTCCTTGGCTTTTTTATTCTTGGTCGAAGATGAGGTCACATCATTGTTAATAAGGCATTCGGTCTTGCCCGTTACGCTTCCCGTCACCTTCCCCCCCAGACTTTCTATGATTTCCTTTAATTCATTTCTGTTTTCATAGTGATTCAAGCTGCCGGTCACAACAAAAGAAAGCCCATTTAAAGTCTGATCGCTCTCATTGATCACAGGCACTTCTATCTCCAGTTCCCCTACCAGCTTATGAATCCTTTCCCGATTAGCATCGTTTTTCATATAATCCACGAAAGCTGCCGCTATGACTTCTCCCACGCCGTCGATCGCACTCAATTCTTCCGTATCCGCTTTCATCAAGTCTTCCAGGTGATAGTCAAAATGCCTGCACAGCATACGGGCATTCACCAGACCGATATTTGCAATTCCCAGACCGTAAAGCAGTCTGGGCAGCGTGGTCTTTCTGGCTTTCTCAATACTCTCCGCCAGATTGGCATAGGATTTCTCACCAAAGCCCTCCATTTCCACAATCTGCTCCTTATAGTCTGCCAAATGGAATAAGTCCTCAAAATCATGGATAAAACCTTTTGCTATAAACTTCTCCAATGTGGCCTCGGAAAGACCGTCTATATTTAAGGCATCCCTGCTGACAAATAGGGTAAATGCTTTCAGGCGCTTGGCCGCACAGTCCGGATTGGTACAGTAAAGACTTTCCGTATCATTGACACTGCGTACTTCTGTCCGACCACCGCACACAGGGCAGTGTTCGGGCAATACAAGATTGTCGGAACCAGTGAGATTTTCTGCAATCTGCGGAATGATCATATTGGCTTTATATACCGTGATCCGGTCGCCGATACCCAGCTTTAGGCTCCGCAGGATACTGATATTATGCACGGAAGCCCTGCTGACCGTGGTACCCTCAAGCTCCACCGGTTCAAAAATAGCCACCGGATTGATCAGTCCCGTTCTGCTGGGACTCCACTCGATTTCCCGCAGGGTGGTCTCCCGCAGTTCATCCGCCCATTTAAAAGCAATGGAATCCCTGGGGAATTTAGCGGTCCTGCCCAAGGACTGCCCATAGGCAATATCCTCATAGGTCAGCACCAGACCGTCCGAAGGCACATCATAGGTTTCTATCTTCTTTTCAAAATCCGCAATGGCCGCCTGTATGGTATCCGGCTTTACAAGCACATGTTCCACCACTTCAAATCCCTGCTCCCGCAGAAAATCCATCTGCACCTTGCGGGAATTTAAAAACTCCACGCCCTCCGCTTTCACCAGGGAAAAGGCATAAAACCGCACATTTCGCTCTGCGGTGATCTCATTATTCAACTGCCTGACCGAGCCGCTGCAGAGATTGCGGGGATTCTTATATTTCGCTTCCGTTTCCGGTATTTCCGCATTGATCTTCTCAAAATCGGAATAGGTGATCACAGCCTCTCCACGCAATACCAACTCCCCTTTATAAGCAATGGACAGGGGCAGATTTTTAAAAGTACGGGCATTATTCGTAATAACTTCTCCTATTTCACCGTTCCCTCTGGTCACCGCTTTTGCAAGTTTTCCATCGTCGTACGACAAAACCACCGTTAATCCGTCAAGTTTCCAGCTGAGCAATGCAGGTTTACCCTGCAGCCAGTCCTGTAATTCTTCTCTGCTCTTAGTCTTACCCAGAGAAAGCATAGGGCTTTCAT
The DNA here is from genome assembly GCA_022510705.1 of Lachnospiraceae bacterium. Taxonomy (GTDB): domain Bacteria; phylum Bacillota; class Clostridia; order Lachnospirales; family Lachnospiraceae; genus Acetatifactor. Next base: position 37,965 of record JAFLSX010000012.1, read on the forward strand.
GCCGCTCCTTGGGCAGTTCCTCCACGGACTCATACCCCACCGTAACCGTAGGACTGTCCGATAACACAATGCCTGTCTCTTCTTCCAATGCGACCAACTCATCATAGAGTCTGTCATAGTCCAGATTACTCATGATCTCCCGGTCCTGCGCATAATAAGCCTTTGAGGCCTCTTTTAACTGCTTCACCAGTTCCTTCATTCTGTTCTGTTTTGCATTTTCCATGAAATATCCCTCTATCTATGCAGCCCGCACCTTGCATACAATTCTGCCAGTTCTTCCTCCGACAGTTCTCTAAAATGGCCGGCCTGTAAATTGCCCAGTGTAATGTTTAACACTCTGATTCTTTTTAAATGCTTTACTCCATACCCAAAAGTTTCACACATACGGCGAATCTGTCTGTTGAGCCCCTGCGTTAAAATAATATGAAAAGTGAACTTTCCTTCCCGTATGATACGGCAGGGTCTGGTGGTCCTATCCAATTCTTTTAAATAGACGCCCTGCTCCATTTTTTGCAGAAAGTCCGCCGTCAGTTCCTTATCCGTCTTTACTACATATTCTTTTTCATGGCCTGCGGAACCTTTCATCATGGCCTGTATCAGATCACCATCGTTAGATAAAAGCAAAAGCCCCTCTGAATCCTTGTCCAGCCGTCCCGCATAGGTGACCCTTACGGGATAGTTTATCATATCCGTAAGCAGCTTCTCCGCATGCTTATCCCGCTCACTGCAGACCACGCCCACGGGCTTGTAAAAGGCCAGCACTACCTTTTTGGGCTTCCCTGCAACAAGCTTTTTTCCTACCTGTACGCTGTCTCCGGGGTAAACCCTGTCTCCTGCTTCGGCCTTTTTTGCATTGATCGTCACAATGCCCTGCTCGATCAGCTTGTCTGCATCCCTGCGGGAACAGATGCCGTTTGATGCCAAGTATTTATTTATGCGAATCCCATCCTCCGGCATATTTACCTCCTATCAGGGTTCTCCCGTGGCTTCGCAGTACTCTGCACTGCCCACATCAGCCCAGGCGTGGCGGCCCGAGGTATATACCTCACCCGTTTCCATATCCACTGCATACATATCCAGAATGGCCGTGGTATACTCTGCACCGTCCTGATAGTAAGTGCGGTAATGTACAAACAGATGGCATTTATTGTTCTTGGATATACGGTCGTATACTACAGTTTCTGTATAAGTAAAGGTAACCCCCGGCACACTCTCCAACTCTCCCGTGCCCTCACAGAGCCAGCCATAGAAATTACCCTTGGCATTGTAGCGGCAGTCATAAGCATAATCCTCTGTGGCAAAGAGTTCTTCATAGAGAACTTTATAAGCCCCTTCCACGAAATAAGTGGAATCCTCATGCACAATAGGGCTTTCTGTACCTGTTACTTCCTGAATCCCGGCGCTTATCACATCATACTGATCCAAAAGCAGCTTATAAACTAAACTTGGGTCCGTAAAGGCATCCACCGCATACGAATACTCCGCTAGATTACTTCGATAATTACCGAAATAGAGATAGACGTTTCCTTCTTCCCTGCCGTTCATGCTACAGACAATATTCATCGTAATATTCCTGCCCGGCTCCCAAAGGAAATCCTCTTCCAATGCTGCAGTTATTAAGGCAGCCACATCCTCCGAACAGGTTTCCATATCCTCTATCCCCTCACAAAATATTTGGATATAGGTATCCGGCTCAGCAGTGACACTTCTTTGAACCATGGAGATTTCTCTGTCAGGACAGATGATACCTGCCGCTTCTTTCATTTTGTAGAATGTCCATCCCGTAGGATAATCATCCACAACATGCCCATATACGATACCCACCGGAAACCGTAGGTCCGCATTCTCCATAGAAACCACCCAATAGTGTGTTACTTTATCTTCCTCTTCATATAACAGCCGGAATTTTTCCTCATACTTCCTCTCCAGGGAAATCAGCACGATATCCACCATGGAACCGTATTCTTCCCTCAAAAAAAGCCCATCCGGCCCGTCATAGCTATAATAGGACAATTCGGGATTACCGGCCTGAAGTACATAATTACTCACCACAAGAATTCCTTCAGCAAATTTACTCTCGCTTCCGATTTCGACTAAAGACAAAACTGTAATAAGCAATAAAACGATAGCGCTGCCCAAACCTCCCAGCACAGTGAGAATGGTAAGGACCACGCGCAATACAACCCAACTTTCATTTCGCTTTTTATTCCAGACCCAGATGCAGCACAGCAAAAATCCAAAGAATGTAAGCGGCATCCACAGCAGAGTAAACAATATTCCAACTATCTGCAGCCAGTTTCTATATTCCACGCCGTCGGGCAAAACATACCGAACCAAATAATAAGTTACGGTAAGAAACAGAGAAATTCCCCATATGACACCGCTTATCAGCATCGGATTCTTTTGCTTTTTTTCGTCCATGGTTTTTCTCACTTCCTCATTCTATCTATGACCGCTAACGCTTATTATATCATCAAATATGTATATGCTCAATTATTTCATTCAAATTTACTATTTCAATTTCTTAGAAAATACAGATTAGGAATGCGCAACAAGTTTTTCTTAAAACTCGAAATCCTACCTGCACCGGCCAAGTACAAGGTAGGATTTTTTTGCGATTGTTATTTATCCCCTCTTCCAATCCCCGTTTGCCGGATTGTCAATGAGTCCTCCATCCTCATCAAACCGTGACCCATGGCAGGGGCAGTCCCAGGAATGCTCTGCTGCATTCCACTTTAAGGCACAGCCCAAGTGCGGACAGCGCTTCAATGTAGGCGTAAGCAGATTTACTATGGATTCCCCACCATTAACGAAAAGCTGAGGTTTCCATATGCTTCGGGAAGGACTAAATACCTCCTCATATGGATTCTCTTTCCCCATAATCTTATCCGTTAGGATCTCAGCGGCTGCCATAGCGGTGGTCATTCCCCACTTATGATATCCTGTTGCCACATAACACCCGGGCATACTTTTAGCATAGAGTCCGATATAGGGCACATTGTCCAGGGGCATACAATCCTGCGTTGCCCAATAGTACTGCTCTTTTGCACGGGGATAATATTTTCCCGCATATTCCCGCAGCTTTTGCCAGTTACCGCCCTTCTTTCCCGTCCGATGGGAACCTCCGCCCACTAACAGAAGCTCCCCATAGCTCCTAAAAGACAGGCCATTCTTATCCTCGTCCACATACATATTCTTTACCGGATAAGCATTCTTAAGCGCGATCACATAGGCGCGGTGCTGATACATTTTCAGAAAATAAAGGCCGTGCTTATTGTCTATGGGAAAATGGGTAGCAAAAATCACTCTCTGAAAGGTAATCCGTGCCTTTTCCGTAAGAGCCGTGTTTTCTGACAGTTTTGTCACAAATGTATGTTCATAAATATTCAGTCCCTCTGCAATCTTAGCCAAAAACTTTAAAGGGTGAAACTGTGCCTGATGCGCAAATCCCACCGCTCCCACGGTGGGAATGGCCAGTTCCGTTGTATCATGCAGCAGTGCATCAAACCCGATTTTCCTAAGGGCCTCCGCCTCCTGCTCCAGCTTCCTTCTGTCATTTAAGGAATATACATAATTGGTTTTCTCTTCAAAATCACAATCCATATCTTTACAGAGGGTAAAATACTGCTCCACCGCTTTCTGATTGGCCTCCAGATACTTTCGGGCTTTTTCCGCTCCCGCATTTTTCAATAGGTCCGCATATATGAGTCCGTGCTGGGCGGTGATCTTCGCCGTGGTATTCTTAGTGATACCGCTGCAAATACTCCGCCCTTCTGCCAGCAGATAATCCACACCCTGTTGTTTTAGAAAATAGGCACATAAAAGCCCGGTTATGCCGCCGCCGATAATCAGCACATCCGTCTTGACTTCTCCTTCTAAAGTTTCAAAATGCGGCATTTCCACTGTGTCCGTCCAAACCGAATTCATGTATTTCCCCTTTCCGTTTATATGCATTCCAATACCTATGAATTTATATCAATATGGATATTCGTATTCAAATGACGCCTTATCCGATTCAAAGGCAAAGAGAGTAATCTTCCCCTTCCTGAACCTATAATATGCTCTACAAGCTGCACTTTCATGAATGGTCCTCACCATATCTCCCATAGTGGGAGCCTTTAGCGGATTAGCCGCTTTATTGAGAAGTCTGACTTCCAACTCCAGATCACCCTGCTTAATCCGAATCCACCCATCCTGAATCTGCACCGCCTTTGCCCCCAGATAAGTAGCTAATCTGTATTCCTTGCCCTGCCATAATATTGCGCAGATGACACCGTTAAAATGAAATCCTGCTATCGGGATATCCGCTACGGATAACATCAGGGAACCACCCGGAAAAGAGCACTGTGTCCAGGCATATTCTTTGGGAAAGGAACACCCTCTGTCCCCTTCCCAATATCCGCATGCATTTTGAAAAGAATATTTCTTTTCATTGACGTACACCGTCCCACAAACCGAATGCCGCATGCTTCGCACACTATGGCGGCATTCCAAATGCGGCACCAAAGCAAACGGACCCATGATATCATATTTCAAAGGAGCAAGCGGCCCAAAGTGTAGTTTACCCTTTATATTTAACTCCGGCGTATGTATGTCCAGCCGGATGCCTTTCTTGCCGAATCGGTTTTGCCCAATGGAAATGTAACCTCCTGACTGCCGGAACGCATCGGCAGAAAAAGGAATTATCCATGAACCATCATTCGTAATGATCTGAACGGAGCAGGTACGTTTTTTCCCCGTTCCATGAACCGCCGGTATTACCGCTAATGTCTGCGTATCGGACTGGCATTTAAAATACCAGCCATAAAAGAATCCTTTCACATCTTTTCTCCTTCGCAAATGATTGACCTTATTTTTCCTCAGGCAGGATGGATTTATTCACTTTTTCTCCTTGCCGTTTCAAAGCCGTTCATAATAAAATCACAAAAAAAATACCGCAGACAACCTTTGCTTGGTTGTTTGCGGTACTTTACTTAAACGGTTAGCCTTCTATGAAGGTATTTATGCCCTTATTCTTCCTGTTCCGTTTCTTTCTCCGCCAGTTCCTGTCCAATCTTGCCCATCTCATCCTCAATCTCCTGCAGCTTGCTCTGACAGAAATTATCTTTGGAGATGGCATTTAAAATTCGATTGATGTCCTCCGGCGAAAACATGTCGATTGCCTTAACAAGGTCACCTATGCTGTCCCGGTTTACCTTCAGCACACCGCCTCCCTCCAAGGCAACATTTATCACTTCCTTGGGATTGGACATATCTCCTAAACAGATAGCATTATTTTTATAATCACAGAAAAAAGTGACTCCATTATAGGTGATCAAGCCATCCTCTGCTAAATGTCCGTACGGAACCTTCTTGTCATTTATGGCTGCCGCACCGGGAGCAGAAATGGTAACTCCTTCCTGCGCATTTTCCAAAATTTCCGAAAAACTGCTGTTTCTGGATACATTCTGCGGCTTTCTTCCGTTGTACTGCCATTCTTTCGTATTCTGATTAATGATAATTTCTCCTATTGCCATATCTTCTCTCCTCCTGTCTTGTTAACGGCATTCAGCCATAGTTCTGCTATGCCGGGGAGCACATACGTATCTCCGTCTTTTCCTGCTTCCATGGCATTTTGCTTTGCACGCCGACTCATCGCTTCATTTATCTGGGCATTCTCTTCTCTTGCCTGTAAAATTTCCCGATTGATTCTTGCCCGCCTTTCCCAAAAACCTTCTTCCTCATCCTCTATCAGACTTTTTCTGCTGCCTGAAAGTCCCTTGGAAAAACTTTCTCCCCTATACTCTTCCTTACTTGCCCCAAAATGATGAATGGCTAAATTACCGCCTGAAACACCTGACCAAGGATTGTAGACTGCAAAATCTCTTGCCAAGGTATGCAGTACCCACTGCTCATATTCAGGGTCCTTCCACATGGCGGCAAATCCCTCATCCGAAATCTCCACCATGACTGAATCCTGATTTCTGGAAGAGTCCATGGGAAGCCCGGCAATTCTTCGGTATATTTCCTGTTTATACGCTTCCATCTCTCTCTCATTTAAAGGTGGACGTTCCTTCTGTGCAGCTTCCATCAGCTTACCAAAATCAGATACTGCATTTGCATTTTCCAATATTTCTGACGATGCATATCTGCCGGATACACTATGCCCATAATCATAACCGCCTACCGCTCTTGTAAGGGCATCCAAATAAAAACTGTTTCCTGTCATCTCTCCTCTTTTCTGCTTTTTCCGTATAAAAATCCAATAGAAAAAGCGTATTTTCTTGGGCTTTCAATCCTTTGAAATCTACGCTTTCCTTAGCTTGTTTCATTATATATCGTCATGCACTTAAACTATAATTATATTTCCATATTGATAATTTTATGATAATATAATCAAATAACATATGTACACTTGAATATAGGGGGTATTCAAATGAAAACATTTTCCAAACACACATTACTTATTTTTTTATGTCTATTTTTATTCCTAAGCAGTTGTACATCCCTTTCTACAAATGAGCAAGATCCTTCCGAGATTGCTTTAGCAGAAACAGATTTCACTCCCATCCCAACCGTTGAATCTGAGCCAGTACTTACAGACATGGTTGCAGAGACCTCTGAGCAGACTCTCACTCCGGAGCCTGCACCAACTCCGGAATCTATGCCAACTCCAGAGCCTGCTGTCATAGAAACTCCTCAGCCAATACCATCAGAAGAGCCAACCATATCACCTACTGAAGTTGTCGGAACTCTTGATACCGCTGAAGCCTCAAATGATACACCTATTGTTTCTTCTATGGGGGATAATACGGAGAATATGACAAGTACTGAGCATAATGGAAATAATGAAAGCAGCGGGGGTGGCGGTGACAGTAATTTTAATACCTACAACAATACTGACCAACAAAATACTGAGGATACTTATGTCTTGAACAAAAACTCTAAAAAAATACATCATCCCAGCTGCAGTTCAGTTCCCAAAATATCACCTTCTAATTATGCAACTTCCAGTGAATCTCTGGAGTCATTGGAAGCACAGGGATATGAACGTTGCAAAAGATGTTTTAACTAAATAATGCCGCAGTTAAGCTTAAAAGCTTACTGCGGCACTTATTTTTTATGTATCTATTTCTAGAACTTATTATCCTTATACCACGCCCTGAGCGGTCATAGCCTCTGCAACCTTTAAGAAGCCTGCGATATTTGCGCCTGCCACATAGTTGCCTGCCATGCCGTATTTCTTAGCTGCGTCATCCAAATTGTGGAAGATGTTAACCATGATGTTCTTCAACTTGGAATCAACCTCTTCGAAGGTCCAGCTTAAACGCTCGCTGTTCTGGCTCATCTCCAGTGCGGAGGTTGCTACGCCACCTGCGTTAGCAGCTTTGCCGGGACAGAACAGAACACCGTTTGCCTGCAGATACTCGGTAGCTTCTAAGGTAGTAGGCATATTAGCGCCCTCTGCTACTGCAAAGCAGCCGTTTGCAACCAAAGCCTTAGCATCTTCAAGGTCTAACTCGTTCTGGGTTGCGCAAGGCAGTGCGATATCACATTTTACAGTCCAAACACCCTTGCCCTCATGATACTGTGCACTGGGTCTTGCTGCTGCGTACTCGGTCAGTCTTGCACGTTTAACTTCCTTAACTTCCTTTAACAGTGCAACATCAATGCCTTCGGGATCGTATACCCAGCCGGTAGAATCAGAAACGGTCACAACCTTTGCACCCAGCTGCTGTGCTTTCTGGGTTGCATAGATAGCTACGTTACCGGAACCGGAGATAACTACGGTTTTACCTGCAATATCCTTACCGTTACACTTTAACATTTCTTCGGTCAGATACAGAAGTCCGTAACCGGTAGCCTCGGTTCTTGCCAAAGATCCGCCATAGGTTAAGCCCTTACCGGTCAGAACGCCTTCATAAAGACCGGTCAGTTTCTTATACTGTCCATACATGTATCCGATTTCTCTTGCACCGGTACCGATGTCACCTGCAGGAACGTCCGTATCAGCACCGATATGTCTATATAACTCGTTGATAAAGCTCTGGCAGAATGCCATTACTTCTCTGTCGGATTTACCTTTAGGATCGAAATCGGAACCACCCTTACCGCCGCCGATGGGCAGGCCGGTCAGTGAATTCTTGAAAATCTGCTCGAAACCAAGGAATTTGATAATACCCAGGTTTACGGAAGGGTGCAGTCTCAAGCCTCCCTTGTAGGGACCGATCGCACTGTTAAACTGTACACGGAATCCGTTATTTACCTGTACCTGACCCTTGTCATCTACCCAAGGAACACGGAACAAGATCTGTCTCTCCGGCGTACAGATACGCTCTAACAGTGCATCCTTTCTATAAGCTTCTTCATTAGCTTCAATAACCACGCGCAGGGATTCCAATACCTCCTTAACTGCCTGATGGAATTCAGGCTGCGCAGGGTTCTTGGCAACTACCAGCTCAAATACCTCGTCAACATATGACATTTTTGTATCCTCCTGTTTCTAATTTTGTCTAGTGCCTTTTAAAGCAACAATGCCTAGGAACTTATAGTAAAAAAGACACAGGGATAATTCTCTGTGTCTCTAATGCCTTTGTCCCACGCATTCTATTATATAATAGCATCAAAAAATTGCAAAGGGCTTTATCGTATTAAATTAGAAAAGTTTCTTTTTATTTTTTGTGCAATATGCACAATATGTCATTTATACAATGTGCAGTTTGCAGAAATCCTCAAAGGTATTTCTTCAAAATATTGATATTCTTCTCTTCAAAATCCATCAGTTCCTTGGCCATTTCGGCTGCCATAGAGTGCTCTAACTGGGTGCGGTTCAAAACCTTGCACATTTCCGTAATTCCCCGGTTACTGTCTTTGATCATCAACTCCGCCAAATGGCTGGTACTGGTGTTGAGTAAGGTATTGATATGAATACTGCTCTTTAACATGAAATCCGAGAGAGCATTGGGATGCACTGTTTCTGCCTTTGCTTCCAATAATTTACCCATGGCACGGTTACGAATATCAGAATATTTCAAAGCCTGTCTTGATATTTGCAGGGCAAAATCATCCTCATAGACCTTATCACTTAAGGTTTCTATGGCTTTTATGGACTTTTCCGCATTTCTTTGAACTTCTCTGTATACATTGACCTCTTCCGGTTTCATACTGTTTTCTCCCTTTCCTGGAATATTCCTGGAATGCTCCTTAACAGTATGACTCGCTTTTGTCAAATTATACACAAAATCTTTGTATATACCACTTAGTTCTGCTTCACGTATTCGGCCTTTACATAACCGATCTGTCCATTATAAACTATCTTGCACCAGTCACCTTCAATAGCAATCAGGTCCAAAGTTTCTCCTCCCACTGTTACACCCAGCTTTTCCGCTGTTTGACTGGGGGATATACGCACATTGATATTAGTAGTAGCTGTTACCGTACCAACGGTCTCCACGCCGTTAGCACTTTCGACAACGTTTAGATACTCGGACTTAATAAAACCCTCTGATCCTTCATAAGAAACCCTGCTCCATCCATTCGGACGCTGCTCCAACACCTCAATTCTTGTGTTGGCAGGTACCTTATTGACTTTATCGGCAGTTTCACTGTCAGAGCTTCTGACATTAACCGTCGCCGTGGTTGTCGCATAGATGGGGCCGGTCGGTTCATTCACCGGTTCTTCCGTTTCCCCTTCATTTTCTCCTATATCCGAACCGGATACACTGCCCGTTCCTTCTGCCTCACTGATCTGTTGCGCCAGAATCACGCCGGCTGCAGTCTTTAACTCCTGCTCCACTTGGATAATATAACTGAAGAGTTCCGGCTTTTCAATACAAAGTTCCTTGTATTCTACTTCGATTCTGTTACAAAGTTCCACCACATCATCCTGCAGTACTACTTTGCGAATGTATTCCGATACTTCTTCCGATACATCCTCTTGATTGATATACAGAGTGCCGTCTTCTTTCGAGCATACATAAAAGCTGGCATATCCCGGAATTTCATCCTCCGGATAGTAAGACATTACCGTCTTGTTGTACGCAATGACGATATAGGAATTCTCTTCCGGTCCCGGCTTGGTATATACTTCGATCAACGGATAACTTTCAATATACTTTCCCAGTTCCACAATTCTAATACGTTCCATATCGTCAATGCTGCTTTGGATGGAAGCAATGGTATCTGCATCACCGTCTGCCATAGCCTGAAAATAAATGGCTATCAGCGCATTTACCTCCGGATAGGCGTTCAATTCCAATGCCGTATCCGGCACAATCAACTCCGCAGGAATATCTCCTCCGGAGAGGGATGCTTGGTCGTTATCCTGCGTTTCAGCAGCAGCCACTCTATCCGAGCCGGCCTTTAATGCTATTGTAACCGTAACAGCTACTGCAGCAATCAGAACTATTGGAAATACCAGTTTGCCGTGAGCCAATACAAAATCAACTATTCTTAATAATTTCTCTTTGACTGTCCCTTTCACGCTGTCACCTTTCCTTTTGAATAAAAAGGCCTGCGGTTGCCAAATTCACAGCCCCAGACCAGGTTGTCAGAGTGATGTAAATGCAGCCGACAGGAATCGAACCTGCATTAAAGGCGTCGGAGGCCT
>JAFLSX010000013.1 GCA_022510705.1 Lachnospiraceae bacterium
GGCGTAGGAAAGACCACAACATCTATTAATTTATCCGCTTCTCTTGCAGAAAAAGGGAAAAAGGTTTTGGTGATTGATACGGATCCTCAGGGAAATACTACCAGTGGTTTTGGCGTAGACAAGAATGAACTGGACACTACTATTTACGATTTGATGCTGGGAGAAAGTTCTATTGCAGATTGTATTCTGAAGGATGTTATAAAGAACGTGGACATTCTTCCTTCCAATGTCAATTTAGCAGCAACAGAAATAGAACTGATCGGAGTGGACAAAAAAGAATATATATTGAAGAATGAAGTGGATTGGATTAAAGATCAATATGATTTTATTATCATTGACTGTCCTCCTTCTCTGAATGCTTTGACAATAAATGCACTTACTACTGCAAATACAGTTCTGGTGCCAATCCAGTGTGAGTACTATGCGTTGGAGGGATTGAGCCAGTTGATACATACAGTGAATCTGGTTAAGGAGCGTCTAAATCCTGAATTGGATATGGAAGGTGTAGTCTTTACCATGTATGACTCCAGAACAAATTTATCTATGCAAGTGGTGGATAATGTAAAGAGCCATTTAAAACAGACTGTCTATGAGACCATGATTCCCAGAAATATCAGACTTGCAGAGGCACCCAGTTATGGAATCCCAATCCATATGTACGATCCAAAATCGGCAGGAGCGGAAGCTTATATGAAACTGGCGGATGAAGTAATCAAACACAATAATGTTAAGTAAAAGGAGAAGGGTAGGTTATGGCAGCAAGAGGATTAGGTAAAGGATTGGGTAAGGGATTAGATGCATTGATTCCTCCCAGCACAGGAGAAGGTAAGAAGGACAAGCCCGAGGTGGAAAAAACAGCCGAACAGGGCAATGAGGTCATGGTAAAAATCACAAAGGTGGAGCCCAACAGAGAACAGCCCAGAAAGAATTTTGATGAAGATGCACTGCTGGAACTGTCGGATTCTATTAAACAATTTGGCGTGATTCAGCCCATTGTTGTACAGGATAGAAAAGATCATTACGAGATTATTGCCGGAGAGCGCAGGTGGCGTGCTGCAAAGATGGCAGGATTGAAGGAAGTGCCTGTTATCATAAAGAATTATACCGAACAGGAAATTGTAGAGATTTCTCTGATTGAAAATATTCAGAGAGAGAATTTAAATCCTATTGAAGAGGCTCAAGCATATAAAAGGCTTCTCACGGAGTTCAATTTAAAGCAGGATGAAGTAGCGGAGCGGGTATCTAAGAGCAGAACCGCGGTCACTAATTCCATGCGTCTGTTAAAACTCAGTGAAAATGTGCAGGAAATGGTCATTAATGATATGTTGAGTACAGGACATGCCAGAGCGCTTTTAGCGGTCGAGGATCCGGAAGAGCAGTATACCCTTGCGCAGAAAGTATTCGATGAGAAGCTGAGCGTGCGGGAAGTTGAAAAGCTTGTGAAAAATCTGCATAAGCCGATAAAGCCGAAAAAGATGGATGACAAGACGCTGGAACTGATTTATAAAGATATTGAAGAAAAGTTAAAGCAAGCACTGAGTACCAAGGTGGAAGTATCTTCCAAGGGAGAAGGGGCCGGTAAAATTGAAATTGAGTTTTACAGCCATTCAGATTTGGACAGACTGATGGATATCTTAACAAAATAGTAAAGGCAAAGGTGATATAGTGAGCGAAGTTTTTCATAATATGGGACTGGACGGACTGGATATCGGCTACCTGTTTATTGGCATATTTGTGATTATTCTCATTTTAATCATATTGCTGGCGGTACAGATAAGAAAGACGAGCATCCTGAAAAAAAGACTGGACAAGTTTGTTCTGGGAAAAGACGGAAAAAGTCTGGAGAAGGATATTATCGGATTGTATGAAGATAATAAATTCTTAAAGATAAGTGTGGACAAGAATAAAAAAGATATCCGCACATTATATAAGAACATGGAAAGAACTTTCCAGAAAATCGGTATTGTGAAGTACGATGCATTTAAGCAAATGGGTGGACAACTCAGTTTTTCATTGGCCCTGTTGGATGAGAACAATGACGGATTTATTTTGAATTCTGTACACAGTGCGGAGGGCTGCTATAGTTACACCAAGGAGATCAAAGGCGGTACATGTCAGATCTCATTGGGTGAGGAGGAGCAGGAAGCGTTATCTATAGCAATGGGAGAATAGAAATATGCGCAGCAAGACTTTGGATGAACTGGAAGGAAATGAGATATTGGCAAAACCCATTATGGCGGAGGATTTCTGCATTATCTTGCCGGAAGGCGCTGTTTTAAAGCCCAGTTATATCAAAAAACTGCGTGAATTAGAGATTCAAAAAGTATATATCAAAGAGGAAAGTGAAGAAGAAAGTGTCCTGATCTTGAAGACTGAGATGGAAAGCACAGTCAAAGAAAAGATAAAGGAAATCCTGGGACATCATACCTATCATCATAATGAAGAGTTGATGCAGCTGTGCGAAACAGCGGACAATATTATTGTTAGCATTGTGCAGGAGGACGAAGTTGCGGAGCAGGTATATGATATCAAGGAAAGAAGTGCAGATATCTATGAGCACTCCCTGAGTATCTGTACCATGGCAGTATTGACTGCTCTGAAGATGAATATGCCCCCAAATGTGATACATGATATCGGCGTGGGCTGCCTGCTTCATGATATAGGGCTGCGCTATCTCGCAATAGAATATACAGACCAAAATCTTAGTATGCTTTCGGACGGGGATATGGCCGAGTTTAGAAAACATCCCGTCTACGGGTATTCCGCGTTAAAGGATGAGGGATGGATTTCAGATATCAGCAAGGGCATTATTCTTTATCACCATGAAAGGCTGGACGGCTCCGGGTACCCCCTGCGTGCATCCTCCCTGACGGAAGCAATTCAGATTGTGACCGTATGCGATACATTCGACGAAATGATCTGTGGTATAGGCTGTGACAGAGTAAAAGTACACGAAGCGGTGGAATATTTAAAAACTTTTAAAAATATTAAATACGGTGCTACAATAGTAGATACCTTTTTAAAATTTATTGCGGTTTATCCCACCGGCAGCAGGGTGCTTACAAACGAGGGTGAGCTGGGAGTTGTGATCAGGCAGAATAAGGAGTTTCCCGAACGTCCCGTTATCCGTATCTTAGCCGATAAGAAAGGCAGAAAGACAGAGCAGGAGATAATTAAAGATCTGGTAAAAATACATCATGTTTTCATAGAGAAGACATTGGATGATTAAGGAGGCGTCTACTTATGATAGACATTAAATTTTTGAGAGAAAACCCGGAAGTGGTAAAAGAGAACATCCGAAAGAAATTCCAAGAGGAAAAGCTGCCCCTGGTGGATGAAGTGATCGCACTGGATGCACAGAGCCGGAAAACCAAGCAGGAAGCGGATGAACTCCGGGCCAATAAGAATAAGATTTCCAAAGAAATCGGCGCATTGATGGCGCAGGGCAAAAAGGACGAGGCAGAGGCTAAAAAAGCGGAAGTTGCCGCACAGTCCAAGCGTCTGGCGGAGCTGGAAGAAAAGGAGCCGGAGTATCAGGAAAAGATTACCAATATCATGATGCGGATCCCGCAGATCATCGATGACTCCGTTCCTATTGGAAAAGACGACAGTGAGAATGTGGAACTTACCAAATACGGCGAGCCTGCCGTACCGGATTTTGAAGTACCTTACCATGCGGATATCTTAGAAAAGATAAGCGGTCTGGATAAGGAGAGCGCGGGACGGACCAGCGGCAACGGTTTCTATTATTTAATGGGTGATGCAGCCAGAATTCATTCCGCCATGATCAGCTACGCCAGGGACTTCATGATCGGCAAAGGCTTTACCTATTGCATCCCGCCTTTCATGATCCGCAGCAGCGTTGTAAACGGCGTTATGAGCTTTGCGGAAATGGAAGCCATGATGTATAAGATAGAAGGGGAGGATCTGTATCTCATCGGAACCTCCGAGCACTCCATGATCGGTAAGTTTAAAGGGCAGATCGTAAACGAAGCCTCTCTTCCCATCACCATGACCTCCTATTCCCCTTGTTTCAGAAAGGAAGTAGGCTCCCACGGTATAGAAGAAAGAGGTATTTACCGGGTACACCAGTTTGAAAAGCAGGAGATGGTTGTATTATGTAAACCGGAAGACTCCATGGACTGGTATAATAAAATGTGGAATTTTACCGTAGAATTTTTCAGAAGCCTGAATGTTCCCGTGCGCACACTGGAATGCTGCAGCGGCGACCTGGCGGATCTGAAGGTGAAGTCCTGCGATGTGGAAGCATGGAGTCCCCGACAGAAAAAATACTTTGAAGTCGGTTCCTGCTCCACTTTGGGAGATGCGCAGGCAAGACGTCTCGGTATTCGGACCAAAGGAGAAAACGGGACTTACTTCGTGCATACTTTAAATAATACCGTACTCGCAAGCCCCAGAGGCCTGATCGCCTTTTTGGAGAACAATGTGAACGAAGACGGCAGCGTCAATATTCCCGAAGCGCTGCGCCCCTATATGGGCGGCCAGGAAAAAATCGGCTAAATCTGTCTTATATGAGAAATGAAGAAACATAAATATATCACGCTGGGAGGTGAAATCCTTGCATAAATATTTAAGAGCCATTGGTTTTAGTAAATTTAACAGTAGAAACGAACTAAAAAGACTTCTGACCGACGTAGTGATAAATTCTGATTCACGGGCGTATACGACGGGACAGGACGATATCATGCTGGGCGAATTTTGTAAGGATTTTGCCGAAAATATGGGAATCGCGGTCTGTGGCGAGTTCGATGAAGAAAACGATGACAAATTCATCTATGATTACTACTATCCCTATCTGCGGGGTACCGGAGTCACCACTACGGAGGATGTGTCCGTAGAGCGCCATGCGGAAAAGGAGTCCTATGCGGGTGTCTGCGACGATGTAAAGGTGGGTGTTTCCCTTATCTTTTATCTGCAGAATCGTATTCCCTATGTAAAAGCACAGGCCCAGCGGAGACTTCCCATCCGGGGGACCACGCTGACGCTGTCAGCCCTTTCCATCAAAGGGAATGTCATGCTTCCCATCAAGAAGGATGAATACCAGAAGAAAAAGAGCCAGAAAGAATCCCGCAACCGGAACAACCTCATTGCGGCGGCGCGCAGGGGTGACGAGGAAGCGATTGAAACCCTGACGCTGGAAGATATGGATATGTATACCCTCATTTCCCGAAAGATCCAGAAAGAGGATGTATTCAGCTTGGTGGATACCTACTGCATGCCTTACGGTGTGGAGTGCGACCAGTATTCCATTCTGGGAGAGATCATGGAATGCCGGACCATTAAAAACACATTGACCGGCGAAGAAATATACCACATGAGTATCTACTGCAATGAGCTGACATTTGACCTCTGTATCAATACCCGGGATCTTTACGGTGAGCCCCGTGTGGGCAGAAGATTCAAAGGAATCATCTGGCTTCAGGGATTCATTAATTTCCCCGAATAGATTGACGATAATTTAAAATTTTGCTATAATCTGATTCTGTAAATGTCTCCGTAGCTCAGCAGGATAGAGCGTTCGCCTCCTAAGCGAAAGGCCGGGTGTTCGAATCACCTCGGGGACGGTAAAAGTGCCGGGAACTTAGAGTTTCCGGCACTTTCCAATTCTTTTATTATCTTTATTGTTGGTAATACCTTATTGCTCAAGCGCTTTATAAATAAATGCGGCAAGTGCAGCACCAACCAGCGGACCTACAATAAATACCCACAGGCACGCAATAGGAGCGCTGTTTCCGGAGATAGCGGCTACCACAGCCGGGCCGAAACTTCTGGCAGGATTTACGGATGTTCCCGTAAGGCCGATACCCAGAATATGTACCAGCGTCAGGGTAAAACCAATTACGATGCCGGCGAAAGAACCGTGATTTGCTTTCTTGGACGTAACACCGAGAATGGTCATTACAAAAATGCACGTAAGCACAATCTCAACCAGAAGACCTGCAGCAACACTGCCGTTGACACCGGACAGACCGTTGGAGCCGAAGCCTCCGGTCATATCGGTCACTCCGCCGAGACCAAAAATCGCACCCAACACACCGGCACCGGTCAGAGCTCCCAAGCACTGGGCAATCACATAACCTACAAAATCCTTTATGTCCATGCCGCCGCTTAAGAGAACGCTCAGGGAAACTGCCGGGTTGATATGGCATCCGGAAATATTCCCTACACAATATGCCATTCCTACAATGACAAGGCCAAATGCCAGTGCAGTTAAAATATAACCGCTGCCTAATGCAGCGTCACACCCTACCAGCATAGCCGTTCCGCAGCCAAGAATGACAAGCACCGCTGTTCCGATAAATTCCGCAATGTATTTTTTCATTGCATACCTCCTTAAAAATTTTTATAATAACTTGATTTTTAATACCGTTCCTACAGCTTCAATAACGCAATTCTTCCCTGCAATTTGAATATAATGATATTATAATATAAATTGTTAAAATCCACAATCCGAAACATAATGCAAAGGAGAAAACACTATGGAAAAAAGAATTCTTGCTTATAGAAAATATATGGATGAACTATTAAAACAGCTGCAGGATGGGGAAATTGCGCCGGAGGAGGTCGAGAGGCTCAAAAAAGAACATATGACACAAGTGTCGTTCTTTCAACATGAGCGTCTGATACACCTGATCGTAACAGTAACTTTTGCAATTTTAGAAATGTTAGCACTTTTTTTATTCATGCTCTGCCCGGGCATCGCGGTGTTCTGTCTGGTGGTCATTATACTAGTTCTATTGGTCCCCTATATTAGGCACTACTATATCTTGGAGAATGAGGTGCAAAAGATGTACAGACAGTATGATGCGCTATGTGAAAAACAGGGAAATAAGACGTTTTTTCTGTGAAAAAAGTCCCATTTTTTCGTTGTCAAATGCGGAAAATGTGGTATTATATTAATATAGGGAAACTGTCACTATTTATGTTGCAATTTATATAAAAGGGGTTATGCAATATGGAAAAAATCAGGGATCGAATCATTGCCTATATCTTGGTATTCTGTACGCTGGTCTCGGCGATCTGTACGGGGATTACTATGCCGGTATCGGCGGAAGAAGAGGGGACTGCTGAGCAGGGATCTGTTGACGAGGGATTTATTGGTTTAAGCGGATACAAGATAAATATATGGGATAGTAATACGCAGAGCTGGAAACCACTTACTGATGATATGACGGTAAAAAACGGAGATAAGATCAGTATTGAGTTTAGCTGGGAGTTAGCAAATGGCGATACTTCAACAGAATTGAAGGCAGATATTACTCCGCTGAAAGGTATTCAGCTTGAAGGAAGTGTTTACAGGGATTTGCCGGATCTTAGCAATGCAAGTAAAGCGGTAGGCAAATACTGGGTAGAGAATAATGAATTGCATATCCGCCTATTGGAAGATTATTTTATTCATCAGAGCGGAGAAAGAAAAGGCGCTGCTACCATTTTCGGCACAATCTATATTGAGGATGCCGAAAATGAAGATGGTGACGATCTAATTAAGATTGGTGATGCCACTGCTAATCCTAACTTCTCCACTGAGGATTCGACACCGACAAGTAGTGCAGATGTAACAAAGACTGCAAAAGGAACATTGACACAAGTAGAAGAAAACGGAAGGAAGGTTTGGAGGCAGACTTACCAGATTAGAATAGCGACCGGATGGAACAGTGGTGTAATAACAAATGTTTCTTTTAAAGATGAACTGGGTTCAAACCTGGAGAATATGTCTTCTTTGAAAGTAGTTAGTTCCAACAGTGAGCTTTTTGGAGTAGGGGAGAGCTATACCCTGGATGAGATCAATGCAAAATTATCAGGGCAAAGTCTAGGCAGTGCAGAGGGTTATACAGAGATTATCTTTGAATATACCGTAGATATAAAAGAGGGTAAAGAAGACGGCGCTTTTGTACCGCAACCCAGCGAGGAATATAATAATACGGTTACCTTGCATTATACCAATAACAAAGAAAAGGACGTAGATAAGACATCTTCTGCCAAGGTAAAGGGGGCGGAACCAAGCATTACAAAGAGCGGAGTCCTGTCGGAGGATGGAAAGAAAATCATCTGGACTATTACCGTTAATTTAAATGGAACGGAATGGGATGATATTACTGATATTACAGACATTCCCGGTGCCGGTCTTAAGAGCGAGGGAGGTTCTATCAAACATTTATTTAATGAAGAACCCCCTGATTCAGGTATTTATGTCTGCAGATATGAAACAGAAATCACGGACGGGTATTTGAACAGCACCAGCGGCGGAACGGTTGTTAATAAAGTAAATATGACGACGAGTAATGGAGGCTCTTATGACGCGGAAGGACGTTATACGCTTCCGGCTAAGGATTGGGAGTTTAAGAAAGAAGGAGTGGAGAGCACTCAGGGTGCAGAGGGAACTCTCATTACTTGGAAAGTGACATTGGATATTCCTGCAGATGCAAAAAATGTAATCTTAGGGGATAGGACAGACAGCGGACATGAGATAACGGGAAATATCCTTGTTTCAATTGACGGCGAACAGGCAGTACTGGCAGCCAGCGGTGTATCCCAGGATAATTATATGGGTCTGAAAGGTACAATTCAAAGGGCTGATATTATAGAAAGTCTGGATTGGCAGGGTATTCATTTTTCCGATACTTTGGCGGGTAAAAAAGTTGAAGTATATTATACGACTCGGGTACTTGCCGGTACGGCGTTTAAAAACTGGGCAAAAGTTTCCTATGATGATCCTGCCGGTAGCAGTTCGCGGGAAACCGAGGCAAGTTGGGAAAATAGTACCGCGCTTTCCAAAGTGGGTACGGCAAGAAATGACTCTTATGCTATTGACTATATCCTGAAGATAGATTTAACGAAAGTTAAACTTCCTGATGAAAGCAGTCTTGGGGAAGAAGAGAGTATTATAATAGAAGATATTTTACCGGAAGGTCTTATACTGGATGAGGAAATAGGCGTTACCATTAAAGATAGGCAAGTAAACCAGTGGGGAGGAGACCAGGATATGTACTATCAGGGGCTAGACTGGCCTAATCCTTCCACGGTAAGTTATAAGCTGGTAGAAGATGGACAGAAGATTGTTTTCACTGTGCCGGTAACCAAAGATTTGCTGAAAATTGCTCAATGGGCGAAACTTTTCCCGGAGTATAACACGACGCCCTACCTCTATATTTATTATACCTTAAAAGTGGAAGATACTAAGAAATTTGTTACGGACGGAAAAACTCTGAACGTTATGAATAATGCTTCAGGAACTTTTAGAGGGGGATCTATAGGTAGTGATACCACAACGACGCCTTTAACACCAAATCCGATAGTCATCAAAAACTTCACTTATGAAGGCCCGAATGAAAACGGAGATGTCGGTACGGCTCCTTATGTTTACTATGAAATCGAAATTAATAAGGAAAAATTCGATTTGTCACCAGGGGGGGATACCCTGCAGGCAAAGGATTTTCTGGGCAGTGCGCTGTCATATGACTTAACTTCCATAAAAGTATATGAAATGCGTGACGGAGAGTGGCAGGCGTTGGAGTTGAGGACAGATTATCGCTATACCTATAGTCTGATAGAAAACTCCTTAACATTTACATTGCCTGATAGCAAACATTTAAAGATAACCTATAATGCGCTGGTTTCTTTGGAGTATTCCGAGAAAAATAATCCTTTTTTAGGCGAGGATAATTCTAAGAATACCTTCAGTTTGACCGGATATGATTCAAATACAACAAAAGCAAGCACAACAATTAATAAGGCGGTAATCAAGCCGTACGCATATGCCGAAGGAAATACGGTAGGTATTTTTGTTCAAAAATATTATATGGACGACGGTCTTATGCAGAATTTGCCCGGAGCAGTATTCCGAATTGTCCGTGTAGAGTGGCAGGATAACGAATGGAAAGAAGTAACCGGTGCAGGAGAGCAGCGTTGGGAAAATCTTGCAGTAGGTGAGAATGGCAAACTGCAGCAGTTAGGTCTGGTGAAGGGATATGTCTACATGCTGGAAGAAACCACAGCACCGAAGGATTTTTCTCCGGGCGCACCCATGTATTTCGTGATTCCGGCAGAAGATACAAGTAAGGAAGTTCTAGAGGATCTAGAGGGTAAAGGCGTTAAAACCTACGCCTCCCAAGGAACCATTTATTATGTAAACGAAAAGTCAACGGAGGAAGAAACCCCGAAAGGCGAGTTGGTTATCACCAAGACCGTTACCGGAGCAACGAAGGAACAGGCAGAGGATGCTCTGGAGTTTACGGTGACGGGTCCTAACCCTGATGGCCAGTCTAAAGTTTATACCTTGAAAGACGATGTCGTTAACTATGAAGATGGAATCTGGACATTAACCCTAAAGGATTTAGAGCCCGGCGAGTATACTGTAGAAGAGACTCAATATAAGATAGATGGTAAGGTAACAAAAACCGTTTCTTATACGGTGGATGGAAATACTACTACTCTGGTAGAGGATTATGAATCCAAAGAGGGAGCACAATCTGCGACTGTAACCGTGACGGAAAACGGCAGCATTACAGTAGCTTATGTAGATGAATATAAGGACCTCGGCAGCCTGACAATTCAGAAAACGGTTTCCGGTGATTTGGATTGGGCTGGGGCATTAGCCGGAGGAACTTGGAGTTTTGAGGTTTACAGTGGGGAAACGCTCGTAGGCGGTTCTTCTATTAGTAGTGCAGATTTTGACGGAGAAGACAATGAGCGTTCTTATACGATTTCCGGATTAAAGCCGGGTACGTATACTGTAAAAGAAACCGTGACCAGTCCCGATGGATATACTTGCAGCACGACCTATAGTGTGAATGTAAAAGAAGGTGGGGTAGAAGATAAAGACGCTTCCGTAACCGTGGCAGCAGGCGGGAACACTACGGTTTACTTTACCAATACCTATTTCCAGAATCCCGGAACCCTGACTATTACAAAGATCGTGGATGGCGATAGCGGTCTTACTTTTGGTGCCATACAGAATGACGAGAATGAAGAGTTAAGTTTTATAGTATGGCGTATAAAGGAAGATGGACAGCCTGAGCAATATGGAGAGGCACTGCCCAACGAAAAGGTACAGTGGAAATATTCTTCAGAAAACTGCTACACCTTGACTTTAGATAATTTACCGCCCGGAGAATATTACGTGGAGGAGATTGCATCCGTCAATGTAACTTCCGGAGGCAAGAAATATATTCTGACGGGAGTTTCCTATGAAGTTGGAGAAGATGGAGAAACAACCCAGAAAACAGGCTCCTTTACTATTGAGGAAACCCCAAAACAAACCGCTTCCTTTGAGGTTAAAAAAGACGGCAATATTACAGTAGAATTCACCAATACCTACGAAGCCAATGTAGGTAATTTAGTCCTGCAGAAAAAAGTCGATGGCATTATGAACGGCGGAAATCCTGCTGATGCGGAAGCGGCGTGGGAAGCTGTAAGAGAGACCCTGAAATTTGAGGTCTTTAAATGGAATGCAGAAAAAGAAGAATATGAACCTTTCCGTACTATTTTCGGCAAGGATATGAGTGATGAAGAGGGTACGGATTTATGGGAGTTCCATGAGGGTGTTGCAGTATATACGTTGGAGAATATAAATGCCGGACGATATAAAGTGGTAGAGATTTCGGAAGGCGTGAGCGGCTATGCCTTAACTACGGAGTATGTGGTCGATTTTGACGATTCATCAAAAACTACGGATGGTGCGGTGATAGAGATTACAAAAGGTGGCAGCACAACCGTAACCATTGAGAATACCTATGAGCCTGCCGATGCCGAACTGGTGTTGGAGAAGAAGGTAGAAGGCATTTTGGGTGAAGATGGAGAGCCGTTGGATCCCAAAACGGAGAAGGAAGCCCAAAAAGCTTGGGACGCAGTAAAGGGCGGTCTGACATTTGTCATAGAGGAAAATGGTACTGAAAAAATGCGGGTGTCGGGTGGTGATGATGGCTGGAATTATGACCCGAATAGCGGCAGCTTTAAAAAGACCGTATCCCTTTCTCCGGGAACCTACACGGTAACGGAGCAGATAAGTAATATACCGGGGTATGTATGGAAATCTGTCTCTTATACCGTTACGGTTAGCGGCCAGGATGCATCGTCAGCCAGCACAGAAAATAGCGCAGACACTGCGACCACACAATTAAAGACATCTAATATTGTGTTAGGACCTCAAGGCAGTGCTACGGTTTGTTATACCAATGAATATGAGGGCAGGGGAACGCTGATTCTGAACAAAACCGTGACCGGTTTAAGTAAAGAGAAACTGGAAGAGATCATTGGCGCTGGAAAAATCAAATTCACCATTCAAAGTGCGGAGACAGGAAAGACGTATAATTGTGTATTTACGTTGGATGCTTTTAGCGACGGCACAGAAGAAGACGGAACCTATACTTTTACACTCAGATTTGATGGAAAGAATGGTGAAGGTCATAAGGAAATGCTGCCTGCGGGCACCTATACAATAGTAGAAAGTGATTTTACTGTAAATCATTATTCTGAAAAGGTTACATTCGAAGTAACGCAGCCGGATGATAAGCAGGGACCTTCAAATGATTCCGGCAATGTATATGTGGCTGGTTTTACGATAAAGGCTGGTAAAGAAACCGAAGTAAACTTCCATAATGATTACGAAGTGAAGCAGGGTACTCTGATTCTGCAGAAAACAGTGAGCGGCATTCTGAGCGGAGAGGATACTCTTGCAGGCCGGGACGCTTGGGAGGCAGTTAGAGGAAGTCTAACCTTTTACGTGTATGCTGCGGAGAATGGCGGCTATGATAAAGAGCATCCCGTCAAAACCATTTCCGGTGGTGATCCGGAAGGATGGAGATTTGAAGATGGAGTTGCGGTTTTCAAGCTGAATTTGGATCCCGGCACCTATATAGTTGTGGAATCTGCTGACATAGACGGCTATGATTTAGAAACGGTCTATAAAATTGAGGTTGGGGGAAATTCCGAACCAACAGAAGAAGAAATAGAAATAGAGATTGAAAGCGAAGAAGAGATAACGGTTAGCGTAACCAATACCTATTCACAGAATACTGGCAGCCTGACGATTAAAAAGACAATAACCGGAGACCTTAAATGGGATGAGATAAAGGCCGGTCTGTCCTTTGAAATTTATGTGGCAGGAGAAGAGATTACGGGTAATCCTGTAGAGACAATTCTCGGTTCAGATCCACTTTGGAAACCTTCTGCAGACGGCAAGAGTGCTACTTATAAGATCTCTGGCCTGGAGCCGGGTCAATATACGGTAATAGAGCTCGTGGAAGAGGGAGAAATCGTTGGCGAGAATGGCAAGAACTATGTCCTGTCAGAGGTGACCTACAAGGTTGGCGAGATTTCGGGGGAAGATAAATCTATTACACCGGTTCTCGTTAAAAAAGGAGAAGATATCCTTGTTGAATTTAGCAATACTTACGCAGAAAACGTAGGTACTCTTGTATTGCAGAAATCGGTGACAATTGCTCAGGGTTCGGACGGATATGCAGAACCGAAAGCTGCTTGGGATACGGTTAAGGATAGTTTGGAATTCAAGATATATGCGTATAATGCCCAGACGTCACTCTATGATGCGGAGCCTATCGAAACCATTTTAGGCAGTAATGAGAACTGGAATTTTAATGAGCAAGACAAAGTTGCAGTTTTCACACTGAATTTAAAACCTGGTCAATATAAGATAGTTGAGACTAGAAAAGGCCTAGATGGTTATACTTGGGTAAAAACATCCTATGCAGTTAAAGAAGTGCCGGCAGAGGGTGAAGGCGCAGCATTTGAGCTCAATAGAGAAGATACCATAACAGTTGCCGTTACGAATGAGTATTCGCAGCAGAGAGGTAAGCTGATCCTTACCAAGACAGTGGAAGGCCTTATTGCGCCGGCAACTGCAGAGGGGATAGTTGAGTTTACAATAACAGACGGCAAGGATTATAGGGAAACCTTTACGTTAGGAAGTAATGGATTCTCTAAGAACGGAAGTGATAATGAGTATAAATTGGAACTCGAACTGCCAATAGGAGAGTACACCATAACGGAAACCCATTATGAGATTACCGGCTATATAACGGAAGAAGTTAGTTATATTGTGAATGGCAATGAACCCGGGAAAACTGTTTGGGTAAAGAATGGAACAGAGAACGTAAAGAATCAGAAGGTTACCGTAAAGGTAGAATATGAAAAAGATACTACAGTAGCCTATACGGACAGCTATGTACTGCCAGAACCCGACCAAGGCATGCTGACCCTCAAAAAGACTATATCAGGTGTCTTTGGGTGGAACGATGTGGTGGCAGGAAATCTGCGGTTTGAAGTTTATGAAGTTACCGAAGGCGGCGAAGAAAAAGTAGGTACGTATACTGTCACCAATGTTCCGGGCAGCACCGATCAGGCTTGGGAACACACTATTTATCTCAATCCGGGTAAATATATCGTGAAAGAGGTTTGGGATGGAAAAGCCGGCATCTCTTGTACTGCGACTTATGAAGTGACGGAAAATGGAAGCAGCAGACAACCGGATGCAGACGCAGACAGTGCTGAAGTGACGATAACAGAAAACGGCAAAAGTGAAGTTGCCGTTAAGAATGATTATGTACAGGAGAAAGGCCAGCTCAAAATCACAAAGACTGTAAGTGGTGTGCCGGATGAATTGGCCAAGGAGAAAATAGTCTTTACGGTAACGAATACGACAACCGGGGAAGTAAAGTATTATACGCTGAAGGAATTCGAAAAACCGGGACAGGAGTATGTTCTGACGCTGGAAGCTAATGTAGGCCACAATTATACGGTTGAGGAAACCTATGCTATTGATGGATTCATAACGCAAACAGTAAAATATAAAATCGAAAGTGGAGCCGATATTTATCTGATACAAAATGGTAATACGGCAAGTACTAATGTACCGACAGTTGTTATAAATGCGCAAGGTCAAACCGCTACGGTAGCATACACGGATGTTTATGCGAAAGTACCCAGCCTTGTTTTGAAAAAGAGCGTGGAGGGCCTAACGTGGGATAAAGTAAAGGACTCCATCAGCTTTACCGTTAAGGGTCCCAGTTATCCTACGGGAGAAGTTTTTGACGGAAGCAAGTTTGAGGTGATAGACGGAATTCCTACCTGTACCATTCCCAATCTGGAACCGGGTAATTATACCATAACAGAGACGGTGACGGATATAGAGGGGAACTATACTTGCACAACGAAATATACTGTGGATACGGGCAGTGATGGGAATGGAAATACGGCCAAAGATGTACCATTGACAGCAGGCAAAGATAGCACGGTAGTATTTACTAATACCTATACGCAGCTAGAAGTATCGGAGACTTCACCGGCACCTTCAACCGACCCGGCACCTTCAACGGATCCGAGTCCGTCACCTTCAACCGACCCGGCACCGAAACCTTCGACTCCGGCGAACACAACAACTCCGCCGTCAACGCCGAAACCGGATCCGACACCCGCACCGACTCCGATTCTGCAGGTACCGTCAACCCCGTCACCATCGGTAGTGCCGGAAGAGGGAGGCAACGTATTGAGTGCCGAGAGGGACAGAGTGCCGCAGACGGGCGATTACTTCTTTATGTGGCTGTCACTGTTCTTAGCCAGCCTGAGCTCTTTGATCGGGTATTTGTCGTTCTTAAATAAGAAGAACCGCAAATCCTGAAAAGAGTTCCATTGAAGATGGCTGAAAAATGTGTTACACTGACAAAAGAATAAAATAGATACAAAAGGAACTTGGTAAGGAGGAAGTATTGTGAGATTAGTAACTCGTTCTGATTTTGATGGGCTTGCCTGCGGAGCGCTGCTTTTGGAGGCAGGGATTATTGACAGTTGGAAATTTGCACATCCCAAGGATCTGCAGGACGGACTTGTGGAGATAGACGAAAACGATTGTCTGGCAAACGTGCCTTATGTGGAAGGCTGCGGATTATGGTTTGACCATCATTCCAGCGAGCATGAGAGACTGCAGCTGCAGGGAAAGTATAAGGGAGAGAGCAGAATTACGCCTTCCTGCGCAAGGATTATTTATGAGTATTACGGCGGCAGGGAGCGCTTTCCCCAGTTTGATGATATGATGATAGCCGTAGACAAGGTGGATTCCGGTGATCTGACTGCAGATGAGATTTTGAATCCTACGGGCTGGATACTGGTTGGCTTTTTGATGGATCCCAGAACCGGTCTCGGCAGATGGCGCCAGTTTTCTATTTCTAATTATCAGCTTATGGAAAAGCTGATGGAAGCCTGCCGTACCATGACTACGGATGAGATTTTGGCATTGCCCGATGTGCAGGAACGAATCGAGGTATATAACGAGCAGACGCAGAAGTTTAAGGAGATGGTTACCAAGTATACCCGCGTAGAGGGCAATGTGATTATTTCCGATTTAAGAGGGGTTGACCCCATCTATACCGGCAATCGTTTTATGATCTACAGTATGTATCCCGAGCAGAATATTTCTGCTTGGATCGTAAGCGGACGTGGCGGTCAGGGCTGCTCTGCGGCAGTGGGTTACAGTATTTTAAACAAAACTTCCGATGTCAATGTGGGAAGCCTGATGTTGAAGTATAACGGCGGCGGACATAAGAAGGTAGGTACCTGCCAGTTTACCAACGAAAACATGGATACGGACCTGCCCAAGATGTTAAAAGAGCTTTGTGAGATGGCCAACAGCTAAAGAATGATTGCAAAAATACCGAAATAATAGGCAGAAGATTATAATGAAAGCAGAGGAAACGGATTTCCGAAAAGAATCAAGGAGGATTCTATATGCAGGTGAGTAAAAATACCACGATCTATATGGGACAGAACAAAGCAAACCTGCGCCATATAGAGGAAGCGGGACAGAAAAACAGCAAAAAGAGTGGGAGCTTCAATATGGCCCGCATGTTGAGTGGGCAGGAAGACAGTATTCTCTTGAAGAAGCAGCTTGCCCGCAAGCAAGCTTATAAGATCGTCGGGGATACTTTTGCGTCCGAAAGACAGCTGGATGCAGAGCAGGATGCCCGCAGGGACAGGCAGCAGGATATCATCTCAGAAAAGCGGGAGATAAAAGACCTCATGGCGGCTTATGAGGATATGCCGGAAGAGGAAATGACCGAGGAAATGCTCGCCGAAAAGAGAGAGGCGATGCAGCAGTACCAAAAACAGCTTGACGCGCTGGATGCCGAAATGGGAAATCTTCACAGAGCCATTCATGATACCGAGCAGGGAAGATTAGAAAAATCACCTATGGGGGAAGCTCAGGAAATGGCTGACGAAATTCTCGAAGCTGCCAGTCAGGAAATCATCGGTATGGTATGGGCGGAAGCTAAGGACCATATCGACGAGGAGCAGGAGAAGAGAGAAGAGCTGGCTGAGAAGGCTGCCGAGAAGAAGGAAGAGCTGGAAGAGAAGCTGGAGAAGGCAAAGGAAGACCGCGAGGAAGCGGAGGAACTCGCCAAGGCTATCAAGGAAGCAACTTCCATGGACGATGTCAAACGGGAGATCAACGAAATGTTAGACAAGATGAAGTTGATCGAGGAAGATATCAAAGGCGCCAAGGTAGACGAAACGCTGTAAATGCATAAAAGCATATTTAGGACGTCCAAAGAATTTCTTTGCGGCGTCCTTTTTATATGGAATGAAGGGTATAACTGACTCCAAATTGGCTAATAATTATAATTAGTTCTCACAAATTTTATAAAAACTTTAGCACTCGACAATTGACAGTGCTAATAATAAGTGTTATATTACAACTAGAACAAATAAAGCAAAGCAGTGAAGTATAATGCATTGACCACTGCATGATAAAGAATGGAGGAATGAATTATGATGTTACCCAGCATTTTTGGAGAGAGTTTATTTGATGATTGGTTTGATTTCCCCTTTGGGAGAGATTTCTGGAGAGAGCGCCCGGTATCTGACAAAAATCAGCTGCTCGCTAATTCCAAAAATCTGATGAAAACGGATGTGAAAGAGAAAGACAACGGTTATGAGGTGGCGATCGATCTGCCCGGTTTTAAGCGGGAAGAGATTTCGGCTAACTTGGAAAACGGTTATTTGATGGTTACCGCCGCCAAGAATGAAAGCAAGGACGAGAAGGATGAAGAAGGTAAGTATATCCGCAGGGAGCGCTATGCAGGCAGCTGCAGCAGAAGTTTCTATGTGGGGGATGCCGTTACGGAGGATGAGATCCATGCGAAATATGAGGACGGTATTTTGAAGCTGACTTTCCCCAAGAAAGAGACAAAGCGGGTAGAGCAGAAAAAGTTTATTGCCATTGAAGGCTAATATCATTGCAGAGAAAAGTCAGAATAGCAGGAAAAGGAAAAGCCATCGGCGGGTTACCCGTCGGTGGCTTTCTTCGTCGTGTAAATGATCATTACCTTAATCGGCTTTCTTTTGTCCGTAATATAAAACACCTAGAGCGCCGGGACCGGCATGGGTACCGATGCTGGGGCTGATGTCGTTAATGATAATATTGGTAAAAGCCGTTTCCTGCCGGATCAGACCGGCAAGGGTATGTGCATCCGCTAAGCAGTTTCCATGCACAATACCCACCGGCAGAGAATAGTCGGTATTCTCTTCTAAAGAAGCTAACATGCGATTTACCAGCTCATGTATAGACTTATTTCTGCCGTGGGCGGTTCCTCTTGATACAAGAGCGCCGGCTGCATTTACATAGAGCAGAGGCTTTAAGTTCAGAGCGCTGCCCACAATGGCAGTGGCTTTGCTGACCCGTCCGCCTCTCTGCAGATGGAATAAGTCATCTACGGTGAAATGGACATTGATATGGCTCTTGAATTCTTCTATTGCATCTACAACCTCTTCATAGGAGGCGCCGCTGTCCTTTAAGTCATTGGCATGAATAACCATAATGGCTTCACCCAGAGAAACATTCAAGGAGTCAATAACGGTAATTTTGGCATCGGTATATTCTTCCAGCAGCTCTTTTGCCACCATGCAGACATTATTATAACTGCCGCTCAATGCGGAGGAAAATCCTATATGAATAATGTCATATCCTTTATCCAGCAAAGCCCGGAACTTCTCTTCTATAACAGCGGGATTGTTGGCCTGGGAAGTGGGGAGCTCACCGGCCCGCATACGTTCATAAAATTCTTTAGGACTCATATTTAATTCATCGCCGTATACAGTATCTCCGAAAGCATAGTATTGGGGAATAATGGTAGTCTGCAGTCTGGCAATGTACTCTTCAGGTAGATCGGAATTGGAATCCGTAGTAATACAAAAGTTTTTCATCATTTTTCGACCTTTCTTTTTCGGTTTTCCATAAACAGATCAGCAATGAGTATAGCACAAAATAATTTTAAATGCAAATAATATAAAGAAATTGGTTTGTACGCAAAAATGATTGACTTTACAGGGATAAGGCAGGAAAATAAAAGCAGAAATACCATAGAGGAGGCCGCCATGATATATACGATCACTTTCAATCCGGCGTTGGACTATATTGTATCCGTGGATGATTTTAAGATGGGCTTCACCAACCGTACGGACAGCGAGCTCATGCTGGCAGGAGGAAAGGGCATCAATGTTTCTGTTGTGCTGCAAAATCTCGGACAGGAAAATACGGCATTAGGCTTTATTGCCGGCTTTACCGGAGAAGAGATCCGGCACAGATTAGAGAGAAGGGGCTGTCGGACGGAGTTTATTACGCTGCCGGAGGGCATATCCCGTATTAACGTTAAGCTGAAAAATATAGAAGGAACGGAAATAAACGGCAGGGGACCGGATATTGACGGGGAAAGCCTGGATAAGCTCATGACCAGACTGAAACAGCTAAGAGAAGGGGATGTGCTGGTACTGGCCGGGAGCGTTCCATCCTCTGTACCCGCTTCCGTTTATCAGGATATCTGCAGGCTGCTGGCGGACAAAGGCATTATGGTTGTGGTGGATGCGGCGGGTGAGCTGCTGTTGAATGTCCTGGAGTTAAAACCTTTTCTTATCAAACCAAATATTCATGAGCTGGGAGAGATTTTTGGCGTGAGTCTGAAAACGGCTGCGGATGTGATACCTTATGCGAGAAAGCTGCAGGAGAAGGGCGCAAGGAATGTACTGGTCTCCATGGCCGGAAAGGGCGCAGTTTTGGCAGTGGAAAACGGACAGGTATACACTGCACCGGCCCCGGAAGGAAAGCTTGTAAACGGCGTAGGGGCCGGAGATTCCATGGTGGCCGGCTTTTTAACCGGTTTTTTGGAAACCGGAGACTATAAAGAGGCCTTTAAAATGGGCGTGGCAGCAGGCAGTGCCAGCGCTTTTTCAAAGCAGCTGGCCACAAAAGAAGAAGTGGAAAGGTTATCGTGCAGAATTTCTTCCATTAATTTAATAAAAGTGCAAAATTATTGTAGCAATATGTCGATTTATCCTGTATAGTAAAATTGTTGGCAACCGGTGTTTTTTTCATGCATAAAATATCCGGGGACCAAACATTTTATAAAGGAGGATGAAAAATTGAAGGCTAAAGACGTTTACTTTAAGACAATGATATTTGTATGGCTGAAGTTGGCGTTGGGCGGTGCGCTGCTGTTGGTTTCGCTGATCCTGCTGGCTATTTGTTTAGGACTTGGCAGTCTGGGCGGCGGAAACGGCATGGGGATTGCTTTAATTATCTGGCTGTTGCTGGTTTGCGTTTTATACGGTGCGGTAAACCGTTACGTGGGCTATATGCTGAAAGCCGGACATGTGGCCATGGTGACTACGGCCGTAACGACCGGTACTCTTCCGGAGAACCAGCTTCAGGCAGCAGTAGGCATGATTAAGGAGCGTTTCGTTACTGCCAATGCGTATTTTGTGATCGACAGGCTGGTAAGCGGCGCAGTCAGCCAGCTGCAGAGAGGATTACAGAAGATAGATGATATACTGGGCAAGATTCCCGGGGTCAGCTTGATCGTATCCTTTTTACAGCTGTTCGTACAGATCGCGCTGGATTATGTGGATGAATGCTGTCTTGGTTATACCTTTTTACATAAGGAGCAGTCAGCATTCAAGAGTGCGGCAGACGGTGTAGTAATCTATTTCCAGAACTGGAAGAAGCTCTTAAAAGATGCGGCTATCATGACCGTGATCGTTATGGGTCTTTCCTTACTGGCGTGGCTGCTGCCCTTCCTGTTGTTTACCGCAATCTTTGCAGCTTTTGGTATTCATTGGATTTTTGCATTGGTTATCGGTATAATTATTTCCGCGGTAATCAAGAATGCATTTATTGACAGTTGGATGATGGTAAAGATGATGGTATCCTATATGGAAGTAGCTCCTACCACCGAGATTACCTTTGATCTGTATAGCAAGCTCTGTAAGCTTTCCCGTAAGTTCAAGAGCCTTTTCGAAAAAGGACAGCAGGAACAGCCTTACAACGCACAGATGTAAAAAGCTCACAGTGTTTAGACATGATTTTGGGCATAGCTTCTTTGGAGCTATGCCTATTTCATTTTATTTTACAAGAGAACCTTTTGTTTCTTCAAAGTTTATGATATGCTGAGAATAAGTGAAATTATTTTTGCGTGGGAGGTCTGATATGGCTAGATACATAGAGGATGCGGGAATCAATCAACCGCTGGATGTAGTCAGCATGGTAATGGAAGATTATATTTATCATAACCACTATACTCGTACTGACTGGAATGGCGAGCCGGTTTACAGCTGCCGGGATGCTTTCGGAAAGGAAAGATATCTGGTATGGTCCTATGCCAGCGGAATTCTGCATCTGGAGGCATGGCTGAAAGATGCCTTTGGAAAGGAAGCGAATCTGAGTGGGATTGGCAGCGGAAAAAGCGGCAAAGAGTTTCAGAAAAGTTTGGAAGAACTGTTGAACAAATTGCGGACACATTCAGGAGATACGGACAATATAGGTTATATTGGAGAGGACCCCTTTATGCATCACGAGGAGGTGCAGGCCCAGCCCATAAGCGAGCAGGGCTGGTCTAACGGCATCCCGGGAAATCCTTACGGAGTGCCGGGCGCTCCCGGCGGTATCCAAGGTGTGCCCGGAGGCATACCTGACACCAATGCCTCTGCGGCTTTGGTATTGGGAATAATTGGACTTTTACTGGGTGCGTGCTCTCCTATAATTGGACTGATACTGGGTATTGTCGGCAAAAACAAATGCCATATGGCGGATACCTCGGTGGGAACGGGAAAAACGGCGAATATAATTTGTACCGTAGCCATTATACTGAGTATAGTGATGTTGTTAGTAGAGTTGTTTTGGGGGATTGGAGGAATGATCTCAATGGGATGAAACTGTTATACGGGACCGGAAATTCGGCCAAACTGCAGTCCATGCGAAACAGGCTGTGCGGACTGCCCGTGGAGCTTATCGGATTACGGGAAATACAAGAGGAAACGGGTATTGTTGTGTATCCGGGCGAAAATGGCAGTACGCCTTTAGAAAATGCACGACAGAAGGCAAGGGCCTATTATGCGGCATATAAAATGCCGGTGTTTTCCTGTGACAGCGGTCTTTACTGTGAAGAATTACCCGACGAGTTACAGCCGGGTGTGCATGTGCGAACAGTAGGAGGAAAGTACTTATCCGATGAGGAAATGCAGCAGTACTATGCGCAGCTTGCAAAAAGGTACGGAAAGCTGACAGCCCGCTACCATAATGCCATCTGCCTGATCATGGGAGAGGGAGAAGTCTATGAGAAAATGGATGAAAGTCTGGCTAGTGAGACTTTTATCCTGACGGACAAAGTACATCCCATAAAAAAGAAAGGATTTCCCTTGGACAGTCTGTCGATACATATTCCATCCGGCAAGTTTTTTTATGATCTGGAGGAAGAAGCGGTGAATAAGGTTGCTGTGGAAGACGGGTTTCTTCTGTTTTTTAAGGAGATACTGCAGGACCGGACCCCCTGCTCATAAGAGAAATCATAAAATATAAAAAGGAGATATAAAAGAAAAATGAAGAAACGAGCATTCATAACGCTCAGCCTTACGGTTTTACTGGGAGTGAGTGCGTGTGGGACCGGTACCCCATCTGTTCCGCCTCTCGAAGTCGGGGATTATCCTGCAAACACAGCTCCTGTAGAAGAAACGGATACAACGGAAGAAACCGAAGAGACCAATATCGAGGAAGAGATTGTGGAGGAAGATCTTCCGGAGGAGACGGTGGAAGAAGAACCCGGCATCGATACTTGGAATCTGGATTATGATAATACTTTTCATGGGGAGTGGGGTAAAACTGCCTGGATAGATGCCATTCCACTGGTAGAGGAACCCGAATCGGCCAGATACATAGTCCATTTTGTTGCGCCGGATAAGAGCATTATTTCCGTCACCTGGGTCGGACCTGTCGGATTGGGCGGTGACGGCGGCATATCAAGAGACAAAAGTACATTTATGTTCAGTACGGAAGATTTGAACTACCGTTTTGAAACCTGGGGCGGCAGATTGATCAAGGGGGACTACTTATTAAAAGATTTGAATCCGGTGACGATCATGGAAGATTGGGATGCGGTTGAAGACTCTTTTACGGTGGTCGAAGACAGTGAAACAATCTATATTGTCCGTTTTGAGGCGGCTTATGTGAGTGACGGTATTTCTTATCGCGGATATACTTATTTTATTGACTATCTTGATAGAATGGAAGAGTATCTGTTTGCCTACCTTGTAGAAGAATCTTTATTTAATGAAGAAGAGGCCATGGCGGTCGTCAATAGTATTGAATATTACGAAGAAGAGAAATAAGCCATATTGACATGGTTTGCGAATATTGCTAAACTTCAAATTAAAAGGAGGGTAAGACAAAATGGATAAAACATTTGTGGTAAACATCATTCACCGTCCGGAGATGGTTCCAGAGTATGCGGAAAAGGTCACCGGACATGGAAAGTCGGAAGATATCGGCAGGAAGGCCCTTCTCACCGAATCCTTGGACATATTTAAATTTCAACAGGATACCGCTCACAAGAACGGCTTGAAAGTTACCATTCAAATGACTTATGCCAGCCTGTTCAATGACGAGGCTGTGCAAATTGCCAAGGATCATCACGAAACCTATGGGGATGAAATTGCACTTTCCTTGTTGGGGCTTCCCTGTAAGGAGTTTCGCGAGAAGTACAAAACAAAGGATTTCTGTATCTGGATGTTTTCCATGGAGGACAAGAAGAGCATTGTAGACGATGTGTTCGGTAAGTTCTATGATAGATTCGGGTTTTATCCCGAGTCCACCGGATCTTATTACATGGATGCGGAGTTGACAAATTACATCAAAGAGAAATATCCCATGGTGAAATGTGCGGTAGCCACCTGCTGGGAAGAGGGACCCAAAGCATATCATACCTGTAATAATTCTTGGTACACCCTTTTTGACGGCGGTCCGTGGAATCCCTGGATTCCTTCTAAGCAGAACACGCATGCACCGGCGGCGAATGAAGCGGAAGACAGCGGTATTGTTGCCATTCCCCATTTGTCCAGAGATTTGCTGGCATGCTATGACGGCAACGGTTCCAACTTCGGTACCCATCCGCAGAACGTGCTGCGCGGCATGATTTATGATACCAAGACTTGGGAGTACCCCTATCTGTACAATCTGATCGATCAGTACAGACATCTGGAAAAGTATAATAACGGATATTCCTACAATATGATGTTTGTAGGGCCCGGCTGGCTGAATAAGATGGGTCGCTGGGAGCAGCCATACGAACTTTTGAAAAAATCCTACGAGGACGGCATGGCGTACTACGGTCAGCTTAAGAAAGAAGGT
Organism: Lachnospiraceae bacterium; assembly: GCA_022510705.1. Lineage (GTDB taxonomy): Bacteria > Bacillota > Clostridia > Lachnospirales > Lachnospiraceae > Acetatifactor. Next base: position 24,701 of record JAFLSX010000013.1, read on the forward strand.
CAGCTGGTGGATATGACCATGGCGGAGTTTGCGGATTTCTACCGCGCAAACAAGACCTACACCGAACCGGAATGTGCCCTGTGGAAGGATATTCTCTACGGTTCCAATAAGCAGATTTTCTGGTATGCTGATCCTTACATGAGAGCCTGTGTAAATATGGATCAGGGTGGCGCTATTGTGGACTTACGTCCCTATGCGGCAAAGCTGAAATGGGAAGTGGGAATCGGCACCAAGCATGTACAGGATGCGTCCTATCCTTTCCTGATTCAGGAAAAATACAGAGCAGGTTATTTCACGCATTATGCGGGCGAGGGTACCGTACGCAGTGCAAAAATCTGTCACAGCGGTGAGGAAGTGGATTTGTGTCAGTGCAGGACCCATGCAAGCTTTTCTCAGGAAGGAAACACCCGGGTGCTGACCCTGGATCCTGTGGATATTGAGTTTTCGGATTTGACCGTGAAGCTTCAGACGAAGGTCTGCTTTGAGGAAGGGGCATCCAATATCCGTATCGAGCGCCATATCCTTGAGATGAGTGATCCGAATGCGGATGTGACTATCAATGAGTACATGGTGGGATGTTACGGTACTACGGAGTATCCCGAGGATATGCAGGGAATTACCTTAAGTGTATCTGACGGTGCCAAATCGGAGCAGATTATTTATGAATACAAGTGCAGAGAAGCTTCCATGTCAGGAGGAAAAGAAGCAAGCGCTGTGATTCCTGCTATAGAGACCAAGGTTTCTCTCACGGCACAGAGCGAGGACGGAGAAGCATATATTCGCGAAGGATATGCGTTCTCACCCATGTTTACGCTGGGTTATCAGAAGAAACTTCATGAAAAGGAGGTTGTTGTGACATGGCTCAATCTGGAAAAGGCAAATTAAATTTTAGATGTCCGTCCTGTTTTTTACGGGATTTGGATATTGATATGTTCTACGACAAAGAAAAAAAGGAGTACTATTGTATACGTTGCCAATACACCGGCACGGAAGAGGATGTGTTGGAGAAAAATGAAATGGTACGTTTTCGCTATCGCAGAATGATGGATCGCATTACGGATTTTGATTAAACAGATTCCGGTATCTACAGCGAAGGGGTAGATACCGGAATTTTTGTGAACGGAAGGAGCGCATATGGCACGACATATATTGTTTCCCCAAGTAGACGGTCTGATTCACGGAGGGGACTACAATCCGGAGCAATGGCTGGATAGGCCGGATATTCTGAAAGAAGATGTGCGGATGATGAAAAAGGCCGGAATGAATTCTGCGTCTTTGGGCATCTTCTCCTGGTCAGCATATGAGCCGGTGGAGGGAGAGTATCATTTTGAGTGGCTGACAGACTGCATCGATTGTCTGTATGAGAATGGCATATATACCATATTGGCCACGCCCAGCGGTGCGAGACCGGCATGGCTGGATGAGAAATATCCGGAGGCAATGCGCGTGGATGCATACGGGGTACGTTACCATCACGGCGTGCGGGAGAATCACTGCATGTCCTCCCCCATCTATCGGGAGAAAGTAAAGAATATCATTACAAGGCTCCATGAGGCTGTGGGAGATCACCCGGGAGTCATTCAATGGCATGTCTCCAACGAATTTGGCGGTGAGTGCTATTGTCCGCTGTGTGTGAAGCGCTTTCAGAGCTATTTGGAGAAAAAGTTTGGCGGGGATATAGAGAAACTGAACCGTGCGTGGTGGACTCCTTTTTGGAGCCACCAGTACAACAGCTTCGGACAGATTGAACCGCCCTATGAAAACGGAGAATACAGCATCATGGGTCTGAAGCTGGAGTGGCGCAGATTCACCACCTGGAATATGACGGACTACATGAAATTTGAGATAGATATTTTACGTAAATTGACACCTAAGCGCCCGATAACCACCAATTTTATGCAGTTCTATACCGGGCTGGATTACCGGGAAATGGCGGACTCTCTTGATATGATCTCATGGGATTCCTATCCTGCTTTACATAATGATTATGAGAGTTTGGCTGATACGATGGCGCACAATGCCTTTGATCATGCCCTGATGCGCTCCATGAAAAAGGACCGTCCTTTTATGCTCATGGAAAGCGCGCCCGGATTGGTTAATTGGCACAAATACAACAAACTGAAACGTCCGGGAATTCATCGGTTGTTTTCTCTTCAGGCGCTGGGCTGCGGTTCGGATACCGTACAGTATTTTCAATGGCGCAAGGGCAGGGGCTCCTTTGAGCAGTATCACGGTGCAGTGGTGGATCATCTGGGAACGGATGATACAAGAATTTTTAAAGAAGTGGAGGCTCTGGGTGCAGAGTTACAAAAGTTAAAGGAGATTTCCGGCAGTATCATTAAAACGCCGGTGGCCATGATTGTGGACTGGGACGTGCTTTGGGCCATCGAGGATATGCGTGGACTGTCCGATGAGACCAAGCGATACGCCGGAACCTGCGAGGAAATTCACCGGGTATTCCTGCGACTGGGCGTGGATGTGGATATTATCAATCAGACGGACTCTTTCGAGGACTATCGGGTGGTCGTGGCGCCCATGCTCTATCTGCTGAAAGAGGGCGTAGCGGAACGGATGGCGGAATTCGTGGAGAAAGGCGGAGAACTGCTGGCCACCTATCTCACCGGATATGTGGATACCAATACGCTCTGTTTCCTGGGAGGTTTCCCGGGGAATGGACTGAACAGTCTCTTTGGAGTTATCAGTGAAGAAATTGATACCCTCTATCCGACGGAGAGAAATACGGTGCTCTTTGATGACGGAACGAGGGGTGAGGTCAGGGATTATGCGGAGCGCCTTAGGGTAAAGGATGCAGAAGTGCTGGGTACTTACACTGCGGATTTTTATGCCGGGGAAGCTGCTGTGACTGTCAGGCAGCAGGGAAAGGGACATGCCTATTACTTAGGCTGCAGGCTGGATACGGAGAGGATGCGGAAGCTGTTTGTTTCCATGTTGGAAAATGCCGGCATAGAGAGGAAGTTACTTCCCGAAAATATAGAATTTCATGTCCGTTCCTATGAGGAGGGCAGATATGAGTTTTACTTAAATATGAGCATGGAACAGGGCGCTGTGTACGGTGTGTCGGGGAAGAATCTGTTGACAGGAGAGACAGTAGATGGTCAATTGTTCCTTGATGGCTACGGAGTTGCAGTAATTGCTACAAATAGGGAGGAATAGTATGTTTATTAAGGGAATGGATATATCCACATTATTGGAAGAGGAAGCCTGTGGCGCCAAATATTATGATCAAGGAGAGGAAATGGAGCTGCTTGATATTTTGCAGCGTTACGGTGTAAATTCCGTACGGTTGCGGCTTTGGAATGATCCTTACGATGAGAACGGCAGACCTTACGGCGCAGGTACCAATGATCTGGAAAAAACAATTATCTTAGCAAAGCGTGCAAAGGCGCATGGCATGACATGGCTTTTGGATTTTCATTACAGCGATTTCTGGGCGGATCCCGGGAAACAGATTGTGCCTAAGGCATGGAAAAATCTGGACGAAGCAGGCTTAGAACGGGCGGTCTACGATTATACATTGGCGGTGATGCAGAGGCTTGAAAATGAGGATGTGCTGCCGGATATGGTGCAGGTAGGAAATGAACTGACAAACGGTCTGCTCTGGCCCACCGGCAAAAAGCCGGAATATGACAATCTTGCAAGATACATCAATGCAGGAATCCGGGCCGTGCGTGCGGTGGAGACCAAGATTCCTATTATGATACATCTGGATAACGGCGGATTAAATGACATGTATGTAGACTGGTTTGAACATTTCATGGAACGGGGAGAACCTTTTGAGGTAATCGGTCTTTCCTACTATCCGTTCTGGCATGGAACCATGGAAGAACTGGACTTCAATATGCGTGATATGGCAAGACGCTATGGGAAGCAGATCGTGATTGCCGAGGTATCTATGGGATTTACCATGGAGGATTACCGGGATAAGGAACAGATACCAAAGGATCAACTAAAGGGAATGGCCACCAAGCCGGAGCTTGTGAAAAAATTAAAGTATCCTATGAGTAAGCAAGGGCAGGCAGACTTTATGCGGGAGATTATGGAACGTATTAAGTCCGTGCCCGGAGGAGCCGGTTTTTATTACTGGGAGCCGGCGTGGATTCCCGTGCCCGGATGCGGCTGGGCCAACGAGGAGGCACTTTTGTACACCGGCGAACAGGGGCCCGGCGGCAACGAGTGGGCAAATCAGGCGTTGTTTGACTATGACGGGAACGCGCTGCCAGCGCTTAATGTCATTCGGGATTTTGAATAAAATGGGAATTGAATTTAAAATGAGTAAAAAGTCGATCATAGTGGGTTGCGTTATCGGATTCCTGGCCATCGGCGGAATTGTTTTTTGGAATATGTGGAAAATAACGCCTCTAAGCGATAGCTTCGTTGTAGAGTTAGGGGACAGTGTGAGTGCAGAGCCGGCCGATTATTTTGCCGGTAAGGAATGGTCTGTAGAAAAAACGGAGATCGATCTATCGGAAATAGTGCTCACTGAACCGGGCAGTTATTTAGCGTATGGCTACCATGGATTTGAGACTTATAAGTTCACTGTAAATATTCAAGATACAACGCCACCCCAGATTACCGAAAAAACCGGTGCCATTTACTTACAGGCCGGAAAGGAGTATACTCCCTATGATCTGATTGATACTGTTACAGATATATCCGGTAATGTGGACTTACAGATTGAAGCAGAGGGACAGGAGAGTAAAATTTTATCATATCAAGATACCGGAACCTATACGGTAATTGTTAGGGCCACAGATCCTTCCGGAAATACAGCTGAAAGTCAAGTGACGTTCTTGGTAGACACTGCACCTGAAATAACGGGTATGCAGACGGCGTATGTTGCGCAGGGCAATGAAGTTTCTTTGGAAGAATTTGCACAGGGCATGGCGGCGTATGATGAGGTAGACGGTGAGCTGACGGAGCAGATCTTGATAGATACGAGCGCAGTGGATTGGAATACAGAAGGAAAATATCAAGTGATCTACTCCGCTGTTGATGGTTATGGACTTATTGGTGTGGGCTACAGTGATGTGTATGTCTTGTCTGCAGATAGATTGCAGGAAGCTATCAATACACATCAGATCAATCGTTTCGATCAGATCATAGAAGGTGCTTATAATCTTTATGATGCGGGGTATTACGAGGAAGAAGATCCGGCGTTCATCATGGAGACTGTAAAGCCAGCACTCGTCCGCATCGATATTAATGAAACAACTCATGGGAGCGGATTTATTATTGAAATTACGGACGATGCGGTCATTATCTGTACCAATCAGCATGTAGTAACAAAAAGAGAAACGCTGGACATTTTTTTTCATAACGGGTTTCATACGCAGGGAAACGTAGTCGCCGGTGAAGAAAGACTGGACATAGGTTTTGTAGAAGTGCCTCTTGACGATATTACACCGGAGTTGTTGGATTCCTTGTTTACAGTACATATTGACACAGAGTATTGGAATTCATTAGAAAACAGGGAGCCTATCAGCCTTTGCATGAGAACGTTAAACGAAGATGGCAGCGTATGGCGCGACCGAATAGGAACACTGGCACAAAAAGTAGGCGAGCAGCCGGAATTTGTTGCCAGCTGGTATCCTGGACAAGAAGTTCCGCTAATGACAGAGGTATACCTGGAATTTTTTCCCGGCTGTTCCGGCTCGGCAATACTGGACGGACACGGAAATATAATTGCCATGGCGGCGGCTGTCACGGAAGAAGATGGCGAAATACGTGAGTGGGCAGTGTTATTGCCCGATATTTTAAATTATTATGAAGAAATTATGGGCAGAGCTGTGAATTATCAATAAAAAGGACATTGATCATGCGTCAATGTCCTTTTTATTAGTCGATGCGACAGGATTTGAACCTGCGACCTCTACGTCCCGAACGTAGCGCTCTACCAAGCTGAGCCACGCATCGTTTCTATGTTGAACAGTAAAATAATACACTAGGAAGCAGAAGATGTCAAGAATTTTATGACCTGTGAGATGGGAGAAACCAAGGTTGACATCGATAGACAAAATGGTATAATTTTATTTGATAATTTTTATGTTAGAAGTCAATTTAGTAACGGAGGATAAGAAATGTTTTGTAATCAATGTGGAAATCAACTTGCAGATGGGGAATTGTTTTGTCCCAAATGCGGTGCAAAGCAGGATCCGCTGGTAGGAGCCGCGGCATCGGCAGCAGCACCCACGCCTGCACAAGCACCTACATCGGCAGCAGCACCCACGCCTGCACAAGCACCTACACCGGCAGCAGCACCCACACCTGCACAAGCAGCAGCGGCACCTGCACAGGCAGTCGGAGGCGCTAATGCACCCAAGAAGGATGCAAAGAAGACTCTTCCCTTTATAATCGCGGGCGCAGCAGCGGCGGTAGTGGTACTGGCGATATTATTAATTGGAGTTCTTCCGAGGGTTATCGGCAAAGGCGGTAAAGCGGACAGATATGATGAAAAAACGGTAGTAGGATTTGCATACACAAGTGAGGGTGATCTGTTTTTTAATCTGCAGGGTGATACCTACGAAGTGGAGGATGACGTATCTCATTCGACAACGAGTGCCGATCTTTCCGTAGTTGCATATACGGTATGGGAGGATAGAAGTGATACTTACGATTTGTACTATATCACCAGTGATCTGAAACCGGTATTGGTAGAAGAGGATGTTTATTACAGTGTTAATGTCAGCTATGACGGTTCCTATATTGCGTATCTTACAGATATGAATCGGGATGGAACGGGGGGAGATCTCTATCTGTACAGCACTAAGAGCAATAAGAGTACCTTGATAGACTCCGAGGTATATCCCGATTATATCTGTTTATCCCCCGGCGGTACAGCTGTTTCCTATTTAAAGGACTATGAGGGCTACAGCGATAATCATTTGTATATCGGCGGCATCAAGATCAAGAGTGAAAAGGTGGACAAGGACGGCTCCGTACCGGTTGCTGTCAGTGATAATGGGAAAGCGTTGTATTATGTTACGGATAATCGCAAGCTTTATTTGTATAACGGAAAAGATTCCGTTAAGCTGGCGTCGGATGTAGACAGATCCTTTTACTTTAACCGTAATATTACCGAAATGTTATATGTAAAAGACGGAAAAACTTATTACTATGCAAGTAAAATGAGTGAGCCGGTTAAGGTTGTAAGCGCCGATCTTTATAGAGTGGTTACGCCGGATGACGTTGTCGTTGGCTATAATAATTATTCACAGATAGTGGGCTGGGACAGCTTGAAAGGCTGCGTCCTGCAGACCTACGGCGGACTGTATTGGTTAAATAAAAAGGGTACGGATACTGTAAGAATAGCTGATCCGGATACTTATCAGATAAGTGCGGATGGAAAGTCGCTTCTGTATCAAAGCGGAAGAAAGATTTATAAGATTTCTAAGTTTAATGAAGATATGAATGCCAAGGTTGTATTCAGTGACAATGATTTGAGTGGGTTTGTGGCAAGCGGCAATCTCTCTAAGGTGTATGCGATTATTGATGATGAGCTTCACTATGTAAAGAGTGAAACGAAAACCGAGCGCATTAGCAATGATCTGTCAACTTACAATTATTATAGTGTTGTTGTTTATAATGATAATATGGATAAGGTATTCTTTATTGAAGACGACGCCCTCTGTTATGCAGGTACTACAGCAAAATCCAAGACTGAGGTAGAGGAAGAAGTGGACCGGATTCAAAAAGTCATTAACGGTATTGCGTATATAGTAACGGACGACGGCGAGAGCACTTACTACTATATGAAGAATAAAGAAGCCATTGAATTGTACACTTATTAAAGAAAAAAGTACATTCCTTTAGAGAAAAGAAAGCGAAGGGGACCGGGCGGCAGAAGCTGCTTGGTCCTCTTTTTGCGCAAAGGCGCAGGATAAGCCGAATTGCAAACGGAAATTGCTGGATTTCCCTTGTAAAGGCTTTACAAAACAGTGATTTGCATAGTATAACAATTAGAGAGACCTGTTTATCATAGACGAGGAGGTATGGTGCAAGTTATATGGAACAGGATATCATGGAAATTGGTGAGAAAGCCTACAAAGCGACAAAGGAAATTCTGGAAGCCGCAAAGCTTGAGCAGGGAAGTCTGTTTGTGGTGGGATGCTCTACCAGCGAAGTGGCAGGGGAGCGTATCGGCTCTGCGTCCAGTCCGGAGCTTGCAGAGGCGGTTTTTGCAGGGATTTATATGGCCGTCCGGGAGAAGGGTGCCTATCTGGCAGCGCAGTGCTGTGAACATCTGAACCGGGCATTGATCGTGGAAAAGGAAGCTGTGGATAAATTTGGCTATGAGGCGGTAAACGTAGTACCCCAGCCTAAAGCGGGAGGTTCTTTTGCTTCCATGGCATGGAAATACTTTAAGGAGCCGGTAGCGGTGGAGCATATCAGAGCTGTGGCCGGTATGGATATCGGAAATACGCTGATAGGCATGCACTTAAAGGAGGTTGCCGTGCCTGTGCGAATCAGTGTTAAGAAGATTGGAGAGGCGTCGGTGGTATGTGCCAGGACCCGGGCAAAGTTTATCGGAGGGGAGCGGGCCGCATACAACGAAGGACTCATTTAAAACGGAGTGATCATTCTGAAAGAAGAAACAAAACGGGCACTTTGTATCAGGCTGCCTAAAAAAGTAAAATTTATTATTGAGACAATTCAGGCAGCAGGTCTGGATGCATATGCAGTTGGCGGCTGCGTGAGGGACAGCATTCTGGGCAGGGAGCCCTGTGATTGGGATATTACCACTTCGGCCAGACCCGAGCAGATCAAAGAACTGTTCCGACATACGGTGGATACAGGTATTCAGCACGGTACGGTGACCGTTTTGGTGGAGAAAGAGGGTTTTGAAGTCACCACCTATCGGATTGACGGCGAATATGAGGATTGCCGTCATCCCAAATGTGTGGATTTTACAGATGACCTGACAGAGGATTTAAAGCGCCGGGATTTTACCATCAATGCCATGGCCTACAATGAAAGCAGAGGGTTGGTAGATGTTTTTGATGGAATAGAGGATTTGAGAAGCGGGATCATCCGCTGTGTAGGAGAAGCAGAGGAGCGTTTTGGTGAAGATGCCCTGCGCATGCTGCGCGCCATTCGTTTTTCCGCACAGCTGGGCTATACCATTGAAGAAAAGACGTATCAGGCCATTCGCGGCCTGGCGCCTTCCCTTGCCCATATCAGTGCAGAAAGAATTCAGGCGGAATTAGTGAAGCTGATGGTTTCACCTCATCCCGAATATCTTCAAACGGCATATGACACCGGCGTCACAAGCGTGTTTTTTCCGGAATGGGATAGGGCCATGCAAACCCATCAAAACCATCCTCACCACTGCTATGGTGTAGGCGAGCACATTCTACATTCTTTGACAGAGGTGCCGGCGGACAAAGTGCTGCGACTTGCCATGCTGCTGCATGATATAGCGAAACCGGAAACAATTGTAACAGATGACAATGGTGTCACACACTTTCGCGGGCATGCCGCAAGAGGGGAATCCATGGCGAAAGAGATTCTGCGGCGCCTAAAGTTTGATAATGATACTATTGGGAAAGTCTGCAAACTGGTATTGTACCATGATTATGGAAACGCTGTGGTACCTGATAGGCGGATTGTGCGCCGTGCAGTCAATAAAATAGGAGAAGAACTCTTTCCCTCCCTGCTTTTAGTAAAAAAGGCGGACATTCTGGCACAGAGTGATTATTTACGCCGGGAAAAGTTAGAGAATTTGGAGGCTTGGAGAGTCTGCTATGAAGAGATTCTGTCAGCCGGTGAATGTGTCTCTTTAAAAAACCTCGCTATAGGCGGCAGGGATTTGATAGCGTCCGGCTTTGAGCCGGGTAAGAAGCTGGGTGAAGTACTCAACCTTCTGCTTAATGAGGTTTTGGATGAACCCCAAAAGAATACAAGGGAATATCTGCTTTCCCGGGCACTTGAAGTAGTAAAAGAAGCATAACATACTTTTTTATTCTTTCTCATATGATAGGTTAGAGCCTCATAAGAGGGGTAATGGGAATATGGGAGGAATAGAGTTGAACGACAGGGCTATCGGTCTGCTGAACCATTATGATATAGAAGTGATTCGTACCAGAAAGGGGCGCGGCGCCATACTCTGTGATACGGAAAATGGTTGTTTTATTTTTAAAGAGGTTATCGGCAATCCGGAAAAGCTTAAGCTGCAGGATTGTCTTTTAAAGAAAGTATCCGCATACGGCAGCGTAGAGGCGGAGCAGATTGTTCGCACGAAAGAGGATGTGCTCTGGGTAGAGGATGGGGATAGCAGGAAGTATTTTCTGAAAACCTATTTTGACAACCGGGAGTGCAATCTCTATGAGGAGAACGAATGTGAAGAGGCTGTTAAAACACTGGCTTTACTTCACAATGTATTGCATCTGGAAGATGCAGAGGTGGCGGAATTTCAGGTGACGCCCTTTTTGATAGACAGGGAATATGAAAAGCATAACAAAGAACTGCGTAAAGTATGGCGTTATCTGCGGAAGAAGAGTCAGAAATCTTTGTTTGAATCGGCACTGTTACAGGAATATGATTATTATCTGGAGCAGGCCCTGGAAGTGACAGAGGAATGGCGGGATTTTGCAAAAGAAGATGATCTGAACTATATTAAAGAGTGTGGAAGTTTCTGCCACGGAGACTATCAGTATCACAATATCATTCGGGTCGGACAGGAATTTGCAGTGATCAATTTTGAGCGCTGCGTCATGGATAATCCGGTTAGGGATCTGTGTCTGTTTATGCGTAAGCTGCTAGAAAAGAGCGAGTGGTCCATAGAGCTGGGGGACGGATTGTTGAATGCATACAACAGCGTCCGGCCGCTTTCCGCACGGTCCTTTGTAGAATTATATTATCGATTGGCATATCCTGAAAAATTCTGGAAGATTGCAAATTTCTACTATAATTCCGGCAAGGCCTGGATACCGGAGCGAAACCGGGAAAAGCTGGAGCTGTTGTCGGCGCAGGAAAAGGCGAAGCAGGCCTTTTTAGAAAAAATCTTCAGAACGCTGTCCTAGGGGAAGGTTTGTATATACAAGAGAGGAGCTATATGAAGCAGTTGAGCTTAAGAAAAACGGGAATGGTCATAATACTGGGCATGTTGTCCGCAATAGTGCTGGCGGGTTGTGCTTTTTCACAGAGAGAAGGGGCACCTGAAACCCAAACAGAACCGGACGGGGGTACCGGTTTTATATTGACCGGGCCGGGAAGCTACGATTCCGCAGATACGGCGGTGATCGTAAAAATTGATAAAGGGGAAGAAACAATTACCTTTTTGAATTTGATTCTGGGGAAAAACTATACGCTGCAATATGACGGCACTACGGTCATTTCGGATAAATACGAGCAGCCGCTTTCCCTGGAACAGATACGGGAAGGGGATATCGTGGATATTACTTTTCTAAAGAGTAAAAAGCAGCTGACTACCCTGATGCTCTCAGCTTCGGGATGGAGAAATGCGGAGGTCAGCCGTTACCGTTTCAATACAACCGCCCACGATGTTACCATTGGTGAGGACATCTATAAAATTACGGCAGATACGCAGATCTTCTCCCAGGGCGAAAAAATTGAACTGATGGATATTAACGAAACAGACATCCTGACTTTTCAGGGCATCGACAGGACGGTATACAGTATCGTAGTAGAAAAAGGGCACGGATATTTGCGGCTCACCGGGGATGAAAATTTTATCGGCGGCTGGATTGAGGTCGGGCAGAATATTATACGCCCGATTACGGAGGACATGCTGCTGACGGTGCCGGAAGGCAGTTACCAGGTACAGGTCAGCACTGCGGGTGGCGGCGGAACTAAGAGCGTGATCATCAATCGAAACGAAGAGGTTTCGTTGGATATCAGCGATCTGAAAGTGGAAGCGCCGAAATACGGACAGGTCATATTTGCTATGACGCCCTCTTCGGCAACTTTATATGTGGATGGCAATAAGGTGGATACCAGTGCACCGGTAGAGCTGCAGTACGGAATCCACCAGCTGATCGCACGGGCAAGCGGTTACGATACGCTTACCAGCTATTTGAAAGTAGGAGAAGAAGTTGCAGGAATTGAGATTGTATTAGAGGCCACTACCACGGTAAAGGATGATAATGATGACGACGACGATGATGGTGATGATGACGAACCTTCCGTTTCCGGCGGTAACAATACTACTATAACCGAGTATTATCAGGTATATATTGATGCACCGGAAGGGGTAGAGGTATATGTGGACGGCAACTACATTGGAATCTCTCCCATCAGTTTCAGAAAAGTGGAGGGACCGCACGTTATTACACTGCGCCGGACGGGCTATGAAACCCGCAGCTATACTATTCAGGTGGATGAAGAGGACAAAGATGTTACCTATTCCTTTGCGGAATTGGTGGCAAATTAGATAAAAATATGTTATGAGCTCTTTATTATCCTAAAAAAACTTGACAAAAGCTCGGAAAACGGATATATATATGTATAGATGTTTTTCAAACAAAGCATCAGAGATTAATACAATGTAGAAAACTCATGTTAAGAGGAGGAGTTCACCATGAACAAAACAGAATTAGTTGCAGCAATAGCAGAGCAGGCTGAAATTTCCAAGAAGGATGCAGAGAAGGCATTAGCAGCTTTCACCAACGCTGTTACCGCAGAGTTAAAGAAGGGCGGAAAAGTTCAGTTGGTTGGTTTCGGTACCTTCGAGGTTAGCGCAAGAAAGGCTAGAGAAGGCAAGAATCCTCAGACCGGCGCTAAGATTAAGATTGCTGCTTCCAAGGCTCCTAAGTTTAAAGCCGGCAAGGCATTAAAGGACGCTGTCAACTAATCGTTCCTACATAATTTTGATGGCAGAAGAGCTTAAGAGAACCTGTTTTGCAGGTTCTCTTTCTGTTTCCACGGAAGGCACAAGGTGAGCGGAAATGCTTGGGAATAATGGGTGAAAGGCATAAAGTGGATATGAGACTGGATAAATATTTGAAAGTATCAAGATTGATAAAGCGCAGAACCGTAGCCAATGAGGCCTGCGACGGCGGCCGGGTGCTTTTAAACGGTAAGGTGGCAAAGGCATCCGCCAATGTAAAAGAGGGGGATGTTTTAACGATTTCTTTTGGTAACAAGGAAGTAAAGGTAGAGGTGTTGAGCGTACAGGAAACCGTGAAAAAGGATGAGGCAAAGGAGCTGTTTCGGTATATTTAAGGCATATGGCTCGTATTTCCCTAATATACTGTTATAAAGTATGGCAGGGGGTATTTTCATGGAAGACTTAAATAACGTAAATAAACGGGTACATAAAATTATGCTGACCAACCGCAGAACCTGTACCATTAACGGAGTCAATGATGTGCTGTCCTTCGATATTCATGAGGTTCTGCTGGAAACCGAGCAGGGAATGCTGATGATCAAAGGGGACGAGTTACATGTGAACCGTCTTTCTCTGGATAAGGGAGAGGTAGATGTGGACGGAAAGATCGACAGTCTGACCTATTCCGAAAATACAGGCTACAGCAAAAAGGGAGAATCCTTCCTGTCAAGGCTGCTCAAATAAAAGCAGCTCTATCTGGAGGCGAAAAATGAGCAGCCCGGTTATCAGTGAGAACGTGTTTCTGCTCTATTCCCTTGGCATGGGAATTTTTATTACCTTTGTATATGATATCTTGCGGATCCTTAGAAGGGTCTATGTCCATAACAATATTCTGGTATCTTTGGAGGACATTTTGTTTTGGGCATTTTGTGCCATAGCAGTATTTTATCTGATGCATACGGAAAGTAACGGTACGCTGCGGTGGTTCGCAGTCCTGGGAGCACTGGTGGGGATGTTTATTTACAAAAAGACTGTCAGCGCCTTTTTTGTAAAATGGGTTTCTTTGGGACTGCAGAAGCTTCTTGCATGGATGGGAAAAATTGTGCGTATTTTGCTAAAACCTGTCCGCTTTTTGACGGGAAAAAGTAAGAAAGCCGCAGCAAAAGCGGCAAATAAAGGAAAAAAAGCGGCAGGATTTATGAAAAAGAAGTTGACGAGTTCTATAAAATTGCTTAAAATAGTTTTATGTAAACGATAACGAAGTGTTTTTTATGGGAGATGCTTATGGCAACAAACAGAAGGAGAAAGAAAGCTGTATATCGGAAACGGCGCCAGAATCGGTTCAGTATGTTTTTGGTATCTCTGGTTGTGGTCATGATCTTGGTTGTGGTTGCAGTAAAGCGCATAGAGCTGAGCGCTAAGATGGATACGAATCAGGAGAAGATTGAGCTGCTGAGCGGACAGATTGCAGATGAAGAGGTGCGTGCGGAAGAAATAGCGGCATACGAAAAATATACGCATACCAAGGCTTATGTAGAAGAGGTTGCCCATGACAAGCTTGGCCTGGTATACGAGGGAGAGATCATTTTTAGGGAAAATAATTAATCTGTAAGAAATTAAAAATAAGATAGAAAAAGGAAAAAGACGTCGGTAACGGCGTCTTTTTGTCGTAAAAAAATGCGGCAAAATGCAGAAAGTTTGACAAAAAAAGAAGCTTCTCTCTCCTATAATAGATAGGCAGCTCTATGTAGAGGAGAAAAACTTTTCCGGCTCCTCAAAAATAGCGCAGTATGGAGGATGAGTAAGAATATGAAAAAATTATTTGGAGAACCGGAAACGGAACAAATATTTTTATTGTCGGATTACGGACGTCAAAAGTTATTGGCTTATGCGGATTCCTTTAAGGAGCTTGCCAGGACATTGGGGCAGAATTTGGCATGGGAGGATAAAGCGGGTTCAAGGGAGGATGCGCTTTATAGAAAAGAGTTATTGGAGAACCGCTGTCTGCTGGCAGAGAATCTCAATGAGATGGCCGGCGTTATGGCACAGATGGCAGCCGAAGTCTTTTCCTACAGGCCCTTTCCGGCAAAAAAGGCAAGACAGATCGTGCAGACCATGCAGAGCGAGGGGATTCTGGTAAATGATCTGTACTACATAGAGCAGGAACCGGGCAGAACAAAGATAAATCTGACCATGCGGGCAGAGCGTATGCCCGGCGTAGGGGCGGATGAGGCTGCGGACATGCTTTCCGTATTGCTGGACCAGCGACTGGCGCCGTCTATGAACTGTCCCCGTGTGATAGACAGCAGAGTACGAGGATTCACCTTTGTGGAGGAGGCCAGATACGTTATGCTGACAGGGGCGGCAAAAGCAATAAAGGAAAATGAAAGCAAGTCAGGGGATAATTACAGTATTCTGGAATCGGAAAAAGGAAAAATGACCCTGCTCTTGTCCGACGGTATGGGATCCGGTGAAAAAGCCTGTGCGGACAGTGAGGCGGTATTGGACTTAATGGAGAAGCTGCTCGAGGCGGGATATGGACCGCATACAGCGGCGGAGCTGGTGAATAACACCATGCTGGCAGGCGGGGAACAGAATATGTCCACGCTGGATATCTGCGAGGCAGATCTGTATGACGGTACATGTACGTTTATGAAAGTAGGAGCAGCTGCTTCCTTTATCAAAAGAGAACATATGGTAGAGCAGATTTCTTCCGCAAGTTTGCCCCTTGGAGCAATACGGGGGATTGAGGAGTGCAGTGTGCGGCGCAGACTGATGGACGGAGACTATGTTTTTCTTTTATCCGACGGTATTGTGGATGCGTTGGAAAATTGCGATTATAAAGAAGAACTGTGCGAGATTCTGGGAAATCTGGAGCAGGAGAGCCCCAGAGAACTGGCGGAGGCACTTTTGCAGATCGTACTGCGGAAGACCGGAGGACACATCCGGGACGATATGACCATAGTCGTATTTGGGCTTTGGGAAAATGTATAGGAGTTCCAACTTGCAATTTTTGCTTAAAGCAACTATTATTAGGGTATGTTAAAGAAAATCCGTGCCTATATGGAAAAATATCATATGCTGCAGGCAGGCGATATTGTGGCAGCAGGTATATCGGGAGGAGCCGATTCGGTATGCCTCCTTTTTATGCTACATGCATTGCGGGACGAAATCCCCTTTACGCTGTATGTGGTGCATGTAAATCACGGAATCCGGGAGGAAGCAGGCAGAGATGCGGCATTTGTAGAGGCGCTGTGTAAAAGATTGGATATTCCCTTTTATTTAGAAGCGGCGGACGTGGAAGCCATAGCAAAGCAGAGGCGCTGTTCCACCGAGGAAGCCGGCCGGCAGTTACGGTATGCGGCTTTTAAGCGGATATTAAACGACGAAGCCGCACAATGCAAGGGAAGAATGCGGATTGCCGTGGCGCATAACTTAAATGACAGGGCCGAGACCATGCTTTTTCATTTGTTCAGGGGAAGCGGTCTGCACGGTCTGCGCAGCATTCAGCCCATCCGCAGCAGGAAGGGAGAACCGGATGTGATCCGGCCCCTTTTATCTGTAAGCCGCAGGGAAATAGAGGAATATCTTACCAATATTGGAGAAAAATGGTGTATAGACCACACCAATGATGAGGATACTTATACAAGAAACCGCATCCGCCATCATATTCTGCCATATGCTGAGGAGGCTGTTGCAGGAGGGGCAGTTGCCAATATGGGCAGGGCTGCGGATATTTTGTCAGAAACGGCGGATTATGTGGAGCAG
Organism: Lachnospiraceae bacterium; assembly: GCA_022510705.1. Lineage (GTDB taxonomy): Bacteria > Bacillota > Clostridia > Lachnospirales > Lachnospiraceae > Acetatifactor. Next base: position 41,274 of record JAFLSX010000013.1, read on the forward strand.
GAAACCGAGCAGGCATACAAAGACTGTGTGGTGAAGGAAACCGAAAGCGAGATAGCTCTTTCGGTAAAGGAGGTTTCCGGGCGGCATACATTTCTTAAAAAACAGATAATCCTTTATTGCCTGGAACAGCTGGCCCCCGCACGAAAGGATGTTACGGCTGGACATGTGGAAGCCATACTGGGGCTGTTTACGGAAGCTGGCAACAGGAAACTTCATCTTCCGGACGGACTGCATATCAGGCGGCAGTATGATGCGGTTTGTTTTGAAAAGTGCCGGGAGGATGAAGAGGAGAAATCCCGGCAAGAGATGGTTTTGCCGCTTCCTGCGGAAGGTAAAAAGGAGGAAATTCCGCTTTCGGATACAAAAATTTTGGAATGCAGAGTCTTTAATTGTGAAAAAACGGTAAATATTCCGCAAAACCAGTATACGAAATGGTTTGATTATGATAAAATTAAAAAACCATTGATGGTAAGAACCCGAAGAGCGGGAGATTATTTGACAATTGATACATTTGGTTCCCGAAAGTCCATACAGGATTATATGGTGGATGAGAAAATTCCCGCGAATATGCGGGACAGCATTTATCTGATAGCGGAGGATTCCCATATTCTCTGGGTACCTGGACACCGAATCAGCAGCCATTATAAAATAGATGAGAATACAAAGCGTATTCTGCAGATACAAATAAGAGGAGGACAGTAGATGTCAGAGCACGTAAGAGTATTGTTGACGGAAAAGGAAGTAGATGACAGAATACAGGCCATCGGAGAACAGGTTAGCCGGGATTATGCGGGTAAGCAGGTACATTTGGTGTGCGTCCTGAAAGGGGGCAGCTTTTTTATGTGTGAGCTTGCCAAGCGGATCACTGTTCCTGTGTCTCTGGATTTTATGGCGGTATCCAGCTATGGCGCTACGACAAAATCCAGCGGCGTGGTGAAAATCGTGAAAGATCTGGATGAAACCGTCAAGGGCAAGGATGTGCTGGTTGTAGAGGATATTGTGGATTCCGGACGCACCTTAAGCTATCTGTTAGAGATGTTAAAGAGCAGAGAACCGGCCAGCCTGCGTTTGTGTACGCTTTTGGATAAACCGGACAGACGTGTGGTCCCGGTCAATGTGGATTATACGGGCTTTCAGATTCCCGATGAATTTGTGGTGGGATACGGTCTGGATTATGCCCAGAGATACCGGAACCTTCCCTATATCGGGGTAGTAGAGTTTGATGATTAAGCGGAGGAAAAATCTTGAAACATAAGGGTATCAATCAATATCTTGTGATTATTATATTGCTGCTTGTAGGCCTGATCTTGCTCAATACCTTTCAGAATCGGGAGGATGATTATACCAGAGCGGAACTGATTCAGGATATGGAAGCAGGCAAGGTACAGGAGGTTCTGATCCATCCCAACGGAGAAGCACCGACAGGTTATATGGAGATCACTTTGGCTTCCGGTGATGAAAAGACGCTGTACGCTACAGATATTACCGAGCTGGAAGATCTGGTAAGGAAGTACGGTATAGAACCGCAAGTGCTGGATATTCAGAGAGAAAACTGGTTTTTGACTTATATGCTGCCTGTCTTGGTGGTGGTGATCGTAGGTGTATTTCTCTTTGTTATGATGAGTGCACAGAACAGCAGCGGTGGCGGAAACAGTAAAATGATGAACTTCGGCAAGAGCAGGGCCCGTCTCACTATGGGTGAAGGGCGGATTACATTAAAAGATGTTGCCGGATTAAAAGAAGAGAAAGAGGAACTTGAGGAAATCATAGATTTTTTGAAAGATCCGGGAAAATTTACCAGAGTAGGCGCCCGTATTCCCAAGGGTGTTTTGCTGGAGGGACCGCCCGGTACCGGTAAGACCCTGCTTGCCAAGGCGGTAGCAGGAGAGGCAAATGTACCTTTCTTCAGTATTTCCGGTTCTGATTTTGTGGAAATGTTCGTAGGTGTAGGTGCATCCCGTGTAAGGGATCTGTTTATGGATGCGAAAAAGCATTCTCCCTGTATTGTTTTTATCGATGAGATTGATGCAGTAGCCAGACGCCGAGGCACAGGTATGGGCGGCGGACATGATGAGAGAGAACAGACTCTCAATCAGCTGCTGGTGGAGATGGACGGTTTTGGCGTCAACGAGGGTATTATTGTCATGGCGGCAACCAACCGTGTGGATATTTTGGACCCGGCTATTTTGCGTCCCGGACGTTTTGACAGAAAGATTGCAGTGAATACGCCGGATGTGGGTGGCCGAGAAGAGATCTTAAAGGTGCATGCCAAGAACAAACCTCTCGGGGATGATGTGAATCTGCAGCAGATTGCCCAAACAACAGCAGGCTTTACGGGTGCAGATCTGGAGAATCTGTTAAATGAAGCTGCCATTAACGCAGCAAAGGACGGACGTGTGTATATCGAACAGGAGGATATCAAAAGCTCCTTTGTTAAAGTGGGAATCGGTACCGAGAAAAAGAGCCGTATCATTTCGGATGAAGAGAAAAGAATTACCGCTTATCACGAGGCCGGGCATGCTATATTGTTTCATGTTCTGCCCAATGTAGGACCTGTTTATACGGTGTCCATCATTCCCACCGGTGCCGGCGCTGCCGGTTATACTATGCCTCTGCCGGAAAAAGATGAGATGTTTTTAACGAAGGGAAAGATGAAGCAGGATATTATGGTATCCTTGGGCGGCCGTATTGCGGAGGAAATCATTTTTGATGACATTACAACGGGTGCTTCCAGCGATATAAAGAAGGCTACCAAGGTTGCGCGGAAGATGGTAACGCGTTTTGGTATGTCCGAGAATATCGGTGTGATCAACTACGATGACGACGGTGACGAGGTCTTTATCGGCCGGGATCTGGCGCATACCCGTTCTCACAGTGAAACCGTGGCGGGAGAAATTGATAAAGAAGTCAAGTCTATTATCGACGAATGCTATACCAAGGCAAAAGAAATCATCTTGGCAAATGAGGGCGTGCTTCATAAAGCTGCCGCATTGCTTTTAGAGAAAGAAAAGATTACGGGCGAAGAATTTGCGGCGCTGTTCTAAAAGAATCCAAGAATTGTGCAAATTTACCAAAAACGATACGCTGATTTTGTAATGTTTGTGAATTTTGAGGCTAGATTTAGATGAGGGGCTATGCTATTATAATACTCGTAACCCCCCAATACATTATAGTTTTTTGCTATACCCCTAAAGAAAGAAATACCTTCTCTAAAAAGGACAGCCAATAAGCTGTCTTTTTTACTTTCGCGAAGGCACAAAGCAAGTAGAAATGCTTGCATTTCCACTTGCCGCCGCCCGCGAACCAGCGAAACCCGCAAAGCGCGTTTCAGCTGGTTTACTTTTTTCGCCAAGATACCTTGCATGAGTCATGTGAATATTATAAAATAGAGTTATTACGACGGATATAAGGATAGTGAGTTATGGAATTCAATTTTTTGAGAAGTGCGGAACAAAATCAGATGTATATTGCATCCATGCGCCCCGTACTGAACAGAAGAGCGCTTTTCAGTGACACCACTGAGGACTATGTTACGCCGGCGGAACCCAATCCGTATGAAGAGATCACCATACGTTTTCGGACTGCCATAAATAATATTGACCGAGTTTTTTTAATTTGCGGCGAGGAACGTCTGCTGATGCTTAAGGAGAGCTCGGACGAGTATTTTGATTACTATTCCATAAAGCATCAGTTGGATAATGTGAAGATTTCCTACCATTTTGAAATCAATGTAGGTAAGATCAAGGGCTATTATGATACCAGGGGACTGCATCAGGAAGCCAATCCCTACTACGATTTTGTTATTATCCCCGGTTTTAAGACCCCGGCGTGGGCAAAGGGTGCGGTAATGTATCAGATTTATGTGGACCGCTTTTTTAACGGGGATAAGTCCAATGATGTGGAAAGCAATGAATACTGCTATATAAATGAGAATGTTTCCCATGTGGAGGATTGGGACAAATATCCGGCGGCAATGGGCGTTAGGGAGTTTTATGGCGGAGATCTGCAGGGTGTATTGGATAAGATGGATTATCTGCAGGATCTGGGTATAGAGGTGATTTATTTTAATCCCCTGTTTGTTTCGCCTTCCAATCACAAATATGATATTCAGGATTATGACTATATTGATCCCCATATCGGAAAAATCGTGGACGACAAAGGGGAGCTTCTGCAGAATGGACAGAAAGAAAACCGTTTTGCGACCAAATATATCAACCGTGTAACCAATAGAGCCAATCTGGAAGCCGCTAACGCTCTGTTTGCTAAAGTGGTGGAAGAGGCCCACAAGCGCGGGATCAAGGTGATTTTAGACGGTGTATTCAATCACTGCGGTTCTTTTAATAAGTGGATGGATAGGGAGCGCATTTACGAGAATGCTGAGGGCTATGAAAAGGGAGCCTTTGTTTCTCAGAACAGCCCATATCGTAACTATTTCCTGTTCCGTGACGGGAACCGCTGGCCCTATAATCCTACCTATGACGGCTGGTGGGGACACGATACCTTGCCTAAATTAAATTATGACGGCTCTAAAGAGTTGTTTGATTATGTGATGCATATTGCCAGAAAATGGGTTTCCCCGCCCTATAATGTGGACGGCTGGAGATTGGACGTGGCTGCGGATTTGGGACTTTCTCCCGAATACAACCACTTTTTCTGGAAAGAATTCCGCAAGGCGGTAAAGCAGGCTAATCCCGAAGCCATCATACTGGCGGAGCACTACGGTGATACCAGGGAGTGGCTGCAGGGCAATGAGTGGGATTCCGTCATGAACTATGATGCTTTTATGGAACCGGTAACCTGGTTTTTGACCGGTATGGAAAAGCACAGTGACGACTTTAGAGGGGATCTTTTAGGAAATGCGGACAGCTTTTGGGGCGCCATGCTCCATCATAGTTCCAGTTTCTCCATGCCCAGCTGGCAGATAGCCATGAATCAGCTTTCCAATCATGATCATTCCCGTTTTATGACCCGTACCAGTCACAAGGTGGGGCGTACCAATACGCTGGGACCGCAGGCTGCCAACGAGGGCAACAATCCCGCAGTGTTCAGGGAGGGCGTGGTAATACAGATGACTTGGCCGGGAGCGCCGGCGGTCTATTATGGAGATGAGGCCGGAGTCTGCGGCTTTACCGATCCGGATAATAGAAGAACTTATCCTTGGGGACATGAGGACAAGGAACTGATTTCATTCCACAAAGAAATTATTCGCATCCACAAGGAATGCCCGGAACTGCGAACAGGATCCTTAAAGAGTTTGGATAAAGATTATAATTTCTTAGCCTACGCAAGATTTAACCGCAAATATAGCACTGTCGTCTTGATCAACAACAACGATTATGAGATAGAGAAGAAAGTGAGTGTGTGGGAAACCGGTATGTCCAAGGAGACCATTCTCACCAAGGTCTTTGAGTCCAATGATTCCGGTTACAGTACAGAAAAGGTAGAAATCCCTGTGATCTCCGGAAAAATTACTGTCAAGCTGCCTCGTTTTTCGGCAACGGTATTGCGCCATGTAAAGGCAGACCAAGAGAAAAAACTTGCATTTTACAAGTAGCTATGCTACAATTTGACATTGTCAGGGCAACCTGCATGGATGGATTCCCGAGTGGCCAAAGGGGACAGACTGTAAATCTGCTGCAAATTG